>JAISAG010000082.1 GCA_031266815.1 Burkholderiaceae bacterium | reverse complement strand
TGCTTACCGTTGCGGGGGCAGCACACGTTTACCGTTGTATCGGCCTCGTGTTTCCCGTTTAACCACAAACCCGGGCGGGCTTGCGGGCACCAGAGCTGGTCGGATTGTATGATTTCATACAGGAAACGTCAAGATTTTGTCTTTTGCCAATACATATCGTCCGAACTCCGTCTTTTCACGGAACGGAAAGCCGATGCGCCCGCGTCAGAATTGCGTCGCTTTTTGTTATCATGTCGGGGCGGGATTGCCCGATTGTTGCCGGGCCGTTTTTTTGAGGAAGGGATTTTATGCCGTTACCCAGAGCACCTGTCAGACCGGGCGATGTGTTGCAGGATGTCGATGTCAGGGCGACCCACGGTAGCCAGCGGAAGAAGCGTGCCGCATTGGCGCCGCAAGCACGTGCTGTGCGGGCACGAAAGGCAGAAAGCAAGTCGTCGCAAACCGTACCCGCGCTGGTCGCGCCGCCAGCAATGAGAGAGAAGGGGAATATTCCCCTGCCCCCGCCGCGCAGGAAGCAGGTCAGTGCCAGCCTGAAATCTTCCGTTAGCCGCGCCGCCAGCCAGTCTGGTCAGACGAAACTCTTTGTGCTGGATGCCAACGTCCTGATGCACGATCCCACCGCGCTTTTCCGTTTTGAGGAGCACGATATTTTTCTGTCCATGATAACGCTGGAAGAAATGGACAATCACAAACGAGGTGCGTCCGATGTCGCCCGCAATGTGCGGCAAGTATCCCGTTCGCTGGATGCACTGGTTGCTGATGTGGACGAAGCCCAACTGGAAAAAGGGATTTCGCTAGACAAGCTGGGGAACAGGGAAGCAACGGGGCGGCTTTATTTCCAGACGCGTATTCAGTCGGGTGAGTTGCCGCAAGGGCTGCCGCGCGACAAGGCGGACAACTACATACTGGGCATTGTTCGTGCCCTGGTGCAGGAAGAGCCGGAAAAGGCGGTCGTACTTGTCTCCAAGGATATCAACATGCGCATTAAGGCGCGTGCGATCGGATTGCCCGCAGAAGATTATTTCAATGACCTGATACTGGAAGATTCCGACTTGCTCTATACCGGCATTCTGGCGCTTTCTCCCGGGTTTTGGGAAAAACATGGCAAAAACATCGAGTCCTGGCAGGAAAATATCCGGAGCGTACCCAGGACGTTTTATCGAGTGACAGGGCCACTGGTCTCGGGCATGGCGACCAACCAGTTCATTTATCTGGAGGGGGAGGGAGGAGACCCGTTTTACGCCCAGGTCTGCGAAGTGGCGGGACACACGGCCGTCTTGCGGACACTGGTTGATTACACCCACCAGAAGAACAACGTGTGGGGCATTCTGGCGCGCAACCGCGAGCAGAATTTTGCCCTGAACATCCTGATGGATCCCGAATGCGATATTGTTACCCTGGTGGGACAGGCAGGAACGGGAAAAACCCTGCTGGCGCTGGCAGCGGGATTGTCACAGGTACTGGATTCCCAGCGCTACAACGAAATCATCCTGACAAGGGTCACCATTCCGGTGGGAGAGGACATTGGCTTTTTGCCCGGTTCGGAGGAGGAAAAAATGTCCCCGTGGATGGGTGCGTTTGACGATAACATGGAAGTGCTGAACAGGGCGGGCAAGCACGAAGGGGGAGACTGGGGGCGCGCAACCGCGCAAGATTTGATTCGATCCCGCATTTCGATCAAGTCCCTCAATTTCATGCGCGGACGGACTTTCATCGATAAATTCCTGATTATTGACGAAGCGCAGAATTTGACGGCAAAGCAGATGAAAACGCTGATTACCCGCGCGGGACCCGGCACCAAAGTGGTCTGCCTTGGCAACATCGCCCAGATTGATACCCCCTATCTGACCGAGGGTTCCTGCGGGCTTACCCATGTGGTGGACCGTTTCAAGGGATGGGCGCACAGCAGCCACATCATGCTGTCCCGCGGAGAGCGGTCCAGGCTGGCGGATTACGCAAGCGACATTCTGTGAGCGCGGGCATGGAGAAAGAGTGAGCATGGAGCAAAGGCGGAGACTGACCATCCTTTCGGCGACACCGCTTGAAATGGAGATCATTCAGGAAGTATCGGACAAGAAAACGCTTTCCTTCCGCACGAAGGAAGGATACTTTTCCCTGACGGACTTGTCGGCAGACTCTTTGGGGGACGCTTCGCTTTACTACGAGGTATCGGAAGTCGCGTACGAAGATGGGGCGCTGACGCTGTACTTTGACCGATCCAGTCCGTTTGACGGGCGCTACGATGCGGTGACCCTGCACTATGCTTTCGACGAAAAGGTCATGGAATTTCTGACAGGGCATTTATTTTTGGGCGCTTCACTCAGGCTGGCGTTGAATTCGGACGGGAGAAACCGTCTGCAATGAGGTGCGTATCAGTGGAACAAGTGCGGTAGCGCGGAGCGAAATATGTCGGCAAAAAAACGCCCCCGCTATCTGGTGACAAAAGATGGTGTCCCTGTCGCTGCGCCGTTTCTGTTGTTGCGCGACGCGGTATTGTCCGCTGCCCGCTACGGCGGACACGGCGCGAAGTTTGTGCGCGACAAGCACGGGTTCATGTGCTTTTTCGCCAGCAGGCGCAAAACGGGCGAGATGGAATATATTCCCGCGCCCTGCGATGCCTTTCGCTACTGGTCTCCCCTGCGTGACGATATCGAAGCCGAGGAACATGTTTCCAGACAGATTATGGAAAGTGGTTGGCTGCATGCTGTCTTCAAAGACTTGCGGATTGAGGTGATAGAAGATGAAGCGAAAGCATGAGGCGTCGCCACAAAGGAGTCCTTCGTCTGATGAGTACCAAGCTATTACAGCTAAACCGGCGATGTGTAGCCTGTCGGTGAGGTTGACGCGACAAATTTAGAGATATATATAAATTTAGTTCTTGGCCTAACGGGCGCTAAATTTGCGATATGCATTCGTTGTATAAACTGAGTTGGCTCGCATAATTTATGCGTTACGCTAAATTTATTTCGCTGCCTAACGAGGGCTAAAAACGTGGAGCAAGAATCCTTCAAAAATCCTTTCAGGCCTGGCGCCGGTCACAGACCGCCGTATCTGGCGGGGAGAACAGCGGAGCAGGACGAGATGAAGCAGTATCTCGACCAGAGGCTCGTTACGCAGAATGTCATTCTGACGGGGTTGCGCGGTGTTGGCAAGACGGTGTTGCTGGAAACAGTCAAACCCATTGCTATGGAGGCGGGTTGGTTGTGGGCGGGGGCAGACATGTCGGAATCTGCCAGCGTGACGGAAGACAATCTGGCGCTCAGAATATTGACAGACATCGCGCCCGTAACCGCCGCCCTCGCCATCGCCGAAAAGAAACACCTCCCCCCGGGATTTTTGAGTGTGGAGGAAACGATGCGACAGCCGCTGGACTTTGGATTGCTCAATGCAATATACCGACAGGAACCGGGGCTTGTGTCGGACAAGCTGAAGTCGGTGCTGACGTTCGTTTGGACAATGCTTTCCGGAACGACAAAGGGTATCGTTTTTGCGTATGACGAAGCGCAGAATCTGGCGGACCACGCCGCCAAAAGCCAATATCCGCTTGCTTTGTTGCTGGAGGTGTTTCAGTCGCTGCAAAGAAAAGGGATTCCTTTCCTGCTCGTTCTCACAGGGTTGCCAACACTGCTCCCGAAGCTGATCGAATCCAGAACCTATTCGGAGAGAATGTTCCATGTCATTTCCCTGAAGCAATTGGATGAGCAAGCGTCGAGGGAAGCCATCATGAAGCCGATTGAGGATGCACAGTGCCCGGTCCGGTTTACGGAGGAGGTCGTGGAGACCATTTGCCGATTGTCCGGCGGGTATCCCTACTTTATCCAGTTCATCTGCAAGGAAATATACGATATCTGGGTTGCAAAAGCCGTGTCGGGGCGTGAGGTATCCGATGTCCCGATAACCGATATTGTCATGAAGCTGGATAACGATTTTTTTCAGGGGCGGTGGGCAAGAGTGACGGATAGGCAGAAAGAATTGCTGAAAGCCATCGTGGCGCTTCCCACATGTGACGACGAATTTACCGTGCAGGAGATAGTGGGAGCATCGCGGATGCTCCTGGAAAAAGCGTTCAGCGGCAGCCACGTGACCCAAATGATGTCTTCCCTGTCCAATCAGGGGTTGGTATTCAAGAATCGGCATGGCAAGTATTCGCTGGCAGTGCCGTTGCTCGCTGCGTTTATCAGAAGGCAGTACGACAGTATTGGGTAGGGAATATACTGACGGCTCCCGATGGATCCCGGTGCGGCGTGACCGCTGTTTTCCGTGCCGTTTGCCTGACGGCCTTACGCCGCCCGCATAAGGCGCGTAGCGTTCAGGACAGCAATCAGCGATACGCCCACATCGGCAAAAACCGCTTCCCACAGGCTCGCTATGCCAAGCGCGCCAAGCAGGAGAAACAGACACTTCGTCCCCAGCGCAAAGACAACGTTCTGCCAGACAATGTGCTGTGTCGTCCGTGCAATATCAATCGCTTCTGCCAACCTGGAAGGTTCGTCCGTCATCAGCACGATATCCGCCGCCTCAATGGCTGCGTCCGAGCCGAGCGCTCCCATCGCAATACCCACATCTGCCCTTGCCAGAACGGGCGCGTCATTGATGCCGTCCCCCACGAACGCCAGTTTTCCGCCGACACGTTTTTCTGCTCCCAGCGCCTCCACTTTTTCGATTTTCTGCCACGGCAGTAATTCGGCACAAGCCGCGTCCAGCCCCAGTGTGTCGGCGACCGTGCGGGCGATGCGTGCGTTGTCGCCCGTCAGCATCAGTATCTTCCGAACGCCTCTTTGCCGCAAACCGGCAATCGCCGTCGCGCTGTCCGGTCTTATCTCGTCCGCAATCACGATACTGCCCGCCAGTGCGCCGTCCATCGCGACATGGATTTCCGTTCCTGCGTACTCGGGCAGGGCGGGGCACGCAATCCCCGCACTTGCCAGTAGTCTCCGGTTGCCGACCAATGCCGTTTTCCCGTCCACCTGCGCGCTGATACCCTGTCCCGCTACCTCCTGACAATCCTTCGTCCGACCTGAGTCAACGGGTTTGCCATATGCCTGTCGTATCGAGAGGGCGATAGGGTGATTGGAAAAAGCTTCCGCGTGTGCTGCTACCTTTAGCAATGCCTCTGCGGTAAAAGGGGGCGTCGGCAGGATTTCTGTCACCCTGAATACCCCTTTGGTCAGCGTACCGGTTTTGTCCAGTGCGACAATATCCAGCATGCCCAGCGCTTCCAGATAGTTTCCGCCTTTCACCAGAATTCCTTTTCTGCCCGCCAGCCCAATGCCGCTGAAGAAGCTGAGCGGAACCGACACGACGAGCGCGCATGGGCAGGAAATGACCAGAAAAATCATGCCGCGGTGCAGCCATGGCCGCCATTCCGCGCCGAAAAGAGGCGGGACGACGGCGAGCAGGAATGCAAGAGAGACTACAATCGGTGTGTAATACTGCGAAAAGCGGGTGATGAAGTTTTCCGTGGGTGCTTTCTTGTTCGCCGCGTTCTCGACCAGGTCAATAATCCGGGCGGCAGTAGATTCCCCGAAGCGTTTTGTGACGCTGATCAGCAACACGCCGCTTTGGTTGATACAGCCCGACAGCGCCGTGTCGGAGGTTTTCACCTTGCGCGGCACAGATTCGCCGGTCAGCGCCGTCGTATCCAGTGTGGAAATCCCTTCGAGAACGATTCCGTCCAGCGGAATCCGTTCACCGGGTTTCACCAGGATGGTGTCGCCCACTTTCACACTGTCCGGTGTGATGTTGACAAAGTCGTTCCCCTGCTTTACGCGGGCAAAGTCGGGGCGGATTCCCATCAGATTGGTGATGGACTTTCTGGACCGGTTTACCGCCTTGTCCTGAAAATATTCACCTGTTCGGTAAAGCAGCATGACCGCCACCGCTTCGGGGTACTCGCCAATAGCGAGTGCGCCGATAGTAGCGATGCCCATCAGGAAATTTTCATCAAAGACCAGTCCTCGTTTAACGCTTTTCAGTGCCCGCCACAAAATTCCCGCACCGGGAATGAGGTAACTGGCGACGAAAATTGCCCGGGCGAGCAGGGGATTTTCCGGATAATACAGGCTGATCAGCCAGCCGATGCCGAGCAGCAGTGCGCCGATGGCAATAACCGCAATCTGGCGCACGGTGCTGACAAGGCCTGCCGGATGGTCGTGAGATACGTGCCGATCCGCCTTTTCCGTCACGGTTACATCCGGCTCAAATGTCTGCACCACGCGCCTGACTTCTGCCGTGATGGACGTTGCGCGAAAATCGGCTACTTCCAGTTGCAGTGAGGTCGTCATAAAGTTGAGCGTGGCGGACGACACGCCGTCCAGCGCGCCCAGTGCTTTTTCGATTTTGGCGGCACAGCCCGCACAGTCCAGTCCCTGCAAGGAGTATTCTTTCAACATATGCGTCTCCGTTGGCTATCCGATACAAAAAATCCTATTCATGGATATGCTCCACACCCTTCTCGAAAATATTTCTGACATGGTCGTCCATCAGCGAGTAATAAACCATCCTGCCCTGCTTTTCGAATTTGACGAGCCGGGCGAGTCTCAGCGATTTCAGTTGATGCGAGACGGCAGATTTCTTCATGTCGAGCAATACGGCGATGTCGCAGACACACATATCGCGGCAGTGCAGCGCCCACAGGATTTTGATTCGGGTCGTGTCTGAAAGGAGCTTGTACAGGTTGGCCAGTTCATAAAAATCTGCGTGGTCGGGCATCGTGGCGCGAACCTGGTCTACCACCTCGTGGTGAATCACATCACAATCGCACAGGGGCATCTTTCGCATTAGTGTCTCTATCTCAATAGTTGAGCAATCATTCAACTTTTATGCGAAGCGTAACATATTCTGAGGGATTGTCAAATCGGTTTCCGTGAGCGCGGCGTATTGAGGCGCCAAGCATGCAATTTACGCATAAAATACAGATAAATGTATAACAAATATGTATTAAAATCATTGAAAAGTAGTACCAAAGTACAATACTCATCCGAGTAAATAGCGATTAATCTCTTTCCCATAAGCAATGTTTCCTTCGGGCAATTTGGGGGCAGAAAGGGGAAGACGATGGCGGATCGCGTTCTAACCAGTGTGCGGGAAACAGTGTGGCGACGCTTGTGGTCACCGCTGGATTGTGGCGGGACGGGTGAGTCGCCTGCCCTGCGTCGGCGTAAGTGTGCCACGCCACGCCGTTCGACACCCTTGCGACGGTTTTATGGGCAGGCTCAGTTGCCGGGAAACCGGGCAGCACTGCTCAATTCGAAATATTCCGAATACGTACAGAAGGATTTGTTGTCTCTGCAAAATGGCGCAGAACAGAACACGACCACGTGACAGAAGGCACGTGGCAAAGACGGGGATTTTTGAGGGATTAATGTAGGGTATAGCGAAGGAGTACATCATGGCTACCAGAGAACAAGCAGTCGGCATCGTTAAAAGCATCACCGGCAAGGTGGTGGCGATTGATGCCAGTGGCAACGCGAGAGAACTGCACGCGGGCGACAAGGTGTTTCAGGGTGAAAAGATTCAGTCTGATGGGGGTGCGGCGCACATTGACCTGACACAGGGGGGATTTGCCACCGTAGGCAAGGGTTTGTCGCTTACGCTGGATGGCACGATTTTGTCTGATGCGGCGAAAGCGGCGTCAGAAACGGCGGGTGCCGGCCCGGATCAACCGCAGGCGCCCCAGATGACGGAAAAAGAACTGGAGTCTATTCAGGCGCAGATTGCGCAGGGAGGAGACCCGACCCAATTACTGGAAGCGGCGGCAGCAGGACCGGGTGCTGGAGGCGGCGCACAGGAAGGCGGCAATTTTGTGATTGTCAATCAGGATGCCGCCAGAGGTGAGGTCACGCCTGGTTTCGAGACCAGCTACCGGAGCAGTGGGGTGGGTGGCGAGCCACTGGATCCGGGTGCGATTGATCTCTTCGCGTTGTATCCCGCAACAGGGAGTTTGACCACTTCGATAACGGGTCCGGCGTACGAAAATTGGACGCCGAACGCGCATGTGGGTGATCTCGCTACTTCACCTGCTGTGCTGCACCTGCTCTTTACCTCGGATGTCCCGGGGGTATCGCTGGATGGTTACAGCATCACGGTTCCGGCAGGGGTCCAGCTTTTCCTGAACACCGTTACTGACGCTGACGGCAATCAGGTGCCCGGTACCGAAGTCGCGCTGGTAAACGGAAAATATGTGCTCCTTCCCGGCGACATGGCTTCCGTTACCCTGCCGGACGGCAGGACCGGCATTGAATTGGACCTGTACGTGAAATACGATGCGGACAATCAGTACCGCGACACAGATATTGATCTGCACATAGAGGCATCCGTACACAATGATGTGAGCGGCGCGTACAACGTCATTATGCAGGACTATACCGTTCCCGTAGATGCCGTTGCCCAGCTTCCGGCGGATGTTGCCTTTGGGGAAGGTCCCATTGAATTGCAGCCGCTGCCCGGAGAAGGTTTTGTGCCATCTGAACATCCCTCTGCCGCGCCGGCCACAGAGGAGCGTACGAGCATTAACCTGGATGTGCACACGCTTTTCGCCGATGTAGATGGTTCCGAAGCCCACAGCTTTATTCTTTCCGGCGTCCCCGCAGACTGGGAGTTGACGGGCGTTCCGGGCGGAGTCGGCATGGACCCGCAGACACAACTTGCCGCTGATGGCACCCTGACCTATATCTTTCACATTGACAGCACCTTGTCGGATGTAAGCGGCACCATTACTTTCAATCCGGGTGAGTGGAGCAACGAAAGGAACGCGGACGGCTCTTCACGCGATACGGGCGGCCCCGCCCACTTGACGTTGCAAGTCAGCGCGGAAGAAAACCCGCAGGATATGGAACTGGAGGTGCTTAACAATTACGCCATCAGCGATCCGGTTGACATCATCATTACTGTTGACGAAGACAAACCACAGCTATGGGTGAATGGAACCAATGTCCGTCTGGACGATGCCCTCGTGGCAACCAGTGAGTCTGTGGCGGAAGCAACGGTTGATTTCGTGTTAAACAGCGACTCAGGAACAAACACCGACTTGGGGACAAGCGCCCACCTGGTGTATGGAGCAAGCGAAGGGAGTACCCTGGAAGGGGAGCAGGTTGGGTATGACGCCATTTCCGCTGATGGGGCGCATCATCCGCTGGTCTGGCATATTGAGGGAACAACCCTGCAAGCCGTGTACGCTGATGGCAGCGGGGTGATTGCCTTGACAGTGGAGTTGAAAGACGCGGGTGTTGTGTTTGACGCATCCATTGGTACGGCGACTCTGAAGATCAGTCAGCTCTTGCCGCTGGCACACACGGATAGTGGCGATGTGGCGGGCGGCGCACACATGGGGGCCAATGATACGACCGTCCAGTTGGATATCCCGATTACTCTGGTGGATTCCGATGGGGATCCCGCGACATTAGGCACGCAATTGCACATTGTTGTTAACGATGCGGGGCCTTCTGCATCTGTTGTCAAGCAGGACGACAGCGGCATACTTCTGACGACATTTGATTCTCCCGCGGATGGTCTGCAAGAGGCAACCGCCGGGTTTGCGTCCGCTTTTGCTGTACAGACCAGCTTTGGTGCGGACGGTCCGGGCGAGATAGTGTTGGATACCTATGCGCTGAGCCTGGAGAGCGGAAATCTTTCCAATTTGACAAGTCACGGCGTTGCGATTGAACTGATGCTGGATGCGGGAGGTGACGTAGTTGCTCATGCGGGCGGCGCGGAGATATTCCGTGTGAGTGTGGATGCGGCAACGGGTGAAGTGACGCTGACCCAGATGGGTCCGATAGACCACAGCCGCGCGGATGGTTCGGAAAACTACAGCACAGACATCATCGCCCTGACGGATGACTTGATTAATTTGACGCGTACGGTAACCGTTTCTGACTCCGAGGGCGATACGGACACCGCAAGCGACACCATTCAGATTGGTTCAAACCTGCAATTTGCGGATGATGGCCCACGAGTTGAGTTTGGCACGATAACGGACAGCCTGGTACTGACGACATTTGATTCGTCGCTGGATGGCCCGCAAACAGTGAGCGGCAGCCTGCATCAGGCGTTTCTTGATGCGGTAGTCGTCGACTTCGGCGCGGATGGACAGGCAGATACTGACGCGGTGGTCGTAGACGGCTTCACCCTGTCGGTACTGGATGTGGTTTCCGGCTTGACGAGTCACGGTGTCGCAATTGAACTGACACTGGATTCGGGTGACGTAGTGGGTCGCGCGGGCGGCGCGGAGATATTCCGTGTGAGTGTGGATGCGGTTTCCGGTGAAGTCACACTGACCCAAACGGGTCCGGTGGACCATAGCCGTGCGGATGGTTCGGAGAATTACAGCACAGACATCACCGCACTGGTAGACGGCAAGATTGGTTTGGAGGCCACGGTTACCGTTAAAGATTACGACGGAGATACGGCAACCAGCAAGGCACAGATAGACTTGGGCGCGAACATCCAGTTTGCAGATGATGGCCCACGGGTCGAGTTTGGCACGATAACGGACAGCCTGGTGCTGACGACATTTGATTCGTCGCTGGATGGTCCGCAAACGGTGAGCGGCAGCCTGCATCAGGCGTTTCTGGGTGCGGTGGTCGTTGACTTTGGCGCGGATGGACAGGCGGACACTGACGCGGTGGTCGTAGATGGCTTCACCCTGTCGGTACTGGATGCAAGCTCCGGCTTGACGAGTCACGGCGTCGCGATTGAACTGGTGCTGGATTCGGGCGACGTAGTGGGGCGCGCGGGTGGTGTGGAGATATTCCGTGTGCACGCCGATGCGGCCACGGGCGAGATAACCCTCACGCAGAGCGGTCCGGTAGACCACAGCCGTGCGGATGGTGCGGAAAACTAC
>JAISAG010000028.1 GCA_031266815.1 Burkholderiaceae bacterium | reverse complement strand
TCGAAGAGTTGATGTGCGGGTGGTTTAGACTGACGGGTGTCGGGAGAGAGGAGGCGGTATGTTCGGTGTTAGCAAAGGCGGGGTCAATGCGTACGCGCGAGTCGGGATGGAAACGGGGGTGCTGGCGGCGAATCCGCATCGCTTGATTGTCATGCTGTTTGAGGGAGCGTTGTCTGCCATTTCACTTGCCTCAAAGCACATGGAAACAGGCAATGTCGAGGAGAAAGGGAAAGCCATCGGAAAAGCGACCAATATCATCATGAGCGGTCTGTGTGCCGCGCTGAATATGGAAGCAGGTGGTGAGATCGCGACGAATTTGTATGAGTTGTATCACTATATGGCGCGTCGGCTTCTTCAGGCGAACATCCACAACGATGCGGCAATACTGGATGAGGTGCGGCGGTTGTTGCTGGAAATAAAGGAAGCATGGGATACGATTGGTGAATCGCAGAATGCGGCGGAAAGTGCGTCCGCGCCGGCTTCTGCTGCCGATTCTCTTGCACCGCGTAAAACAAATCAGTTGGGGGCGTAATGAACCAGGCAAATCAGGGCGAAATGATACTTTCCACTTACCGTCGGCTTTCCGGCATCATGGGAACAATGGCACTTGCTGCCGGTGCGGGGGAATGGGACAGGCTGGAAGCGTTGGAGCAGCAAAGCGCCGCATGCATGGACGTTTTGCGGGCGAGTGATCGTAACGAGATTCTGTCGGATGGCGAACGACAGGAAAAAATGGCGATGATTCGCCAGATTCTGGAAGACGACCGCAAAATTCGCGACGCGGCAGAACCGCGCCTAAAGCAACTGTCAGACCTGATCGCATCGTCCCGTAACGCGCGCAGGGTCACTCAGGCATATGGGGTCGAAGTAAGCTGACCGTATGGAACTGCGGGGCGACGCCACCGGTGCGCGGGCGGTTTCGCAAACATCGGCTGTCACGCACGTTTCGCCTGTCGGCGGTTTGCGGCAGGAGGTGGCCTCGCGCCTCTTGCAGTTGGCAGTAGGGCAGCCGCTCCCGGCGGAAGTGGTCTCGCAGGCAGAAGACGGCACCACCATGGTACGGGTTGCCGATACCCTGGTGCAGATGAATCTGCCGAAAGATGCGCAGGTAGGTGAAAAGGTGACTTTGACGTTGATTGCGCGCGAGCCGCGGCTGACTTTCCTTTTCGAGCGTGCCCCTTCCGTACAGTCTACCCTGAGCGCTACTGCGCGATTAATCGACAATATTCTCCAGTCACTGCCCGATGCAAAAGGCGCGCCGCTCGCTGTTCGTTCGCCGTTGCTTCCTGCCGTGCCAGCGGCGGGCGTGGCACCATCACCCGATATGCCGGCGCAACTCGCTGTTGCCTTGCAGTCCGCGCTGGATTCGAGCGGGTTATTTTATGAATCACACCTGGCAGAATGGGTTGCGGGCAGTCGTGTTCGCGAAAGCCTGTCACGGGAGCCGCAATCCGGCTTTCAGGAAGAATCCCGTCTGACACAGGCGCACCTGCAAAAACTGGACACGCTTCAGGAAAAAACGTGGCTACAGACCATCAAGGCGCGGTTAAGCGGGTGGGTGCAACCGGAGCGCCGGACAGAAGCGGTCATTGAGCACCAGTCTGCCAGCATGATTAAGGCGCAGTTAGATGCACTGGAGCAAAGGCAGTTTATCTGGCACGGCGAGTGCTGGCCCGGTCAGGCAATGCAATGGGCGGTATCGGACGGGGCATCGCAACACAAGCAGACTGCGGACGAGGAAAAATCCTGGCAGAGCGAGTTGCACCTTGATTTTCCTTCTCTGGGCGAGATTGGCGCGTCCGTGCGTCTGGACGGAGAACAGGTACAAATCCGTTTGCGCGCGAAGTCCGATGAAGTCGTGCACCGCCTGCACGCGGAAAGCGCGCGTCTCGTTGCCGCGCTGGAAGAGGCGGGCGCCCGCCTGCACTACTTTTCTGTCAACGATGAGTAAGCCGCCACCCCAGCAGAGCGCGGTCGCCCTTGCCTACGAAGTGGGCAGTCGCGCGCCCAAGGTCGTCGCCAAGGGACGCGGGTTGATTGCGGAAGAAATTATTCGTCGCGCCAATGAAAACGGTGTATTTGTTCACCAGTCCCGGGAACTGGTTGCCTTGCTGATGCAGGTTGATCTGGACCAGGATATTCCCCCCCTGCTCTATAGAGTGGTTGCGGAATTGCTGGCATGGCTTTACCATGTCGAGACCAGTCGGCGCTTCTCCATGCCACCGCCGCCAAAACCCAATCTGGATGTACCGGTCATCCCGCCCGTCAGCGAAGAAACGATAAGCGGATAACCGATGGCAGCAGTGTCCGGGAGACTGGAGGGTTGCTCCTTGAACGGGGCAGCGCGAGAAGAAATCCATCAATGTTGGGAGGGCACATGTTGTTATCATACAAAAAAAGTGTATTGGGGGCATTTGTGGTGGGATTAGGTCTTTTTACGGCGGGGATGGCGATAGCAGAAAAATCGCCTGGCAAATACTGTGATACACCCTCCCGATGCATCGATCCGATTGCGCCGACGGGCATGGTCGTTTCGCCGCACTATCTGGCGTCGCAGGCAGGGCTTGCCGTATTGCGCGATGGAGGAAACGCGGTGGACGCAGCGATTGCGACGGCCTCTACGCTGGCGGTTGTGTATCCCCAAATGACCACCATAGGGGGGGACAATTTCTGGCTGATTTACAACGCAAAAACGCGGGAGGTTCGCGCCTTAAATGCCAGCGGCCGCTCCGGTGAAAAAGCAAATATTGCGCTGTATGAAAGCAAGGGTTTGAAAAAAATACCAGCACGAGGTTATCTTGCCGCCAATACTGTGCCCGGCGTGGTGTCCGGGTGGTCACAGGCGCACCAGTATGCCAGCGACAGTATGGGCGGACTGCCGTGGGAAAAGCTGTTTGGCAGCGCGATTGCCTATGCGGAAAAAGGGTTTCCGGTCACGCCTTCGCTGCAACGTTGGGGCGAAATCAATGTGGATACGCGGGATCAGGAATTTCGTCACCTCCAGCGCTTCGAGGGATTTCGCCAGGCCTACCTAAAGCCGGACGGCAGCGCCTACAAGGCGGGCGAAGTCATGACATTGCCGGATTTGGCGGGTACCCTAAAACAAATCGCGCGTGAAGGGGCGAGTGTCTTTTACACA
>JAISAG010000020.1 GCA_031266815.1 Burkholderiaceae bacterium | reverse complement strand
GTTGGGCAGGGAGACGTATCCTTCCTCATTGGCAGCGGGGTGCTTCGGGTCGTAAATCAGTTTTGGCTCCGACACATCCTCAACCACCATCTCGACACGCACTCCCGTAGAAGTATGTGTCTCGTCCATTCTAACAGGTTCAAACACGACCTGCTTTGCCCGGTAAACATTCCCGGTAGCGCTCGTTGCGCTGTCCGCGTTGGCGATATTGGACGCGACCACATTCAGCCGACGCCCCTGTGCGCTCATGGCTGAGCCAGCAACATCAAAAATCTTGAAAAGGGACATCCTTTCCTCCCGCTATCAACCCTGGATAACCGCAATCAGATTCTTGATCTGGTTGCTGATAATGGAAACGCTGGCTTCGTACCGCAAGGCGTTATCCGCGAACTGGTTGCGCTCCACATCCATATCCACCGTGTTATTGTCCACACTGCCTTGTGTGAGCGTCCGATACAACAATGGCACCCCCGCGACCATCTCCTTTGTCGCCCATTCGGGATGCGCTTCTGGCTGATGCCGTTCATCCGTCAGGGAAAGGCGATTTTCATTTGCTTTTTGTGCGTTTAACGCCAACTGAAGGGCTGCCTTGAAGTCAAAATCCCGTGCGCGATAATTGGGGGTGTCCGCGTTGGCGATATTGGAGGCAAGCACACCCTGTCTTTGCGAACGAATGCGTAGCACCGATTCTTGAAATCCCAGCAACTCGTTCAGCTTGTCTGACATAAAAACTCCGACAGATCCCAAAACACTGTCCTCGCCGCGCATACTGGCGGAGGAAGTCTTGATGAACCTATCTTATCGGTGCGCAAGATATTTCATTTGACGAATAGCGATAAAAACACCCCGCTTTTCTTCGCCTTGCGCGGTGTTTTTATGTACTACCATCGCCGTGTTGTCTCCACCTCGTTCAATGCATATGTGCGTGGATAGAAAAATGTCGTTCACCTGCAAAAAAAAGTGGTTTGCCATCCTGCTTCTTCTGCCGATGTGCCTCAGTTTTGCACAGGTGCCGCAAGCCTCTTCAGCGCCTGTTGCCGGGTCAGTTGCGGATGGCGTCATGCCTCACGCGGAACTGGTATCCATCGCCAGGCGCTTCCTGGAAAGCCAGCTTGACAAAACGTCCATGCAGTATGAAATCAGTGTTCAGGGCATTGATTCCCGCCTCAAATTGCCCGTCTGCGCCAATCCGGTTGCCTACCTGCCGACAGGCAGTAAAATGCGGGGCAGGACCAATGTGGGCATCCGCTGTGCTTCGCCTGCGTGGCACACCCTGGTCAGAACGCGAATTCAGATCAACGCGGAATACGTTGTAGCAACCGCGCCACTGTCGCAAGGACACGTCGTTCGGGCGGAAGATATAAGCCTGGTGAAGGGAGACATGACAAATATGCGTCCGGGGGTGTTGCAAAACAAGGAGCACGCTATTGGAAAAAGTATTACCAGAGCCATGCAGGCGGGTTCTCCTCTCTGGCCGGAAAACCTGCGGGCGCCGCTGGCTATCCAGCCGGGGCAGCAAGTTCAGGTTGTCGGAAAAGGAGATGGCTTCAGCGTTAATGCACGGGGGCAAGCGGCAGGCAGCGCGGCGTTGGGGCAAATGGCACAGGTGCGTATGCCAAATGGTGCGATTATCAGGGGAGTCGCCAGAGAAGGCGGTATAATTGAAGTCGTTTTCCGGTAACCGAATAAAATAAAGTCGGGTAAAGCTAAAGTTTCAGGCTAACACTCCGATAATGGTGTGAAGGCATTATCCAGCAACAGTCTGAAAAGGAACAGTCGTGAAAATCACCAATGACCAGGTTCAAAAGCCATTGACCGGTGAATTGAGGCAAAAGCAGACAGGCAGCACAGGAAGTGCGCAATCTGCCGAAAGGCAGGTCGCGTCGTCCAGTAGCGTTTCTTCGTCTGTCAGTGTTAGTCTCTCGCCGCAGATGCAAAGCGTCCTGGAGCAGAGTGCGGACACCAGCGTTTTTGATGCAGGCAAAGTGGAAGCGATCAAAAGCGCCATTGCCAGTGGTCAATTCAGTATTGACCCGGAAAAAGTGGCGGATGGGCTGCTCTCTGCAACGCGCGACTTCTTGCAGCGCACAGGTGGGTAGCGCATGGGAGCGGATCCCGCGCGTGTAGCTATGGCGGAAAACCTGCACCGGGAACTGGAGTCAGCCAACCTGCTTCTGGATGTCCTCCGTGAAGAGCAGGAGAGGTTGCTTTCGTCGGGAGTATCCGGTCTGGAAGAAATTGTCACGCGCAAGGCGGAACTGCTGGTGCAACTGAACGGATATACCCAATACCGTCACGACAGCCTTTCGTTGGAAGGGCACGAGCCAACCCTTCGCGGCATGAAAACATGGCTTGAAAGTGACGCGACCAAGCCCGACATCATCGGAATAGAAAAAGACTGGAACGAACTGCTGGAAGTAACCCGTTCGGCAAAGGAGCTGAATCGCTTAAACGGAATGCTCATTTCCTCCCACCTTGCCAAAAATCAGCAGGCACTCTCTATCCTCCGTGGCGGCAGGCACGACACCGGCATTTATGGCCCCGACGGTCAGCCAAGTCGCTCTGCCACACCCGTCAGAAGCGTTATTACCGGTTAGTTTTTCACTGCTTCCCGGCAGCATACATGATGCCGAATCACGAATGCGAAAACATCGTCTTTCGGGCCGACTTCACCCGGAGTCACTCCTGCGTATGTCCACTCACAACTCAGGGCCGGTTTTACAACATATTCACAAAAACAGCGCCAAGGCGGGCCGGGCATAACAGACTGGTGTATGCTGGCCAGCGCCTTGCTTCAAACGATATTGGGCGTCGTTTCTATCGGCACTGCGGATACATTTGCTTGAATGTGAAGAAGTTGCTCAAATTGCTCTGCCAGCGTGTGGGCGTTGCCCGTGGTGAACGCGCGTGTGTCCGCAAATACGGCTTTTTCCGCTGCGGTCAAGTTTTCGCGCTGCAACACGCGCACCAGTTGCCGCGTTACAGCGACTCCCGTATCCACTAGTTGTACCTCCCTGTCAGTGCACTGCCGTATGGATTTTTTTATGCAATCTTCCAGAAAGGGGTAGTGCGTACAACCGAGTACAATTGTGTCGGCGTCCTGCGCCATTAGGGGCCGAACATAACCCAGGACGAGTTGTTCTGTTCTGGCGGAGTACAAATCGTTGTGTTCGACCCGGTCTGCCAGCCCGGGGCATGCCTGCATGATAAATGTCATGCCGGTTTCCTGGCGCAGTTGCTCGTAAAGCCGCTGGAACTTGTGGCTCATCAAGGTGCGTTCTGTTGCCATGACGCCAATAATGCCGTTTTTCGTCACCTGCGTTGCTGGCTTGAGTCCGGGTTCTATCCCCACAATGGGTGTTGCGGGATAGTGGGCGCGCAAAATATGGATGGCTTCGGCTGTTGCCGTATTACAGGCAACGACCAGCGCTTTGCAAGGCAGGGATAGCAGATAACGCGCGATGGACAAAGTGCGGTCAATAACCAGTTCCGCCGGTTTTTCCCCGTACGGCGCAAAACCGGAATCTGCAAAATAGCACAGGCTTTCGACCGGCAATTGTGCACGAATATGGCGGAGGACAGACAGTCCGCCTATCCCCGAATCAAAAATACCGACAGGCATGCTGGGAGCGTTCACCATGTCGCGTTCGAAAGAGAGGTTACTCCGGCTTCACGAACGGGGGATATGTTGCAGAATATACTCTCGCCACTGTCGCGGCCCCGTTTCATGAACAGAGATGCCTGTAGAGTCTACCGCCACCGTAACAGGCATGTCTTCTACCTCGAATTCGTAAATGGCCTCCATGCCCAGATCGGCAAAGCCGACGATGCGGGCATGTTTGATGGCTTTGGAAACGAGATATGCCGCGCCGCCCACCGCCATCAGATAGGCGGATCGATGTTTTTTGATGGATGCGATAGCGGCGGTGCCCCGTTCTCCCTTCCCGATCATGGCAATCAGTCCAGCCTGAGCCAGCATCATGTCAGTAAACTTGTCCATGCGGGTCGCCGTTGTCGGCCCGGCAGGTCCCACGGCCTCATCGCCAACCGGATCAACCGGTCCCACATAGTAGATGACCCGGTTGGCAAAGCTGACTGGCAAAGGCTCTCCCTTTGCCAGCATGTCCTGAATGCGTTTGTGTGCGGCATCTCTGCCTGTCAGCAATTTGCCGCTTAACAGAAGGGTTTGTCCTGGTTGCCAAGAGGCAACTTCTTCCTTCGTCAAGGTATCCAGATTTACCCGGCGCGACTTTTCTGTATCGGCCTGCCACTTCACATTCGGCCAGGCAGATAGGGGGGGAGGGGACAGGTAGACAGGCCCGCTCCCATCCATAATAAAGTGAGCATGGCGTGTTGCCGCACAATTCGGAATAATCGCCAGCGGCTTTGAGGCAGCATGGGAAGGATACATGCGGATTTTAATATCCAGCACAGTTGTCAATCCGCCTAGTCCCTGTGCGCCGATGCCGAGTGCGTTGATTTTATCGCACAAATTCATCCGTAGTGCTTCCAGCGGGTTTTGGGGGCCGAGCCGTCGGATTTCGGACATATCAATGTCCTCCATCAGCGCTTCCTTTGCCATCAGAACCGCTTTTTCCGCTGTTCCGCCAATTCCAATGCCCAGTATGCCCGGCGGACACCAGCCAGCACCCATGCTTGCCACTTTGTCCAGTACGGCATCCACGACCGAATCGGAAGGATTCAGCATTACAAGTGCCGATTTGTTCTCAGAGCCGCCCCCCTTGGCTGAAACGTGCACCTCCAGCGTGTCCCCGGGAACCAGTTCCATAAAAACAATGGCGGGCGTGTTGTCTCTCGTGTTTTTCCGTTCAAATTGCGGGTCGGCAACCACGGATGCACGCAATTTGTTCTCCGGCAGCGTGTAGGCGCGCCGCACTCCTTCGTTAATGGCATCGTCAATCGAGCCAGTGAATCCCTCCCATCGGACACCCATTCCCACTTTCAGAAAAACGTTCACAATTCCCGTATCCTGGCACAGAGGGCGCTTGCCCTCCGCGCACATGCGGGAGTTCATCAAAATTTGCTCAATGGCGTCCCTCGCGGCGGGATTCTTCTCAGACTGATAGGCTTGCGCCAAACTGTCGATGTAGTCTAGGGGATGGTAATAGCTGATGTACTGTAGCGCAGCGGCAAGAGATTCGATGAGATCGTTTTGTTTGATGGTAGCCATGACGGTCACTCTGCTGGGCGGTTGTCTGCGAGACGTGAATAGCGCATTCTATGCTATCCCTCTCCAAAAGGGATGCTCGATACAGCAGAAAGTGAAGAAAGAGATATTTATTTGATATAATGCACGGCCTCAAACAACCCGATACGAGGCCACGGAGAGGTGGATGAGTGGTTGAAGTCGCACGCCTGGAAAGC
>JAISAG010000014.1 GCA_031266815.1 Burkholderiaceae bacterium | reverse complement strand
GGAAGTCCTGAACGCAACATGGAAAGCGCCGCAGGTACAGCGTGACAAGGCAATGGATGGGGTGCAAGCGCCGACAGGGGTGCCAGGTGCGGCAGTAACGCCGGGCGCGACACCCGCCGGTGCGCCAGGCGGTACGCCGCCAGCCACGGCACCCGGAGCGCCGGGCGGTACGCCGCCAGCCACGGCACCCGGAGCGCCGGGCGCGGCAGTAACACCGGGTGCGACGCCGCCTCCTGCTACGACGACGGCATCGCCCGCACCGCCATCATCATCGCCGCCGCCTGCTGTTCCAGGTGCGTCACCAGTTGCGAAGCCGGTTCCCCCGGTTCAACCGCCGCCGCCCGCACCACCTGCCCAGTCGTCGGCTCCCCGGCAGCAGCCATCGCCACAGCAACCCGCTACGCGGGTTTCCCCTGAACCCGCCGGAGTTCTTCCGTCGCGCGGCAGGTAACAACCGCCACATTTTTTGGGAAAAAGGGTATCGGGGTTTTCCCCGATACCCTTTTTTTTGCTTGTATTGCGGCATCTGTCGCTGAAGCAGCGTCTGCTCGTGCGTCATCGCAAAGCCATGCATATGCGTTTTTTTTATATATATTCAAGGAAAAAATATAAAAAAATGATAATAATAGTGTAAAAGTATTATATAATTAACAAAAGTTAATTCTTATGGTTATAAGAGAGGTTCCCTGTGCGGCAGTGCGGATACATCAGCGCTGTCTCCGCACAAGCAAACGTAAAGGAGGTGTTCCTTGCGATTCGGGCTTGTCGTGGGTATGCGGACAGCAGGAACCAGGAGAGAGAAAGATGAAAACACTTAATGCAGGATATGTCAGGGAAAATATGGAGGCAGTGATGGACATGGTCAATGGCGAGAAGATACCTGTGTTGGTTCTGTCGAAAATCAGCAAACCTGCCATCATTATGGCGCTGGATGATTACAGTGGCTACAAGAGCTATCGTTACGCGGAGGGTGAAGAGGACGTAAATGGGGTTGTTTGCACTTGTCTTCAGCGTACTTTCTCGCAGCTTGTCAAGGCGGAAGAAACCCTTGCGCAGGTCGTTGAGTCCAGGCAGGACATCATCAAGGATACCTGAACCGCGTCTCGCCAGGATTTCCGCGCTTCCCGCGCTCCCGGTCAGTTCAGTGCGGATTTGGCAAGCTGTATCAGCCCGCTGGTGGAGGCGTCGTGAGGATGTTCTGCCTGGTTTTCCAGTTCGGCCTGAATGGTTTTTGCCAGCACTTTGCCAAGTTCCACTCCCCATTGGTCGAAGGAATTGACATCCCATATCGCGCCCTGCACGAAAGTTTTATGCTCGTAGAGCGCAATCAGCGCGCCGAGCGAGTCCGGCTTTAACTGGGGCAGCAGGATGGTATTGCTCGGTCGGTTGCCCGGGAAAGTGCGGTGAGGCGTCTGGAAAGCGACTTCGTTTGCGGTCATGTTCAGCGCTTTCAGATCTGCCTTGACCTCTTCTTCTGTCTTGCCCAGCATGAGGGCTTCTGACTGGGCAAAGCAGTTTGCCAGCAGCGCGGCATGGTGTCCCGGCAGGGAGTGCGAAGGGGTGAGCGCGGTAATGAAATCAATGGGCGTTACATCGGTTCCCTGGTGCAGCAATTGAAAATAGGCATGCTGCCCGTTTGTTCCGACGTTCCCCCAGACGATGGGGCTGGTTGCGTAGGTGATCGGCTTTCCCGTCCGGGTTATCTGCTTGCCGTTGCTCTCCATTTCAAGTTGTTGGAGGTAGGAAGCGAAATAGTGAAGGTCCTGGAGATAGGGGGCGACAGAAACGGAAGCCATTCCCAAAAAGTTGCGGTTCCAGATGCCGACCAGTGCAAGCAGTACGGGCATGTTGATATGGAGCGGTGCGTTCTGGAAGTGTACATCCATTGCGTGTGCGCCAGCGAGGAACTCCCTGAAGTGGTCAAACCCGATTGCCAGCGCAACGGGCAAGCCAATGGCAGACCATACCGAATAACGCCCGCCGACCCAGTCCCAGAAGGGAAACATGTTCTCCGGGTCAATGCCGAATGCGCCAACCGCTTCTGTATTGGTCGAAATGGCCACGAAATGCTGTGCCAGATCGGATTGACTCCCCTTTTGCAAAAACCAGTCTCTTGCCGTACCGGCATTTAACATGGTTTCCAGCGTTGTGAACGTCTTGGACGCGACGATAAACAAAGTCGTTTCCGGGGAAAGTGTTTGCAGCGTGGCGGACATATCGTGCCCATCCACATTGGAAACAAAGTGAACGCGGGGACGCGGGCAGTGGAAAGAGCGCAGCGCCTGACACACCATGCGCGGCCCCAGGTCAGACCCGCCGATGCCAATGTTGACGATATCCGAAATGGGTTTGCCGGTATAGCCCCGCCATTCCCCGCTGTGCACCTTCTTTGTGAAGCGTTCCATTCTGTCCAGTACCGCATAGATATCCGGCACGATATTGTTCCCTTCGAACATGACGATATCGCTTCTGGGGACGCGCAAGGCCGTGTGCAAAACGGCGCGATGTTCCGTATTGTTGACAGTCTGTCCATCGAACATGGCGGTTCGTTTTTCTTCAAGTCGGCACGCTGTTGCCAGCGCCAGAAGACGCGTCACGGTTTCCGCATCCAGGCGGTTCTTGGAATAGTCCAGAAAAAGACCAGCGGCAGAAATGGACAGCTTGCCGAAACGAGCGGGATCGTTCGCAAAGAGGTCGCGCATTTGCCAGGCGGCGACTGTTTGGGCGTGCTCCTGCAATTGCCGGAAAGCCGGTAGCGAAGTCAGCGAATCGGATTTCATGGGAGTCCTTCTGTCTGTCAAAACAAGGCGGGCGGCAAAGTCAGAGGTGCGGGTATTTACAGAAAGTACGGTGTTGCGCCGGACGATGGCGGGCGGCACAGTTTTATCCCGGGGATATCGTTTGTTTCTCCCTTTGTCAGCCCAATTCATGTATCATAACGGGTTTTACAGTGTCGTAGTGGAAAAGTTTTTGGATCATGCGATGACTGTGTGCGGCGCAGCAGGATGGCAGATTGTTTCGGGGTTGCTGGCGCTGCCGGTTAGGGCATGATGGGTTTTGCAGAAAAAATCAACATGAATAATCGTATTAGCTGTCGTCGGCTTAAGGTTGCTCCCGCCCTGTTTGATTTCATTGAGCGGGAAGCGTTGCCCGGTTCGGGTATGGATTCCCCCGCTTTTTGGAGCGGTTTTGACGAGATTGTCCACGACATGGCGCCGAAAAACCGCGCACTGTTGTCTGAGCGCGTTCGGTTGCAGAAGGGAATTGACCAGTGGCACCGGCGAAATCCCGGTCCGATTGCTGACATGGATGCGTACAAGCGCTTTTTGTCAGACATTGGTTATCTGGTTGCGGTACCCGATAACGTCAGGATTGACCCGGAGCGCATTGACCCGGAAGTATCGCAGCAAGGGGGGGCGCAGTTGGTCGTTCCCCTGACCAATGCGCGGTACGTACTCAATGCGGCGAATGCCCGCTGGGGCAGCCTGTACGATGCGCTGTATGGCAGCGACGTTATCAGTGTGGAGGGCGGTGCAACGCGCGGCATGAGTTACAACCCCGTCCGGGGTGCCAGGGTGATTGCATATGCCTGTGATTTGCTGGATAAGATACTGCCGTTGCGGGATGCCTCGCATCACCAGGCGGTTCGCTATGCGATTGAATCTGCCCGTTTGCGCGTATACCTGTCGGACGGGACCTCTGCCGAATTAAAAGAACCGGAATGCCTGATCGGATTCAACGGTGAGCCGTCTGATCCGCAGTCGTTGCTTTTCTGTCACAACCATTTGCACATCGAGATGCTCTTCGACAGGAACGACCCCATCAGCGCGCAAGACCCGGCGGGCAAACGCGACATCATTCTGGAAGCCGCGACGACGACCATCATGGATTGCGAAGATTCTGTTTCTGCGGTAGATGCCGAAGACATGGTAATTGCCTACCGCAACTGGCTGGGTCTGATGAAAAGAGACCTGGAAGAAGTGGTGCACAAAAACGACCAGGCTTTCACGCGGAAAATGAATGCCGACCGCGAATACAAGGCGCTGGATGGCGGGAAGATAGTATTACCCGGCTGTAGTCTGATGTTTGTGCGTAACGTTGGTATTTTGATGACCAATCCGGCCATCCTGGACAAGGACGGAACGGAAGTGCCGACAGGCATTATGGATGCGCTCATTAATACCCTGATTGCCTCGCGAGACCTTTTCCGCCGGAAGAACTCGCGGGAAGGGTCCATCTACGTCGTGATACCCAAGCTGCATGGACCAGACGAAGTCGCGTTTATCAACGAACTGTTCACGAAAGTAGAGCGCTTGCTGGGCATTTCTCCCAACACTGTCAAGTTGGGCATCATGGACGAAGAGCGGCGCACCAGCGCGAACCTGAAAGCCTGCATTCAGTCTGTCCGTCACCGTCTGGCCTTTATCAACACAGGGTTTCTGGATCGGACGGGCGACGAAATTCACACCTCCATGGAAGCCGGTCCCATGATACGCAAGGGAGACATGAGGCAGGCGAGTTGGCTCAAAGCCTACGA
>JAISAG010000011.1 GCA_031266815.1 Burkholderiaceae bacterium | reverse complement strand
TGACTCCGGCGCAGTAAGTGGCGGGCAGAAGGGCAGGGGTGTGCAGGTTGATTTCTGTTGTGGTAGAGAAGGGGGCGTCAAAGTCGGGTTTTTCTCCCTTTTTCAACGCACTGACCGCCTCTCTCAGCATATCGGAATAGAGCTGGAATCCGATTTCCTGTATTTCGCCGGACTGTTCTTCCCCCAGAATTTCTCCTGCTCCCCGGATTTCCAGGTCGTGCATGGCGAGAAAGAAGCCACTACCCAGGTCTTCCATTTGCCGTATGGCTTCAAGGCGGCGTTGTGCCTGCCTGGAAAGCGTCAGCGTGTCATAAACAAGCAGGTAAGCGTACGCCTGGTGATGAGATCTGCCGATGCGCCCGCGCAACTGATGCAACTGCGCCAATCCGAACTTGTCGGCGCGATGCATCAACATGGTATTGGCGTTTGGAACATCAATGCCCGTTTCGATAATGGTAGTGCACAGCAGGATGTTGTATCGCTGTGCGACAAAATCACGCATTACTTTTTCCAATTCCCGTTCATTCATTTGCCCGTGCGCGACGCCAATGCGGGCTTCCGGCAGCAGATCCGTCAGCATGGCGCGCCGGTTTTCAATGGTTTCCACTTCGTTGTGCAGAAAATAAATCTGCCCTCCCCGTTTGAGTTCTCGCTGGCAGGCTTCGCGGATGACAGAGGCATCCTCCGTTCGTACAAAGGTCTTGATTGCCAGTCGTTTCTGAGGGGCGGTGGCGATGGTGGAAAAATTGCGCAAGCCTTCCAGTGCCATGCCCAACGTGCGCGGAATGGGCGTTGCGGTGAGTGTCAGCACATCCACATTGGTTCGCAGCGCCTTGAGCGCCTCCTTTTGTCTCACGCCAAATCGGTGCTCTTCATCAATGACGACCAGCCCCAGGCGAGCGAAGCGGACTTCCCTGGAAAGGAGTTTGTGTGTGCCGATGACAATATCAACGGTGCCTTCGTCCAGGGCCCGGATGGTTTGCGCAATTTGCTTCGGTGTGCGAAAGCGTGACAACTCGGCAATTCGGACTGGCCAGTCGGCAAAGCGGTCAGCAAATGTCAGTGCGTGCTGTTCGGCAAGCAAAGTTGTCGGCGCGAGCAATGCCACCTGTTTTCCCCCCATCACGGCAATGAAAGCGGCGCGCAGGGCGACCTCCGTCTTGCCAAACCCAACATCACCGCAAATCAACCTGTCCATGGGCTGCTCAGATGTCATATCCGCGATGACCGCCTGAATGGCGATGGACTGATCAGGCGTTTCCTCGAAACCGAAACTGTCTGCAAATGCTTCATAGTCCCGCATGGTCAGCGAGAATGCATGCCCTTTTCTCAGGGCACGTTTTGCGTAGAGATCGAGCAGTTCCGCCGCAGTATCCAGCACTTTTTTTTCCGCCTGCTGCCTTGCTTTTTCCCATTGCCCTGACCCCAAAGTGTGCAGGGGGGCATCTTCAGATGATGCCCCCGCATAGCGCGATATGAGGTGCAGATGAGAGACCGGGACGTGTAGCGCGGTATTGTTTGCATACTGTAAGTGGAGGAACTCCGTTTCGTCCTGAGCGGCTTCCAAGGGGGCAAGACCACGGTAACGTCCTATGCCGTGATTGACATGCACGACGGGGTCCCCTACCTTGAGTTCGGCAATGTCACGCACCATGTGCTCAATCTGCGTGACACTTTCCTGGCGCCTTCTGGCGCTGCGCCGTCCCACGTTGGCGTACAGTTCTGTTTCCGTGACGATGCTGATATCCCCCAGCACGTATCCCAGCGAAAACCCCCGGTGAACGGGAGAAACGGTGAACATGAGCGGGCTGGTTGATGTCATAAAATCGGCATAGCCGCGACATGCGGCAACTTCCAAAGAGTACTCGCCAAAGAGTTGTTGCATGGTTTCCCGTCGTCCGGGAGACTCCGCGCAAATCAGAGTGCGCTTGGTGTGCGTGCCCAGCCAGGCTTGCAGGCTGCCGATGGGGTTGTCGGCACGCCGGGTGATAGCGATATCCGGAATGGGCGCAGACAGTTCTGACGGGGAATCGTCAGCACGGAGTACCCATCTGCCGTATGGCTTGAGGAAAGTGAAAAAATCCTCTTCTTTCAGAAAAATCCTTTCTGGAGGAAGCAGCGGACGCTCCCTGTCGGCACGCAGAAAAGCATGACGCGAAGAGGTTTCTCGCCAGAAACGTTCGATAGCATCGCCAATATCGCCGACAAGTGCAAAAACAGCGTCGTCGGGGAGATAATGAAAAAGTGTGGCGGTTTCCTGGAAGAAAAGCGGGAGATAGTATTCAATGCCCGCAGAAGCGATGCCGCTTGCGATATCGCGGTATATCACCGAAAGGGTGGGGTCCCCCTCGAATGTTTCTCTCCAGCGGCTGCGGAAAAAGGCACGGGCGTTTTCGTCCATCGGGAATTCCCTGCCGGGAAGAATGCGTATTTCCCTGACCGGATACAAAGAGCGCTGCGAATCCACGTCAAAAGTTCGGATGGACTCAATAGTGTCGCCAAACAGGTCCAGTCTGTACGGTAACGGTGCGCCCATGGGATAGAGATCTATCAGCCCGCCTCGTACGGCATACTCCCCATGAGAGAGCACTTGCGAGACAGGGTTATACCCGGCCAGAGTCAGTTGGGCGCGTAACCTGTTTTCGTCAAGTATTTCGCCCTGATTGAAGAAAAAGCTGTGTCCCGCCAGGAAGGAAGGCGGCGCGATCCGTTGAAGGGCCGTACTTGCGGGGACGATCAGAATGTCACAACGCGCGTTTTGCACTTCGTACAGCGTGGAAAGACGTTGCGAGACCAAATCCTGATGCGGGGAAAAAGTGTCGTAAGGCAGTGTTTCCCAGTCCGGCAGCAAGTGACAGCGCAGCGGGTTCTCCGCATCGTCGTGAAACCAGGGGATTTCTTCCAGTATCCTTCGGGCATCGGATGCTCTTGCCGCCAGCACAACCAGCATGCGCCCCTGTTTTTTGAGGGCCGCTGCTGCCAGAGTCAATACAAGCGAGTCGGATGAACCGTACAGGGAAGGCAGGATACGCCGTTGCCCGGGGCGGGGGAGGTATTTTTCAAAGTCAGCGTGCATACAACAAGCAGGATGAAATCACGGCAAAGTCGCGTCAACCCGCTCCAAAAACTTTCCAAGTGTGCCAGTGCCTTATTATACTGGCAGGGAGCGTTTGAATATGATTGTCTTCACAGGATACTCCCGTCAATGCCCGTTTCGACTCAATCTCCGAAGACCGTGCGCTGCTTTGCGCTAATACCTGCTGCGGGGGTTGGTCAACGCATGAACACGGACGTGCCGAAGCAATATCTGTCCGTTGCGGGAAAGCCGGTGTTGCAGCATGTGATGGATGTTTTTTGTGCCAGTCCAGAGATTGCGCATGTTTATGTCGTGCTTGGTTTGCGAGATACGTGGATGGATGCCTTGATCCTGTCCGGTGAAATGCGGTTTCCGTCCGACAGGTTAACACTGTTGCGCTGTGGCGGTAAGACAAGGCGTGATTCCGTCTTGAATGGCCTGTCCGCCATCTCCGGGAAAGTCTCTTTGGAGGATTGGATACTGGTTCACGATGCCGCACGCCCGGGGCTGACTTCGCACCTGCTTAAAAGGCTCGTTGATGCGGTGGGAAATGATCAGGTGGGGGGGATGCTTGCCCTGCCGGTTGCCGACACGGTAAAGCGAAAGAACGGACACCGTGTGGACACCGTCCCCCGGGACAATCTGTGGCTGGCGCAGACACCGCAGATGTTTCGTTACGCGCTTCTGTCGCGGGCATTACGCGAACACCCGGATGTCACGGACGAATCCGCGGCAATTGAGTCCATGGGCTTTTCCCCTGTACTGGTGGAAGGGCATTTATGTAACAGCAAAATAACCCGACCGGAGGATATGGCGCTTCTCGAAATGTTTATCCACCCAAAAGAAAAGGATGCAAAACATAAAGCGTGTTCGTGCATCAAGGAACTGACGTGACAATCCGGTTACCGTACCGCATCGGTCAAGGCTACGATTGTCACGCGTTGACGTCCGGGCGGGAATTGATTATTGGCGGCGTCCTGATACCGCATCCGACGGGTCTTGCGGGACACTCCGATGCGGATGTGTTGCTGCATGCCATTACGGACGCCTTGCTGGGTGCGATGGCGCTGGGGGATATTGGATACCACTTCCCCGACACAGATCCGCGCTTTAAGGGCGCGGACTCCCGGGTGTTGCTGCGAGAGGTGGCGGATATGGCGCGGACACGCGGCTATGTTGTGGGGAATCTGGACGCAACCATCATTGCGCAGGCACCCAAAATGGCACCACACATTGCCCGTATGCGCCAGAATGTTGCCGAAGACCTGGGTCTGGAGATAGAGCAGGTCAGCATCAAGGCAAAAACCAATGAAAAACTGGGTTACCTGGGGCGTGAGGAAGGCATTGCCGCCGAAGCGGTTGTCATTATCGCGCAAACATCTACTGGTTGAACACCTTGACCGCGTGGGCGGCGGTCTGCGAAGAAGCACTGACCGCGTCGCCGTGCCGGGTGCAACGGTGTTTGTACGCCGCGAAAGCCCTCCCGTTGCGGCAGCCACCTGCAGTTAATTTGCGAATACGTCCACCCCTTTGGGGATGACAAAGCGAAAGCGTGCAGGACTCAATGCCGGATTTTTTTCAAAGCGCGTAAACTGAATGAGAGACAGTTGCCCCAGAGCATCGTACAGTTCCATGGAAACAGGCAAGTTGTTTTTCATGCCGATGTTGATACGCTGGAAAGTGCTTTCCTTGTCGTTGGGCGTGGCGGATACCCATTCCAGCCCGTTTTTTGCGTCACCTTCCTTCAGGGAGAAGTGTTTTTCGATACCCGCGTGACCGAAGAGAATATCGGCAGGGTTGGAACCAATGGCCTGAGGCAGTTTTTTGGTTGTGACCTGATTCAATTCCTTGTCGTAGATATAAAGCGTTTTTCCGTCTGACTGCAATACTTGCTCGTAAGGTTTCCTGTATGTCCAGATGAATCGTCCGGGCTTCAGAAAAGAAAACGTGCCTGTTGCCGGCTTTCCCATACGCCACTTCTCGGCAGCATCCCGGTGTACCTGCACCTGGGCGAATTCGCCTGTTGCCGACCGGATTTCCTTGACGAACGTCTGAAACTGTCCGATTGCATCCGCGCAGGAGATAAGAGGGAAGAGGACAAACAGGAGCAGCGGTAGCGTTCGGACAAGGCAGACAGGCACTCGCGGCGGTTTTCGGGTCATGATTTTGATCAGGTGTTACTCTTGCTGGGCAGGGAGCAGTATCTCACGGTTTCCATTACTTTGCATGGGAGAAACAATCCCGCTCTGTTCCATCTGCTCAATGAGGCGCGCCGCGCGGTTGTACCCGATTCGCA
>JAISAG010000115.1 GCA_031266815.1 Burkholderiaceae bacterium | reverse complement strand
AGCGAATGTATTCAAATTCGATAGGATAGACCGGTTCCCACGACTGGGAATAGTGTTCAAAGAGGATATCCAGTATCTTGCGGATGACCCGCTGCTCTATCATGGTGAATTCCCTGCCTTCCACCCGCAGGTGGAAACGTCCATCACCCCCGAAGAGATTGTCCACGATCAGAAAGGCAAGCGCGGGTTCGATGACAACCAATCCCGTTCCCCGAAGCGGCTTGACATGCACCAGATTGAGATTGGTTGGCACAACCAGATTGCGGATAAATTCGCTGTACTTGGAAACTTGAACAGGTCCCACCGAAATTTCGGCGGTGCGGTGCAGGAAGTTGAACAGTGCAATTCGCATCAACCGAGCGAAACGCTCGTTGATAATTTCAAGCGTCGGCATGCGCCCACGCACAATCCGCTCCTGGGTAGCGAGATTGTATGTGCGGATGGCCCCTTCCTCAACAACCGCTTCAGGCTCGTCCTCAATGCCCTGCACCCCTTTCAGGAGGGCATCCACTTCATCCTGTGAAAGAAAACTATCGGATGACGGCATGGTCGTTCCATTGTCTGTTACTGAATAATAAACTGGGTGAAAAAGACATCTCGCACTTCCAGCGGCGAATCGTTGGACACAAGGGGAATTTTCACTTGTTCCATCACTTCCTGAGCCAGCTTCTTCTTCCCTTCAACCGTGGTAATTTCCTCCGGCTTCTTGGAGGAAAGCAATAAAAGAATGCGATTACGCACCAATGGCATGTGCAGCTTTAACCTGTCTTCTTCTTCCTTGCTCGACAGGTGCAACACTACCACCGCTTGCAACAACTGGTGTTCTTCACTTTGCAAGTTGACAGTAAACGCTTCCAGCGTGCTGTAAACCGGCACACTGTCTTTCTTCTTTTTCTTGGCATCAGCGGCGGCACCGCCTTCTGATCCAGACCTCATTTTCTGCCAGTAGAACCACCCCCCACCAGCAGCACCCAACAGCACCAGGATAAGGACAACCAGAATGACCAGTGTTTTCTTTGATTTTTTTTCACCCGCTGGTGTGGCTGGTGCGTCTTTTTTTGTTGCCATAACCCATTACCTTCACTGTAGCCTACCTCGACATATCTATAACGACAGGCGAAGGGAGAAATTTACCCTCTCTTTCCTTGTCCGGCAAGTTTGTGGACAGGAAAGGCAGTACGCATGCCCGTCGTTTATACAAACGTGTCAACCAATCCCGCACGACTTGCCCTTCCGCCGACAGGGAGTGATGCTTCCAGATCTGCCGTCGTATCCCGTGATTCAGCAAGGGAGGCACTCCCGCCGCGAGGGTGGTCTGCCTGATGCGATGCGTGCTGCCCTGTATCGCCGGAGCCAACATGCGCCTGCCCAAGCTGGACGCCCGCTTCTTCAAGCATTTCGCGCAAACGCGGCAACGAGCCTTCCAGCGCATGCCTGACTTCCGGGCTGGCCGACGTGAAATGGGCTGATGCCTCGTTGTTCGAAACACTGACGACCACTCGCAAGGGCCCCAATTCCGGCGGATTTAGCGCCAATGAAACGCTGTTTTGTGCGTTATTGACCATCCAGAGAACCCGCTGCCCGATTTCATGACCCCAATCCGGCGTGCCCGGCGCTTGCATGACACGGGATGTGATCGGATCAGCTACCTGTGCCGGTTGTGTCTGCACCCATGTGCTGGATTGCTGCGCCGCCTGCACGGCAGACGCTTCGATATCTGCCGCTGTGGCGGAAGCATCGAAACGCCGCGACGACACCGCATCTGTTTTCATGTCGTCTGCCGGTGTATCCGCCAGTGCGCGACCATTCCCTGGCGCAACGTCGCCGACGCTTTTGAAAACGGACTCTGCCACGACTTCTTCTTCGCCGGTTTCTTTCGGCTCTGTCTCATCCTGCGCCGCCAAACCGGAATTTCCTTTCGCCACCATTGCCGTATCCCTGTCATCCCACGCAATGCGGGTCTGCGGCAACAGTCCTGCTTCTTCCGCCACATCCCTCTCACTGTCCTGCGGCACAGCAGGCTCCAGCGGCACAACATAGGCGCCGACCGCACTCACCGTAGCAAACTGCCCCAGGCTTGACGCGTCCTCTCCCGAATCCGCATCCGGTTCTTCATCCGCTACAGCGTCTTTTGCCGATGCTGTCTTTTGCCCGTCTGCCCGCGTTACCGCACGGTTTAGCGACGCATCAGGCGAACCTTCTTCGTTTTCCGCTTCGGCAGCAGAGCGGGCATCGCGGGTTGCAACTTCTTCTTTCAGAAAATCACTGAAAGGGCTTTCCTGCCCCGCACCCGTATTTTTTCCCTTTCCGGCAACAGACAACCCCCCCGCATCCAGCAAAGGCTGTACTATCAGCAATGAATTGACCATATATCCCTCTCTCCCAAACTATCTTGCCTTGTTCAATCGCGCCTTCCGATTGGCAAACTCGTCTGTTTCTTTCTGCTCTCGTTTCAATTCCTTGCGAAACCGGACCAATTTCTCCCTGCTCGCCAGCGTATCATAAGATGCCCGTTTCCGCTCGCATTCCTGCCAGGCTTTCCTTGCCAGATCAATGTCCTGCTTCGCTTGGGCTACCACTCGCTCCTGCTCGTTTATCGCCTCATCCAGCCTTTCCATGAAAAGCTGGAAATTGCGGTAATCCTGCACACTCACACCCCCTGCACGGCTGGCGGAAAAACGTGATTCATAGTCCTCGCGATACTGTATCAGCAACGTCAATTTCTGTTCTGCATCCGTACCTGCCCGTATCATATGCCCCAGGCGAACCGCCGCTTTTTCCACTTCATTCGCGGCAAGCGTGATCAACGTTTCCATCGTGGGCAGGTCAACCATGCATCCCGCCTCTCGTCAACTCAAAACCGCAGCCAGCGCATCCACACTGTCCTTTATGTCCGCCCTCTCCATGATGTCTTGTTGCAAAAAGGCATCTATCTGGTCGTGCCGCCTGATCGCTTCATCCAGCACGGGATCACTTCCCGGGCTGTAGGCGCCAACACTAATCAAGTCCACGCTGCGCGCGTAACGCGAACTCAACTGCTTTAACCTGCGCGCAAGCTGCTGGTGCTCCGGCGTGGTGATGTTGGGCATGGCACGGCTAATGGATTGTTCAATGTCAATGGCGGGATAATGCCCCGCATCCGACAGGGCGCGACTCAACACGACATGCCCATCCAGAATGGCACGCGCGGCGTCCGCAATCGGATCTTGCTGGTCATCGCCCTCCGCCAACACGGTGTAAAACGCCGTGATGGACCCCTGCCCTTCCGGTCCATTGCCCGCACGCTCCACCAATGCCGGCAGTTTGGCAAAAACGGAGGGAGGATACCCTCTGGTTGCCGGCGGCTCGCCTATCGCCAACGCAATCTCCCGTTGTGCCATGGCGTAGCGCGTCAGTGAATCCATGATCAGCAAAACATTTTGCCCCTGATCGCGAAAATACTCGGCAATGGTGGCAGTGTAAGCGGCACCCTGCAAACGCATCAGCGGGGGCGTATCCGCAGGAGCGGCAACCACAACGGCCCGCTCCATCCCTTCCTTGCCCAGAATCTGTTCGATGAATTCCTTGACTTCCCGTCCCCTTTCGCCAATCAGTCCCACCACGATTATGTCGGCGCTGGTGTAGCGCGCCATCATGCCCAGCAACACACTTTTCCCCACGCCGGAACCAGCAAATAACCCCATGCGCTGACCACGCCCCACACTCAGCATCCCGTTAATGGCGCGTACCCCGACATCCAGCATTTCCGATATGGGCGCCCGATGAAGCGGGTTCATCGCCCTGACAGCCAGCGGCGCCGAACTGGCAGCGCCAAGCGGTCCCAAGTTATCCAGAGGTCTTCCCGCCGCATCCAGCACCCGTCCCAACAGGGAAAAACCAACCGGCAAGTGTCGCATCCGACCCGCCTGCTCAATCCTGTCTTGCACGACAAAACCCAGATGGGGCGGACTTGCCGCCAGAAGGGCAGGATGGACGCTGATGCCCGGCACTACGCCTTCCACATCACTTTGCGGCATCAACAACAGTTTGTCTTCATCAAACCCGACCACCTCCGCATCAATCGTTACGCCATTCGGAAGCGGCACTGTGCAGGCACTGCCAATCGGCAATCTGAGCCCAACCGCTTCCATAACCAGCCCGGTCACGCGGGTCACTTTTCCCGACACTTGTACCGGATCGCCCGACTTGAGCAGGGCGCGGCAATCCCGCAAGTGGGCTGCCCACCTTTTTGTCTGACGGCGAGAAGAGGTGTCCATCATCCTGTCCAGTTTTCCGTTTCCCCCAAGCTGGCGACAAGTCTTTGCCAACGTGTCTCCACGGACGCATCCATCTGGTTGACCGGTGTTTCTATGCGGCAACCGCCCCGTTCGAGGGGTTCTTCCACCACTTTCCAGCCCGCCTCTTCCAGCTCACTGCCCATAAGCGTGCGCACCAGTTGCGCATCTTGCGGATTTAAGTACAGCAATGCCGGTAATTGCAGAGATGGCAGGTGATGTATTGCGGAACGGACGATAGGCAAAATCAGCTCCGGCTTGACATCCAGCGCCGTTTTCAGCAATGCTTTCGAAAGGTCCAGCGCCAGCGCAAGCAATTCATCTGCCACGGCTTCACTGGCTTTTTCCATGTCAGCCGCATAAGCGACAAGGAGTGCCTTGAGCGCGGACACATCTGCTTCCGCCTGAACGCACCCTTCCGCATATCCTTTCCCGAAGCCTTCTTTTTCTCCTTTTGCCTGTCCTTCCGCCATCCCTGCGGCGAACCCGTCCTCGTGCGCCTTCTCCCTGATATGCTGTACTTCCGCTTCCGCAGATTCTCTTCCCTTTGCCAATCCTTCGGCGTGCCCCGCATCGAACCCCTGCTTTTGCGCTTCTTCCCGAAACCGCGCAACCAGATTGTTCATGTCTTCCACGGTTGCCTGCGTGACCGTCGCATGCTCTGCTGCCCCTTCTTCGCGGGCGAGTGCCTTTTCACGCGGCGCTTCTGAGGCTTCTTCCTCAAAGGAGGTAATTTCCCAGCGCTGATACGCCGTTTGCTTTCCCTTCGGCAAGGACCTATACATACTGGTCTTCTCCCTTCGAGCCGATCACAATCTGCCCTTCTTCTGCCAGACGGCGAACAATGACCAGAATTTCCTTTTGTGTCGCTTCCACCTCCGAGAGCCGAACAGGTCCTTTTGCCTCCAGGTCTTCCCGCAGCATTTCAGAAGCACGCTGCGACATGTTTCTGAATATTTTGTCGCGCAACTCCTCGCTGGCGCCTTTTAGCGCCACAATCAGCGAATCGGACTGCACCTCGCGCAGAATAATCTGGATGCCCCTGTTGTCAATTTCCACAATGTTTTCAAAGACGAACATTTCGTCCATGATTTCTTGCGCCATATTGGCATCGTATTCTTTCAGATGCTCCATCACGGAACTTTCCATCTCGCCGCCCAGGTAATTCAGGATGTCGGCCACCGCACGGATGCCGCCAACCTGCTTCTTCTTGACATTCTCGTTCCCCATCAGCAGTTTCGTCAGTACATCGTTGAGTTCCCGCAAGGCGGACGGCTGTATGCCTTCCAGGGTCGCTATGCGCAATACAACATCATTGCGTACCCGCTCGCTAAAGTAACTTAATACCTCACTGGCGTGATCCGGTTCCAGATGAACCAGAATCGCCGCAATAATCTGGGGGTGCTCGTTGCGTATCAAATCGGAGATGGTTTGCCCATCCATCCACTTCAGGCTCTCGATACCACCTGTATCGCGCTCGCCCAAAATGCGCGAGATGAGCCCGGACGCCTTGTCATCTCCCAACGCTTTCGTCAGCACATCCCTGAGGTAGCTGTCGGGATCCACCCCAATGTCTGTATTCTTCGATATTTCCGCCATGAAGGAAACCAGCACATCTTCCAGCACTTCTGCCGACACACCCTTCATGCTCGACATTGCCGCGCCCAGTCTCTGCACTTCTCTCGGACCGAAGTGCTTCATCACCTCTGCGGCTTCATCCGCGCCCAATGCCAGCATCAGTACGGCGCTCTTCTCGGAACCGTCCAGTTGCCTTTTGGGCGTTTCGTCATCGCTCATGCGCCAATCCATTCAATCAAAACGTTGGCAACCGCCTTGGGATTGTTACGCGCCATTTCTTTCGCCATTTCCAGCACACGCGCGTAAGGTTCTTCCTCTTTGGGTTCTTCGAGCGGCGCTCTGCCGCTCAGCGACACAACCGCGTCTTCACCGTCTGCCATCACCGCACCTGCGCCCACGGTTTGCCGACCCAGCGTCGGTTCCTGCTTTGCCTGCGCTGCCGCTTCCCGTGCCGCTTTTTCCTGTCTGTCGCGCTCTTCCCGACCACTCCACCGGTAAATCAGCTTTCTTGCAAAAGCGAAGTAAAGATAAAGGCAAATCAGTCCGATAATGATGTATTTGCTGTAATCCCTTGCTATTTCCTTCACCACCCCGATTGTATCTGGATGCCGCCACAACGGGGGTTCTTTGGGCTTGTTGAACTGCATGTTCAGCACACTCACCGTATCACCCCGTTCCGCGCTGAACCCGACCGCCCCTTTCACCAAATTGGCAATTTCCTCTTTTTCGGCATCCTTTAACGGCACCGGCGTCTCGTTTCCGTCCGCATCAACCTGCATCCTGTAGTTTACCGCAACTCCAACCGTGACGCGTTTGACCGCGCCAATCGCCTGCCTTGTGTAGCGAATCGTCTTGTCTACTTCATAATTGATAACCGAATCTTTTTTTCCTTCCATCGGTACGTTGTTGCCCGCCTGACCAACCGGCGTAAACACTCTCTGCCCCGGAGGAGCGTACCCGCCTCCGGGCGCGCCCGGCTGAACCAGCGGCGCCGTGGGGGGCACAGGCGGCTGGTTGGTCACTGCCCCCGGAATGCCGCCGTCCGGCTTGGCAACCATTTTGCTGCTTTCCGTATTCTGCTGGCTGCGAATAGAAGGGGTATTGGGCGCCTGATTGGGTTTGTAAACCTCGTCTGCCTGTTCGGCATGCCCAAAATCCAGCTCAACCGCCGCTTCGGCGCGCACATTTTTCTCTCCCACAACAGGTGCAAGCAGCGCTTCTATCCGCTTCACCATGTTTTTTTGCAGTTCCTGAACATACTGCATCTGCTTGGCATCCATCTTCTCCGTGCCGTTGTCTCCCTTTTCCCTGTCAAGCCAACTCAGCAATTCCCCATCCTGGTCCACAACCGTTACATCGGCGGCAGACAGGCCGGGAACACTGCTGGCAACCAGATGGACGATAGCGTTCACTTGCATTTTGGAGAGCGAGCGCCCATGAAACAAGGTCAACATGACGGATGCCGTCTGTTTCAGACGGTCACGCACAAAAACGGAGCTTTTGCTCATGGCAAGGTGAATCCGCGCGGACTGAATGGCATCCATGGACTGGATGGTTCTTCCCAACTCCCCTTCCAGCGCACGCTGAAAATTGACCTGCTCGACGAATTGCGAGGTACCAATCTTCTGGTTTTCCATCAGTTCAAAGCCAACCCCGCCTGTTTTGGGCAAACCTTGTGCGGCAAGACGCAGGCGCAAGTCATGCACCATTTTTTCCGGAACCAGAATCGCCCCGCCGCCCTGGGTGAATTTGTAGGGAACATTCATTTGCTCCAGCGTAGCAACGATGGATCCCCCATCCTTGTCGGAATAATTGGTGAACAGGACACGATATTCCGCGCGCTGGCTCCATATCCAGACAAAAGCGATGATGGCAACGAGCAATGCTCCCGTCACCGCCATGGCGATGTATCTGAATCTGGCAACCTGCAATCTTTCCCTGAAGTTGTCAATGCCGCCCCGTATCGTGGCAAAAGGCGTCGCTCCCTGCGTTTCTCCCGCAGACGCTGCCGTCGGCGCCGCTCCCTCACCCACCATGCCCGGTTCCCCTGCTATCGCCATGTCTCCTCCGCGCTCCCCATGTACTCTCACCGCTTCCCCCAATATAGGGGAATGACCCACGTTGCCCGATTGTCTTATAAAAACGCGTTGTCAAAGCAGAAAATAAAGCTGTTTTTCCCCGCTTTTTCATCGCCTTGAGAAGAAAACCGAATGTTAGACTTGAAGTGGGTAGCTGAAAGCCATGATTTTCACTCCAGTCACACGGGAAAAAATATGATCGCCATCAATAACAACCAGATTCAATCCATGCTCGAACAGTTAAGGGCGACCGCGTCAAAGGCCGCACCTCCTCTCAACCATATTGAGAAAGCACTTCAGAGGAAAACGGAAGACAGTGTCGGCGAACCTTCCAAGGCGGATTTTGCCAGTACACTCAAAAATGCGCTGGATAGTGTGAACGAATTGCAGGTCAAATCAGAAAAGCTGGGGGAGCAGTTTGCCGCAGGAGACGATAGCGTTCAATTGTCCGATGTGATGATTTCCATGCAGAAAGCAAGCGTTGCCCTGCAAACTACTGTTCAGGCGCGCAATCGCCTTGTTTCCGCGTACCAGGAAATCATGGGCATGCAGGTTTGAGTATATTTCGTATATTTCGCGGTGCGCCGACCCGCTGCTTATGATCCAGACCGGGGCGCCTCAAGCAAAAGCGGCTGCTCCCGGTCATCGGCCAGCTTGAATAGCTCGACCAGTTCTTCCAGATGTTCTGAACGTTTCCGTAATTGCTCGGCGGTTACGGCAACCTGCTCGACCATGGAAGCATTGCGATGGGCAACCGACTCCATTTGCGTTATTGCTGTGTTTATCTGCTCAATTCCTTCTCTTTGCCTGTCGCCCGCGGCCATGATGTCATCCATGACGGTATGCACGCCATTGACGCCGCCAATGATATCTTTTACCGTGGCTCCTGCTTCCTGAACGAGCTTGCTCCCCGCATCAATTTCTTCCACAGAATGATGAATCAGTGAGGCGATTTCTTTCGCAGCGTCTGCACTGCGCTGTGCCAGGCTTCTGACCTCGGAGGCAACAACAGCAAACCCCCGGCCCTGTTCCCCTGCCCTGGCGGCCTCTACGGAAGCGTTCAACGCCAGAATGTTCGTTTGAAAGGCAATGCCATCAATCACATCAATAATATCAACAACCTTTCTGGAAGTCCCCCTGATATCGTCCATCGTCTCGACCACCTTCGCCACGGCTTCCCCACCCTTGACTGCGGTGCTGCTCGCCGAATCGACAATCCGGCTGGCTTCCTGGGCACGGCTCGCGTTTTGCAGTATCGTTGAGGCCAACCCCCCGATGGATGCCGCCGTTTCTTCCAGCATCGAAGCCTGCGATTCTGTTCTGCCTGCCAGATCCTTGTTGCTTGCCGCAATTTCAGTGGAGGCCTCGGCAACCGTAAATGCGTTCTGACGCACTTCGGACACAATACTGGCAAGATCGTCGCGCATTCGTTTCAGTGCGTAAATCAGGCTACTGGCGTCGTTCTTCTTTGTACGAATGTCAACGCCCAGATTGCCGTGCGCTATCTGACTGACAATCGCCACCGCATAGGAGGGTTCCCCACCAAGCTGCCCCAAGAGTCTCTTGATCAGGATGACGATGAGCACCACACTGACAATAAACACAACAAACAACGAAGCAATGGCAACCTGCCAACTCTGCGAATAGGTTTCCTGCACCATCTCGCCAGCAGCGCTGACCGCCTGACGCTGGTTATACAGCAAGTCCTGCAATTTGCCCCGATACGCCCTCGACGCCGGCACGAAATTCTCGTTTAATATCCGATTCGCTTCTTCCGTGTGTCCCGCCGACTTTTCCCTGGCGATAGCATCCCGAAATCCAGCGTAGGATTTGCGAAACGCGACAATTTCTTCGTAAAGGGTTTTCTCCTCGTCTGTTGTCAACAAGGGGGCAACCTCCTTCAGCAGTGCAGAAGTATCGCCGGAAGTCAGCTTGATGTCGTCCGCAAAAAAGCTGACAAGGGAAGGATCCGCGCTCCTGGCAATGGCGGCTGTCCTGCGAACAGCGACCTGGACATTCCTGTCCCAATCGCTGACCAGGCGTTCCTTGGTAATCGGCAATGCCATGACAATACGCACTTCTTCCGCCACGACATACAGGCGCCAAATGGCAAAAACTGACACCGAAAGGGTCAGGAGAAAAACGACCAAAAAAACGACACTCAGCCGAGCACCGATTCCCCAACGGGATGGCTTCATACTATGCTCCTCAGACACTCTTCGCCGAACAGACGCACACACGGACAACCCGTCACGCCCCGATTTCGCAACAACGCGCCAGACCGCCCTCGGACCACCAATCCATCCAGGCCGACCCGTGCCACCCCGGAACATTTATGATGATAGTCGCAACCGGATTGTACACGATTCCGTAAACCTTGCAACCAACTGTAACCATGGAGATAAAGCGCTCCTGTTGAGGATTCTGCGGCAGGGCGCAGACGGGAAATTTGCCGCCTCCCCGCCAATCCAATCCGCACCTTCCCCACCGGAACAAAAAGGCGTCAACACTGTAACGAAAGGCGCTTCGCACAATCTCCCACGACGAAAGTGGTCATTTTTGTGGCGCACAGGAGAGGATTGCCTCGCCTGATGGGGATTGCCTCGCCTGATGGGGATTGCCTCGCCTGATGGGGATTGCCTCGCCTGATGGGGATTGCCAGATCGGAAGAGCACACCTCAGAACT
>JAISAG010000114.1 GCA_031266815.1 Burkholderiaceae bacterium | reverse complement strand
GAAATTCCCTACGACTACTGGCTGCTGGGTTTTACAAGCAGTTATTACACTTACCATCAAACCATTCCCGGCATTAATCAACATTATCAATACAGCGGAAATAGCAGGAACAATGATGTGACTCTGACCCGTCTTTTCTATCGGGACGCTTCCAGAAAAAGCAGCGCTTTCGTCAAGATATGGGAACGCTCTTCCGCCAATTACATTGATGATACTGAAATTGAGATTCAAACCCGTCGCATGGCGGGATGGGAAATTGGCTTTACACACAAGGAGTTCATCGGAAGTGCCGCATTGGAGGCACATGCTGCATACCACAGGGGCACCGGCGTGTTTCAATCCAGACATGCACCGGAAGAGGCCTACGATGAAGGGACTTCCCGCCCCAAAATTGTCACGGCGCACGTTCAGGCCAATATTCCTTTCGCCTTGCTGGGTCAGCGCTTCATCTATACCGGAAATTGGCGCAGGCAGTGGAATCACACGCCGCTTGTCCCGCAGGACCGCTTTTCTATCGGCAACCGTTATACGGTGAGAGGATTTGACGGTGAGTTGACCTTAATGGGCGACAGGGGCTGGCTGATAAGAAACGACTTGGCACTGGCGTTGGGTAACACGGGACAGCAACTCTACATTGGCGTGGATTATGGCGAGGTACAGGGGCAATCTACCCGGTGGATACAGGGCCGGTATCTGGCAGGAGCAGCCGTAGGCATACGAGGCGGCTATAAAGGATTTTACTGGGACGCTTTCGCCAGTACGCCGCTCAACAAGCCGGAGGGGTTTCCAACGCAGAATGTTTATGCCGGGTTCAGCGTGGGGTGGAGTTATTAAACCCGCTGCCACGCGACATCCGCGCGTCTGCCACTACTCGCACGGCAGCGAACATCGTCAGGCAAAGCGCGACAAAAAAAGTGTCTCACCCAGCGGCGGCAGGCGCATTGCCGCAGAGGGCAGGTTTGCGGCTTCCCACGCCAGGCGTAGCGCTTTGGGCGGGTCGTCCAGCGCTTCATCCGACAATTTGAAGGTTCCCCAGTGCATGGGAAACAGGTGTTTTGCGCCTGATGCGATAAACGCTTTAACCGCTTCGTCAGGCGAGATGTGTTGCGGGCTCATGAACCAGCGGGGCGCATAAGCGCCGATGGGCAGCATGGCCATGTGCAGGTTGGTAACCCGTCTGCCTATTTCCGCAAAGCCGTCAAACCAGCCGCTGTCGCCCGCATGATACAGGCTCAGTCCGTTGCGCTGCATGACAAAACCGCCCCACCAACTGGTATTGAGGTCCGTTAAGGAACGTCTGCTCCAGTGCTCGGCGGGCACAAAAGTGATGAAGACACCTTGTATTTCTTCTTCCTGCCACCAGGTCATTTCAACGACCCGCCTCATCCCGTTTCGGTAAAACCAGTATCCCAGTCCTTTGGGCACGACATAAACCGGGTCTTTCCCCAGTTTTTTCAGGGTGGGTGCATCCATGTGGTCACGGTGATTGTGTGTAATCAGGACAATGTCAATGTCGGGCAGTGTGTGCCAGTCCAGCCCGGGCGGACTGTTTCTTTTCACCCATCCCAGTTTCGGGGAAAGGACAGGGTCTATCAGGAGGGAGGTGCCGCCCAACTGGACCAGAAACGAGGCTTGTCCGATCCATGTCAGGGTATCGCGGCGGGAATGGCGAAGCAATTTGCCATCGTTCTGCACAAACGGTACCGCTACGCCAGTAGCGGGAGAACGGGGATATTTTTCGGAATGCCACCCCAGCAGCCACTGAAGGACACGAACGGCTTCCGGTTTGCGAAAATTGCCTTTCAGGTTGGTAAAACGCATGCCGCCATCGCCAGATACATCGTAAGAAACTCCCGCCGCCCGCTGCCGGACTCCAACTGGCATTCTAGCACCGAAGGTAACATCTATCGTACCCGCATCCCGTCTCGATGGGCGGCACCCCGCCCGCGAAAGTGTCGTAAACCGCTCACGCGTCCGCCCCGTATTTCCATGCGACGGTGCACCTTTGCGCACGGGTGAGGTAAAATCACAGGGGAATGCCCTGCAAGGCGGGGTATTGTGCGGGGGCGTGGTCTGCCGGATACATGCTCACTCCCAAAACAGGTTCAGGCAAGAAAGGACAGGCATGGTTTGTCGGAAGCAGGCGCATGGTGTTTCGTTGCCATTGTGTTGGTGCATGGATTCCCTGCGCCGCATTCTCCTGTTGCTTGCAGCGACACTCTCCTCGCTCTGCGGTCTGGTTGCCTTTCATCGGGCAAGAAAAAGGAAACGCGAAAAAATCGTCTCGCCTTCCCCGCATGAAGCGCGTATCGCCAAGGTGACCAACCGCGCCATTGCCGGCGGCGTAACAGAGCAGCTTCGAATGGGGGTGATGTGCGCGGTGGGCAGCGCGGGATGGTCCGATTATCGCGGTGCCGTGTTCTGGTTCCGCAAGGCGGCAGAGCAAGGAGAAATCAACGCGCAGACATTGTTGGCAATGATGTGCCTGGAAGGACTGGGAACGCGCAGAAACTACGGGCAGGCAGCACGGTGGGCGCGCCTTGCCGCGTTGCAGGGACAACCGCTCGCCCAGATGCTGATGGGCGTGCTGCTTGAAGAAGGCGCCGGACTGCGGCGCAACGACGAGCAGGCACTGCGCTGGTATCAGTTTGCGGCAAGGGAGCCCCTTGAGATGGGCGCCCGTTTCCGCATCGGCATGATGCATCTGGAAGGACTGGGAACGCAGCGGAACGTGGATACCGCTCTGGAATGGCTTCTCGCTTCTGCGGAAAAAGGAGACAGACACGCCCGCTTCCGCCTGGGCATGCTGTATTACGATGGTCGTCTGGTAGAGCAGGATTACGCGCTGGCGTTGCAATGGTATCTCGCGGCGGCGGAAGACTTTCCCGACACGAAGGGACAGGGAACAAACGAAGCGCTGTTTGGCTACGCCGGCGTACGCGGCGAAGCGTATCCGCGAACGGTGGGGCAAATGATGAAGCGCCCGCCCGACATACAGCGCGATGCCCAGTTTTATGCCGGACTGATGTATGAAACCGGACGGGGAACCGAACTGGATTTGGAAACATCGCGCTTCTGGTACGAAAAAGCGGCACAAAACGGGGACGAGGTAGCAAGGCAACGCGTGGCAGTCCTGCAAGATGCGGACTAACCCCCCTTTTCATGGAACCGTTATGGGAACCTTCCGAAGCATATCCAGACTGATACCCCTGCTGTGCGCGCTGTCCCTGTGCGGTGCGGCAGCAGCAGAAGTGGATGTGGTTGCGCCGAAGTCGCCGCGCGACCTGTATGCCGAGGCAACACGTTATTACAAGGGGGATGCCATCCCGCGCGATCTCGCCCGTGCTTTCGGTTTGTATCAACGCGCGGCAGGGCAGGGGCATACCGCCTCACAAATACAGGTAGCGCAAATGTACGCGCGTGGAGAGGGCGTACAGCGGGACGACGCCCGTGCGCTGGACTGGTACAGGAAAGCGGCGGACAAGGGGTATGCCCTTGCGCAAAAGGCGGTGGGCGACTTTTATCGTATCGGACGCGCTGTTGCACAGGATTATGCTGCGGCGGCGGGATGGTACAAAAAAGCGGCAGAGCAAGGATATGGCGGGGGCTTGTGTATGCTGGGGTACTTGTATGCCCGGGGATGGGGCGTTGTGCCGGACATGAAAAAAGCGAAAACGCTTCTTGAGCAGGGCATGGCGCAGGACAACGCCTGTGCGCAGCATTATCTCGCGTTCCTGTACCGGAACGCGCTGATCACGCTCCTTCCCGACACGGGAAAAGCGACGGAACTGGATCAGCTTGCCGCCAATAACGGCGACCCGGAAGCCCAGTACAACACAGGATACGTTAACGAGTTGGGTTGGCTGACTTATGCAACAGACAAGGATGCCTTGCACTGGTACCAGTTAAGCGCCGAAGCCGGGTATCCGCCCGCCATGGAACGCCTGGCGGCCATTTATGCCAACGGCCTCTTGAAGGTCAAGCCCGACGCAGCACAGGCAGAAACCTGGCAAAAGCGCGCCAAAGAGGCATGGACACTGTGGGGAGAGCCGCGTCCCGCCGATCCGGACACCCGTCGCTACAAGTTCATGCCGCGCCCGTAACGGCTTACTTTTCCTGCGTCATCTCGGAAAGCGTTCCGGCTTCTGCCCGCCTTTCCACTTCCTTGCGGTGATGCCACAACTGCCACGAATTGATGATGTTCTGCCAGGCAACGTACGACCCGGCGGCAATGGAAGAGATGGGCGTCAGGTAGGTGTGGGCGATCCAGATTGCCAAAATGGTGTTTTTCTGTCCCAGCGCCTGTCCGCAGGTAATGCGCTCTCCGTACCATCCGCCGATTTTCTTGCCGATGAAAAACTGCCCGCAGCACACGCCCAGCGCGCCCAGCGCAATCCAGATTTCGGTAAGGCCTACCGCGGGTTGCTGCACAATTTCATTGACGGTTTTTGCTGTCACAATGGCCAGCGCAATGGCCCACAGGTAAAACGAGAGGTCGTGGGTTACCTCCAACCGGCGGTGCAGACGGGGAGACAGGTAACGTACCAGCAGGGATGTCAGGAAAGGCAGGACCAGAAGGGGCATGACCCATTTGAGAATCATGAAAAAG
>JAISAG010000086.1 GCA_031266815.1 Burkholderiaceae bacterium | reverse complement strand
AGCATGGTGGCATCTCCGTGGTCAAGGCGTTCGCCGGTTCGATCAAATACCGGCGGACAGACCGGACTGCAATTGGTCCGTCAGGACAACCGCTTCATCGTAGTCTGCCAGCAAGATGGCGTTACTGATATCCTGAAGGCTTTTTTTGGCGGACACATCAGGCACTGCCTGAAGCATGGATGACACAATATCGTCCGCTGTTGCAATATCTATCTCTGCCAGCGCTTTTTTCAATTGCTGACACTGCAGGATCAGCGCCTGATTGTCGAGGGCGGGCGCGCCCGCCTGCCGTTCGCGGTCATATTCGGCAACCGCCCGGTCAATGTCCCTGAGGGCGGGTTCCAGTGCCGAGAGGAAGGGTTCTGTTTTGCTGGTGACAAACGGGATATCGTTGCTTTTTGCTGCTGTTTCCAACTCCTTTGCCATGACGGAAAGGCTTGCTGCGCCAATGCTGGCCGAAGCGCCTTTTAACGCATGGACATAGATGGCGTACAGGGAAATGTCTCCATCCGCATAAGTCTTTCGTATCTGGTGTATTTTTTCGTGGGCATCCTGGCTGTAGCTCCTGAGTACGTCAACGTAATTGGCTACAGTTCCGCCAGTCAACGAAATACCGGTTGGAATATCAATGCCGGGCATGTTTTGGAGCGTGATGTGGCCTGTCCCCTGGTCGGATTGATTCTCCTGCTGCTTCTGCTGCTTCTCTTCGGGGATCCATTTTTCCAGCATGGCATCCAGCTTGGATATCTCAATGGGTTTGGGCAGGTAGTCGTCCATACCGCTGTCCAGGAACAGCTCTTTCATGCCGAAAACCGCGTTGGCGGTTAGCGCAATGATGGGAAGCGTGGCGTAGTATATATTCGTTTTCGCCAGTTCGCGAATTTTTTCTGTCGTCTCAATACCATCCATTTCGGGCATCATATGGTCCATAAAGACGATATCGTAGCGGTGTTGCTGTACCAGTTCAATGGCTTCCCTGCCGCTGATGCAGGAGTCAATCTGCATTTTGTATGGCGCCATCAACCCCCTGCCAACAACCAGATTGGTGGCGATATCGTCCACAATCAGGATACGGGCATCGGGGGCGACGAAATGCTGTCCCCGTTCGGTGGCACCGTAAGCCCGGTTATTGTCATCATTTAAGATGTTCGCCAGAGAAATGGCGTGGACGGGCAAATGGATGGTCTGCATCTGGCTGGAAGCGGACTGGATTCCGTAATCCATGAAGGCAATCAGTTTTGCTTCGTAGTCTACTGCTTCCATGCTGCGCATGGCGCCGATGAGCAAAGATTGCGAAACGAAGACGTGGGAGTAGTGAAAAGTGTCCTTGTCCATCAGGGCTTCATAGAATTCAGACTGGATGCGGACCCACCTTCCCTCGACTCCCATTTTTTCCAGCGAGCGCATGAAGCTGTTCCCATATTTCTCCCGTGTCTCGTACAGGAGGACAAGAATTTTTTCGGGAGAATGGACTTCCGCCAATTTGCTGTCGCCCGAGAGCTCCTGCAACAGTTTGACAGTAAAGGTGCTTCCCTTGCCATATTCGCTGCTAACGCTGATGTCGCCTCCCATCGCCATGGAGAGGCTTTTGGCAATGGACAGTCCCAGACCGGTTCCCTCAATTGTTTTGAGACCTGTCTGGTTAAGGCGGATAAAGTCTCCGAACAGTCTTTCCTGGTCTTCTTCCTTGATGCCGACGCCGCTGTCCTGGACAGTGAAAACCAGTTCTACGGTGTTGCCGCTTGTCTGTTCGCCATATTCTATGGAAAGCGAGACGAATCCTTCGTTGGTGTATTTCACCGCGTTGCCCAGAATGTTCAGGATCGTCTGGCGGACGCGCACCTCGTCGCCAACCAGTTGACTGGGCAAATTTGGATCCACAAAGATTAGCAGTTGTATGGGCTTGTCAACTACGCGGGTGCGGATGACATTGACCAGATCGTTGACGATAGAAGCCAGGAAGTAATGGTCTGGCAGGATTTCCAGTTTGCCTGACTCAATTTTCGAGAAATCCAGTATGTCGTTGATAATGGAAAGCAGGTTCGCACTTGCCTGCTTGATGCCCGACGCGTAGTTGTACGCGGATTCGGGCAGGTTTTCGCGCAGTATCAACTCGCACATACCCATAATAGCGTTCATGGGTGTGCGAATTTCGTGGCTGGTGCTGGCAAGGAAAGAACTTTTTGCCAGATTGGCTTCCTCGGCGGCTTCCTTGGCGCGCACAATATCGGTCAAATCATGGAAAATGAGGATGAGCCCCTCAATTTGTTTTTCTTCCGACAACATGGGCGAGACATAGACATTGTAATTGCGCGTGTCCTCTTCTGAGGTCACCGCAAAATGGCGGGCGATGGGCCGGAGCGTCTGCCGGGTTTTTCTGAATGCGGACAGGATGTTTTCCAGTATTTCTTCGTGATGGGGGGCGGTCAGCACCTCCGGGAGCAGGCGACCGGAAGCCAGCTCAAAATGGGGAATCTGCGCCATAACGAGAAAAGGGTGGGTACAGTAGGCGATGCGCTCGTCCTGGTCAAAGAGAACCGTCGCCTCCGGGCTGTTGGCGAGCAGCATGTTCATGAATTTTTCCTGTCGCAGCCGTTCCCGCTGCTCAAAGGCATCCATGTTGGCGGAGGTTTGCGCCAGCACCTTGTTTCTGTCCAGTGTAATTTGCATCCGCCGCATCTGCCGCGACAGCCTGGTGTTTTCGTCCTGAAGTGTCAGCGCGAGGTCGCGCCACTGGTCAAATGTCCGGTCATCGCTGGCGCGCGCGGTCGGGGATGTTTCCGTCATGATCTTTTCCAGTGGTAGCCCGCTACCGTGGTGGCAGATACAGTCATGGTGTTTGCTGTGTTTAAAAGACGCAGACAGGGAAGCTCAGGTTATGAAAACGGTTGTGTGTCTCGCTGTTTTCGTTGACAACCGGGCAAATTTCTCCGCCGCTGTAACTGACAAAAAGCGGCGTATCGCCGACGAGGCAGCGTGTTTTTTCCAGTTCTTCCTCCGTGTTGGGGGAAAGTACCAGGGCACGCGAAAAGCAAGGCACGGCGATGATGCCGTTGATGGCTCCTACTTGGTCCATGGCGGCCTTTATTGCGCTCTCTGCTGTTTCGATAATGCCGAGGCGATCCAGTTTGCCCACGGTCAGTGTCGCGCCAACGGGCACTTTCCCGCCGCAGTAGGCATAGCCCTCCGGGGTAAAGCCGTACGCGCTGATAGCAATCGGTTTGGAACCGTCGCCGTAGTCAATGAGAAGAGGGATGGAGGTGAGGTTGGCGGGAGTTAAATCGGTCACGCCAATACTTTCCATGTGTTCCAGGAGCAATTTGCCGTTCACGAATTTCAGCAGACAGTCATCCGAATCGGTGATGATAGCTCTTTGCTTGCGGGTGTTTTCGCCGGGAATGGAACTGATGAAAAAGCGGGGATTGATATTGCCGTGAACCAGCGCAACCGCGAATCCGAAACGGGACACCTCGCCATTCCATATGGTTCTGGCGTTTTCGTAAGTCAGCACCGAATCCGTTGAGAGAGAGCCGAACAGGAGTACATCTTTTCCCGCGACCTCATCCAGATAATCGGTACAGGTTGCGCCGGAAAAATCTGTCATGATGGGGGGGAAAGCCAGCGCCAGGGCGGGTTCTCCCGGGAGCTTTTCGAGAGCCCGCAGGTATGTTTCGGTAATATGCTGCTTTGCGGTACCCGGTTCGATGTGCGGGTGAAAAGCCGTTGAAAAGGACACATCATTACCAGTCAGCACGGTGACGGATAATTGCTCCATACCGGCACTCACCTCCGTTGCAGTGCCAATGGAAGTAATCCCGATGACATCGAAAGGCAGTCTTTCGCACAGTGCCTGCACCACGGCCGTCTCAATGAATTCGAAGTAGCAGGAAATGATGCCAATGGCATTCTTTTCCCACCCGCCTGCCTGATCCAACTGGCTTAGCACGTCATTGACAGCGGCCTCCACATCGTCTATTTCAGTCGTGTATGCCGTTCGCATTTTCATCACATCAGACTCCTGTATGTTTTGAGGACGCAGACGCCCATTCTACCTTTTCTTTTACAAATATGGACAGGAAAACCATCCGTTTTCCGGGATGGTGGCGTTGCCTTGCCGCTTTTGTGTGAGCGGGCGATGCAGACTACAATGGCGGGGAGAAGGGAAAGGAGCAGGCACATGGACGTTATGGGTGTTATCGGAGGTGATGGCTCCGTGGCAGACCTGAACGGAAAGGACTGCGCCGGAAACCGGACCTGCCCCGGTGCAGATGCGGAGGGGACACACAGAAAGGAAAAGACGTGATTGTGGTGCGAGGTGCCTGCAATACAGCCATCTGCTATTGCGCCGATCTGGACCCCGGTGCGCGTGACCAGATACAGGCCGTTTGCGACCAGCCTGTCTTTGCGGGGAGCGTCATACGCATCATGCCCGACGTCCATGTCGGCATGGGCAGTACCATTGGTACGACCATGACAGTCACAGACAAGGTGGTTCCCGGCATTGTCGGCGTGGACATCGGGTGCGGGATGGAAACGGTGCGGATTGCGGAACGTCAACTGGATTGCCGGAAGCTGGATACGCTCATCCGCGCCGAAATCCCGTGTGGTCGCGAGGTACGCGCCACGCCGCATCCTATGAATGACGAAGTGGATCTTTCCCAACTGCGTTGCGTTCGGCACCTTAACCTGACGCGTGCGAGACGCAGCGTCGGAACGCTTGGCGGAGGCAACCATTTCATTGAAGTTGACCGGGGCGGAGATGGCGCGTTGTATCTCGTAATTCATTCCGGCAGTCGCCGTATTGGCAACGAGGTTGCCGGCTACTACCAGGACGAAGGTTTCCGCACCCTTTGCGGCAATGCGCGGACACAGATTGATGAAACGATTGCGAAGCTGAAAGAGGAAGGAAAGGCAAAAGAAATACACAAGACCATCCAGAGAATGAAAAAGCGGCAGACAGCGTCGTTGCCCAAAGACCTCGCTTATGTGGAAGGGCAGCTGTTTGACGATTATCTTCATGACATGAAAATTATTCAGCGCTTTGCCACACTGAACCGCAAGGCAATGGCAAGCGTCATCCTGCGGGGTATGGGGCTGACTGCCGAGGAAACGTTCACGACCATACACAACTACATCGATACGGACACCATGATCCTGCGCAAGGGGGCGGTATCTGCCCGATTGGGAGAAAAACTGCTCATCCCCATCAATATGCGCGATGGCAGTCTCATTTGCACAGGCAAGGGCAACGCGGACTGGAACTGCTCCGCGCCTCATGGCGCGGGACGACTCATGAGCCGGGCCGCCGCGTTCAAGACCCTGTCGTTGCAGGCATATCAGGATGAAATGCGAGGTATTTTCACAACTTGCGTCAATGCGGATACGCTGGACGAATCACCCATGTCCTACAAAAATATGGATGATATTGTGGCGCAGATTGCTCCCACCGCGGAAATCCTTGACCGGATAAGACCGCTTTACAACTTCAAGGCATCGGAATAGCGTGTCGGTCTGCGCTGGTCTGTGTCGGGCGGATTGTGTCCAAACGCTTGCAATATTCTCCCATTTTGGTAGGCTTCTCTGATATCCTAATTTTTTTTAGGAATTCATGTGTTTAACTGGCAGGGTGATATGCCGGTACAGAGAGGAGACGAACATGGGCAATTCCACTATTCCGGACGCCAGCATTACCCTGTTGGTGGACAACAGCGCCATTGCTGGTCTGGAGAGCGTACACGGACTGTCGGCATGGATAAAGGTCGGTATGCGGCACATCCTGTTTGATACGGGACAGAAGGGCGTGATGTTCAGGAATGCGGAAAGACTGGGCATAGACCTTCGCCAGGCCGAGGCACTGGTGTTAAGTCACGGTCACGACGACCATACGGACAACTTGCCCGATTTTTACGCGCTGGCGCCGAACGTGCCCCTGTACGCCGGACCCAACGTACACATCTGCCGTTACTGTTGTCGTCCGAACGAAAAAGCGTTTGATATGTCTCCACCGTTGCCCGCAC
>JAISAG010000094.1 GCA_031266815.1 Burkholderiaceae bacterium | reverse complement strand
CGCGCCCAGTTCCGCGCCGAATCCGGCTTCGGTTACTACGTAGTCCGCCAGCTTCAGCGCACAGGATGTCGCGATAACGGAGTTGGAACCGGTGGCGATGTTCGCGAAAGGGCCGCCGTGGATGAAGACGGGGTTGTTTTCAAGCGATTGCACCATGTTGGGCTTGATAGCGTCTTTCAGCAGTGCCGCCATGGCACCGTGTGCCTTCAAGTCGCTTGCCAAAATGGGCTTGCGGTCACGGGTGTAGGCAACCACAATGCGTCCCAGGCGGTCTTTCAGGTCATCCAAGCTGGTTGCCAGGCAGAAGATTGCCATGACTTCCGATGCCACGGTGATGTCAAAGGCGTCACTGCGCGGAAAGCCGTTGCCAGGTCCGCCCAGCCCGATCGTGACATCGCGCAGGGCGCGGTCATTCATGTCTAGCACACGCTTCCAGACGATGCGCCGGGCATCAATACCCAACTCGTTGCCGTGGTGAATATGGTTGTCAATCAGGGCGGCAAGCAGGTTGTTGGCAAGCCCGACTGCGCTGATGTCTCCCGTGAAATGGAGGTTGATGTCTTCCATCGGAACAACCTGCGAGTATCCGCCGCCCGCCGCGCCGCCTTTCATGCCGAATACGGGACCCAGCGAGGGTTCGCGGAGGCAGACGATGGATTTCTTTCCGAGACGGTTAAGGGAATCGCCCAGCCCGATGGTTGTCGTTGTTTTCCCCTCGCCAGCGGGAGTCGGATTGATGGCCGTTACCAGAATCAATTTGCCGTTGGGTCTCTCTTTCAGGGTCTCCAGGAACTCCAGTGAAATCTTGGCCTTGTAGTACCCGTAGGGTTCCAGAAATTCTTCCTCAATATCAAATCGTTGCGCAACCTGGCTGATACGCAACATTTTTGCTCTTTGGGCAATGGCAATGTCTGTAGTCATGGTTAATATCTCGCTTTCTCCGGGAATGACATTCAAATTGTCTGGAAGTGATGTTTAAATTGGGGGAACCCTCATTCTAGATGATACCTGCTGTCCTTCGCAAGATGAAAGCCAATTTTTTATGTCGTCTGGATTTGCATTACAATGAGCCGGGCCCGCACGTTCCCACGCGTGCGCCTTTGGCAACCTTCTTTCGCGCGGACACGAAAAGGCGACGGTCATGCTTGATAATCTGACACAGCGATTTGCCCATGTGGTCAAAACCATGCGAGGCGAGGCACGGCTGACCGAAGCCAACATGGCGGATATGCTTCGTGACATTCGGGTGGCACTGCTTGAAGCGGATGTCGCGTTACCCGTGGTGCGGGATTTTATCCGGCAGGTACGGGAGAAAGCGGCAGGAGAAGCGGTTATTGGATCGCTGACGCCGGGGCAGGCGCTTGTCGGTGTTGTGCAGCGCGAGTTGGCGGCAGTGATGGGAGCCGATTTGGGCAAGACGGCGTCACAACTGTCCTTTGCCACGCAACCGCCCGCAGTGATCCTGATGGCGGGTTTGCAGGGCGCGGGAAAGACCACGACGACCGGAAAACTGGGCAAGTACCTGAAAACGGCTCACAAAAAGAAGGTACTGGCGGTTTCGGTGGACGTATATCGGCCCGCCGCCATCCAGCAACTGGAGACGGTAGCAGGGCAGGCAGGCATTGATTTTTTTCCGGTTGCGTCGTCCGGCAGTCCGGTGGAGATGGCGCAGACGGCGCTGGATTACGCCAGACGGCACTACCATGATGTGCTGTTGGTGGATACGGCGGGACGGCTGGGCATTGACGAAGAGATGATGGAGGAGTTGCGTGCATTGCACCACGCCGTCAGCCCCATAGAAACCTTGTTCGTGGTGGACGCCATGTTGGGGCAGGATGCGGTTAACACCGCCCGATCATTTGGAGAGGTCCTGCCGCTGACAGGTGTCGTCCTGACCAAGCTGGATGGTGACGCGCGCGGCGGGGCGGCACTGTCGGTGCGCGCCGTGACCGGCAAGCCCATCAAGTTTGTTGGCGTGTCGGAAAAGCTGGATGGGCTGGAAGCATTTGACCCGGAGCGGATGGCAGGCCGGATTCTGGGCATGGGCGACATTTTTGCGCTGGTGGAAGAGGCACAAAAGCATGTTGACCTGTCGGCGGCACAGGTGCTGGAAAAAAAGCTGAACAAGGGAGGACGGTTCGATCTGAATGATTTTAAGGCACAGTTAAACCAGATGCAGAACATGGGGGGGTTGTCCTCCTTGCTGGGCAAGCTGCCCGCCCAGTTTGCCCGGACTGCGCAGGGAGCCGACATGGATGTCGCCAATCGTCGGGTGCGTCGCATGGAAGGTATCATCAACGCCATGACCCCGCAGGAACGTGTCAGACCCGAAGTGATTAAGTCAACCCGCAAGCGGCGCATTGCGTCTGGCGCAGGCGTTCCGGTGCAGGAAGTCAATCGCCTGCTTTCCCAGTTCGAGCAAATGCAGTCCATGATGAAAAAGATGCGGCGCGGCGGTATGGAAAAATTGCTGCGCGGCATGAAGGGCATGTTGCCCGGTCTGTGACACGCCTGATCGCGGTAAGCGCCATCTTCGCGGAATAGCACGCGCTTGCAGGGGATTCCGCCCGATTTGTTGCATAAAAACAGCGTTTTTTTGCCCGTATGCTCCCCGTGCTTCGAGAATTGGGGGTAAACACGTGTTTTTTCGGAAAAAATGCTTGCGTTATTGTTGTGTTACAACCTATATTCTCCCTTGTCGGTGCATAGATTTTCTGTGTTTTTCTTTCCTGTATCTGTGAGGCAAAAATGGTGACAACAAAAGCAGTGTCGAAAAAAGCGGCAACAAAACCGGTGAAACCGGCAAAAGCAGCGAAATCGGCGACAAAGCCAGCCGCGAAAGCGGCGAAAGGGGCAAAGGCAGCGGCGGCTTCCCCGTCCGCATCCAAAGTCGCCAAACCGAAAGCAGTGAAATCGGCAGCCAAGGCGGTAACCGTCAAGGCAACAGCAAAGCCCGCGAAAAAGGTCAAGGCGGTAAAAGTAGTCGCCAAGGCCGCCCCCGCGGCAAAGAAAACCGTTGCCAAGCCGAAAATAACCGCCAGTGCAAAAGCGTCCGCCAAGGCAGCAACCGCCAAAACGGCAGCCAAGTCCGCGAAAAAAACCGGAGCAACCGTCAAGTCTGCGTCCACGGCGAAGAAAGTCAGTTCCCCAAAGCAATCTGCGACGAAAGCAACTTCGAAAAGCACTTCCAAACCTGTTTCGAAGAAAGCGGCCGCGCCTGTTGCCCGGGCAACGGGAAAGCCGTCACAGAAAAAGGAAGTGCCCAGCGCTTTTCGCGCACCGGTAAAGCCTTCTCCCGTGCTGGCAGTCATTGTGGGCGTGAAGCCGCTTCCTCGCCAGGAAGTCACCAAAAAGGTGTGGGATTACATCAAAAGGCAGAACTTGCAGGATAAGAACGACAGGCGGCTGATTAACGCGGATGACAAGCTGAGAGCGATTTTTGACGGTATACGGCAAATCAATCAGCTTCGGTTGGCCTCCTTTTTGTCGCGCCACCTGGTAAAGTAAGACAGGGCGCGCTTGCCGCCCCGTTGCTTGCTGCGCCACGCCGTTGGCGCGGCGGGGGAGAGATGTCCCCTTGCTACCCGGTGCGTGTGCTGTCGGGAGCGCGGAGCTTCTCCTGCATAACGTGCAGGATGTCTGTCTGTGGAACCATCACGGGCGATGCGTCGCGCCTTCCCTTGTATTCCAGGTTACCGTCTTTCAGGTTGCGCTCGCCGATCACAATACGATGCGGGATGCCGATGAGTTCCCAATCTGCGAACATGACGCCCGGGCGCTCGTCCCGATCATCCAGAATTACATCCATGCCCGCAGCAGAAAGTGCGTGATAAAGGGAATCGGCAGCGGCCTTGACAGGTTCGCTGCGTGAGTAGCCCACGGGGCACAGCACCACGGAAAAGGGGGCAATGGCGGGAGTCCAGATAATGCCGCGCGCATCGTGATTTTGTTCAATGGCGGCAGCGGCGATGCGGGTAACGCCGATGCCGTAGCATCCCATCTGCATCAACCGGGGTTTGCCGTCCTCATCCAGAAAGGTGGCGTGCATGTCTTCCGAATAGCGCGTACCCAACTGAAAGACATGTCCCACCTCAATACCCCGTTGGATGGCGAGTACGCCTTGACCATCGGGTGAGGGATCGCCCGCGACGATGTTGCGGAAATCGGCGATATGCGAAGGAAGCGGGACGTCTCGCTCCCAGTTCACACCCGACAGATGGTGATCTAATTCGTTGGCGCCGCAGACAAAGTCATGCAGGATCGTGACGGCGTAATCGGCGTACAACATCACGCCCGGGCGGGCGGAAAGGCCAACCGGACCCAGATAGCCAGCGGGGCAGCCGGTGTAGCGGACAATTTCTTCTTCAGTCGCAAAACGGAAAGCGCCAATGTGTTTCTGCGCTTTCACTTCGTTCAGTTCGTGGTCTCCCCGCAGGAAAATCAGGGCGAAGCGATCCGGATCTGGCATGTGTTCCGGCACATCCAGGCGGATAACGGCAATGGCCCTGAGCATGCTTGAGAGAGGGGCTTTCAGAAAACGGGCAACTTCATCGCATGTTTTTTTCCCGGGCGTCGGGATTTTCTGTTTATCCGCAGTGGGCATTGGACGCGCTTGCGTGGGAGGCAGGGCTTCGGCAGCTTCCATGTTTGCCGCATAAGGCGAAGTGGTGCAGTAGACAAGCGCATCTTCTCCTGTGTCCGCAACAACGTGGAATTCGTGCGAACCGGAACCGCCGATAGCGCCGTTGTCCGCTGCCACCGCGCGAAATTGCAGACCGATGCGGTCGAAAATCCGGGTGTAGGTATCGAACATGCGCTGATACGATTTTTGCAGTCCCGCTGCATCCCGATCAAAGGAATAGGCGTCCTTCATGGTGAATTCTCGCCCCCGCATCAGCCCGAAGCGGGGACGCCGCTCATCGCGAAATTTGGTCTGGACGTGGTAGAAATTGACGGGCAGCTGCCGATAGGAATTAACCAGACTGCGGGCAATATCGGTGACGACTTCTTCGGACGTGGGTTGTATTACAAAGTCCCTGCCGTGCCTGTCCCGGATGCGAAGCAGTTCGGCGCCATATTTGTCCCAGCGTCCGGTTTCCTGCCAGAGTTCGGCGGGCTGCACGATGGGCATCAGCAACTCAATCGCGCCCGACTTGTCCATTTCCTCGCGGATGATCGCCTCTATTTTTTTGATGACACGCAACCCGATAGGCAAGTAGGTGTAGATACCGGATCCCAGCCGACGAATCATTCCGGCGCGGATCATCAGTTGGTGGCTGACGATTTCCGCATCAGTCGGCGCGTCTTTCAGGGTGGAAATAAAAAATTGTGAGGCACGCATGATGCTCCATTCTTCGGGACAGGGAATTATTTGCGGGATTCGATAAGTTCGATGATAATATTCTATCGGATTGGCGGTGGGTGTGTTCGGGCTTTTCTGCGGCAGTGATTAAGACTGCGCAATTCGCGTGCGGGCGAGTGGCTGAGCCGCCTGATACAGTAAAAAGGGTATTTATGCTGGACAGTGAAGGGTTTCGCCCCAACGTCGGCATCGTTTTGCTTAACGCGAACAACGAGGTATGGTGGGGAAAGCGGGCACGCGAACATTCGTGGCAGTTCCCGCAAGGTGGCATAAAGCAGGGTGAAACACCGGAAGAAGCGATGTACCGTGAATTGCGGGAGGAGACGGGTTTGCGCCAGGAACATGTCTCTATTGTCGGGCGAACCCATAGCTGGTTGCGTTATGAAGTCCCGCAAAACTACATCCGGCGCGGAATCCGCGGGCGTTACCGCGGTCAGAAGCAAATCTGGTTTCTCTTGCGCATGATGGGAAGCGACGGAGATTTCAATCTGAAAATGACCCACACGCCCGAATTCGACGCATGGCGCTGGTGTCAGTACTGGATGCCGCTGGATGTGGTCATTGATTTCAAAAGGGAAGTGTACTTGAAAGCCTTGCAGGAACTTTCCCTCTTTCTGCCGCGTTCTCCCGGGCGGCACTGCAACGAACAGGAGAAATGAATGTTTTTTTTGTCACCCGGTTTGGTCTGGGAAAAAACAAATTTTGTGCGGCGTCTGCCTTGGTGGGGCGTGTGCGCCGCGCTTTGCCTGACAGGGTTTTCTGCGTTGGCGGAAGACCCGGATACAGGACGACGCGACAACATTATATGGTCGGAAGACAAGCCGAAGGAAGTGAAAGTCATGCCACTGGCGCTTCCCCCGTTTCCGGAAGAAAAAAATTTGCAGTCGTTTTACGTCAGCCCCATCCAGACCCAGTCTTTCTTTATGGATATGACATCCCTGTCAGTGGGCGAGGATGAAATTCGTTACACACTGGTGAGCGTAAGTCGGTCCGGTGCGAGAAATGTCGTCTATGAAGGGGTAAAATGCAGCGCCATGCAGACGCGCCGTTACGCCATGGGGACGTATGAGGGAAAGTGGAGCCCTTCGCGGCACGACGAGTGGAAGGAAATTCATTTTCACGATGCCAACCGCCCGCAAGCAGCGCTGGTGCTTCACTATTTTTGCGATGGCAAGACCATTTCAGGCAAAAAGGAAGACATCCTTTACCGCGTGCGGCAAAAAATCTCCCTAAAGGATGATGCGGGTTGACGCCCGCCCCTACAGCAGTACCAGGTTGTCGCGGTGTATCAGTTCGGGCGCGCCATCGTAGCCAAGGATACGGGCGATGTCGGGTGAGCGGCGGCGCAGGATGCGCCGTGCGTCCGAACTGGAATAGTTGATCAGTCCGCGGGCGATTTCCTTTCCGGATTCATCGGTACAGGTGACCATTTCCCCCCGGATAAAGTCGCCCCGCACGTCTGTGACGCCGATGGGAAGCAGTGACTTGCCCGCGTGCCGTATTTTTTCCACCGCACCGGCATCCAATACCAACTGGCCAGCGGTCTGCAAGTGATCCATCATCCATTGTTTGCGCGCTTGCAGGTGTCCTGCTGGCGCGGTCAACTGTGTTCCGATCATTTCGCCCTGCGCCAGGCGGGTTAACACGGATGCCTCTTGCCCCCAGGCAATGACGGTGTGCGCGCCTGATCGCGCGGCGCGTTTTGCTGCCAGAACCTTGGTCAACATGCCGCCCCGTCCCCATTCGCTTCCTGCGCCGCCAGCCATTTGCTCCAGTGCGGGGTCGCCTGCTGCGGCAGAGGTGATCAGGGTCGCCGCCGCATCTTTTCGCGGGTCCGCGCTGAAAAGCCCTTGCTGGTCTGTCAGGATAATCAGGGCAGACGCTTCTATCAGGTTGGCGACCAGCGCGCCCAGTGTATCGTTGTCGCCAAACCGGATTTCGCTGGTGGCAACCGTGTCATTTTCGTTGATAATCGGGATGACTTCCATACGAAGCAATGCCAGCAAGGTGTCCCTGGCGTTCAGGTAGCGCTCGCGGTCAGACATATCCGCATGCGTTAACAGAACCTGTGCCGTTTTCAGATGGTGCTGGCGAAAGGCCGTTTCGTACGCCTGAATCAATCCCATTTGCCCGACTGCGGCACATGCTTGCAGTTGAGGCAGCGCGGAGGGACGCTTTTTAAAATCCAGCCGTCGCATGCCTTCCGCTATCGCGCCGGAACTAACGATGACCACTTCCCGCCGTTGCTTTTCTCCCGCGCCCTTCCCTTCGATGGGCAGCATCCGCAAATTGGCAATCTGGTCTGTCCAGTGCGCAATCGCCTCTTCATCCAGACCCTTTCCGTTGCGGGTAATCAGGGACGAACCAATCTTGATGACCAGTCTGTTTGCCTGCTGGATGACAGATTTCATTCCCTGGCCTCTTCTTCTTGTTTGAAGCGAGGGTCATCTGATGCCACAGAATCCATTTCCCTGACAGAAAGAGGGAGCATGCTTCGTTGTGCGCGCTGTTGCAAAAGCTGCTGTGCGTGAATGTGCTGGTAGATGGCTCTCACCAGTTCGGTGCACCCTGCTTGCGTGACTGCGGATATACCAAAAACCGGCCCCTTCCAGCGCAATTGGCGAACAAAATCCCGTATGATGCGGGCTTGCGCCGCTTCCGGAATGACATCCAGCTTGTTCAAAACCAGCCAGCGCGGCTTTTCCGCCAGGGCGGCATCGTACTTTTCCAGTTCGCGAACCAGGGCTTTTGCCGACCGGACAGGATCGTCTCCGCCTTCGGGCGGAGAGATGTCCACCAGATGCAATAGCAAGTTGGTGCGCTGCAAATGCCGCAGAAACCGGTGCCCCAGCCCCGCGCCTTCGGACGCGCCTTCGATCAGGCCGGGTATGTCAGCGATCACAAAACTTTTTTCCACACCCATACGGACAACACCCAGATTGGGATGCAGTGTCGTAAACGGATAGTCCGCAATCCGTGGGCGCGCGTTGGAAACCGCCGCAATCAGCGTGGATTTGCCCGCGTTGGGCAGCCCGAGCAAACCGACATCCGCCAGCACCCTCAATTCCAGACACAGTTCGCGCTGCTCTCCGGGCTTTCCATCGGTTTTCTGGCGTGGCGCGCGGTTGGTTGCGCTTTTGAAATGGATATTGCCCCATCCTCCTTCCCCGCCTTGCACCAAAAGCTGGCGTTGTCCCGCGTCGGTAAGGTCTGCCAGCACTTCGTTTGTCTCCGCGTCCCGGATGGTGGTGCCCACAGGCATCCGTAACACAATATCTTCCGCACTTTTCCCGTAGCGGTCGGCCCCCTTGCCATGTTCTCCGTTTTTGGCGCGAAATAATCTGGAAAAGCGAAAATCTACCAGGGTATTGATGTTGTTATCTGCCAGCGCCCACACACCGCCCCCCCTGCCGCCATCGCCGCCATCGGGACCGCCCTTGGGGCGAAATTTTTCGCGGTTGAACGAAACGACACCGTTACCGCCATTTCCGGCGATAACGGTAATTCTGGCTTCATCAATGAAAGGCATAGGGGCTGGCGGATGGCAAAAAGGCTCTGTCTTTTGCAGAGCCTTTGCATGAGCGCATTTCCTGTGGCGTGCGCAATCCTCGCGCGGCAGCGCGAATTATGCGGGGACGACCGAGACGTACTGTCTGTTCTTGTCGCCCCGTACAACGAACCGGACGGTGCCGTCCACCAGCGCGAACAGCGTATGGTCTCTGCCAAGACCTACATTTTCGCCAGGATGAAATGCGGTTCCGCGCTGCCGGACGATAATACCTCCGGCGGAAATCACCTGCCCGCCAAAGACCTTGACGCCGAGGCGTTTCGATTGCGAATCACGACCATTTCGGGTTGTGCCGCCTCCTTTTTTGTGTGCCATATCGGACTCCTGAAAAAATACCTGTATCCGCTCGCCCCATCAGGCGTCGATGGACACGATTTGCAGTTCGGTATAATGCTGGCGATGCCCTTGCCGTTTCTGGTAATGCTTGCGCCGCCGCATCTTGAAAATACGGATCTTGTCATGCCTCCCCTGGGCAACTACCGTGGCCAGAACCGTGGCACCTTCAACCAGGGGCGTCCCTACGCGAATGCTTTCGCCTTCGCCGACAGCCAGAATCTGGTCGAGCGTGACTTCGGATCCAATGTCTGCCGGTATCTGTTCTACCTTGTATTTTTTTCCGGGGAAAACCTTATACTGCTTGCCGCCGGTTTTTATGACCGCATACATGGAAACTCCATTGAGAATGAAAAATGGTGTGTACTGTGAACCCAAACCCCATCATGTAGAGGGGAAATTCTTGACTATACAGCATGGAAAGCGATTCGTCAAAGCAAGCAAACAGCGAGGACGACAAGGTGCGTGTGCCGGTCTCTTTCCGTCTCCATCATTCGGCGAGGGCGTATTCCGTTTCTTCCGCATAGCCCGCTTCCTTCAGGTCTGCGACCAGCGCGTCGTCCAGTTCGTATTCGACCTGCGTTTCCTGCATGACGATTTCATATCCGATCTCGTCCATTATATGCAACGTAAAGACAATGCGGTTGCCTTTGGTGCGAAAGTGGACTGCGTCATACGGGACGGGGATGCCCATGTCTTCCAGCACGCTTTCGGCCGCTTGCTTCACGGGTTCGTCACCACGCATGGTTTTCTCCTGACAAAATTGCGTTTGCATTTCCGTGTGCGGGAATGCTTCCGTTTCATCCGCCATTATGACATTTCCCGGAAAATATGTGACAGGTGCGCCTCTCTCCTGTTTTGATTTCCCGCCGGGCCCGTCATACAATGGGCGCTGCACCTATCGTTTTCCTGCCAACGCATGATTCCCGCTCGCCCATCAGCTTGCCGTACCCTGCTGTGCGCCTTCTTTCTGGCGGGCGCGGCACTGTTGCCTGCCCGCCTTGTCGCTGTCGCACCGGATTCGCATGATGCCATTCGGCAGATTAATGCCGCACGCCAGAAAGCCGGAGTTCCTGCCTTGACGATGGATGCTGCACTGGAATCCGCGGCAGGGCAGTTGGCGCGCGAGACAGCAAAGGATGCCGCGCCGAATCCCGCACGATGGCAGCACGTGTTGATGGAAAAGGGGATTACCCGTGTAGCGGTGTGGGAAACACATGGTCATCACCCGTCTGGCGCGACCGCCTTTGTTTCTGATGTACTCGCCAGACCACGAAGCCGGAGCGCCCTGACCGATCCCCGATACCGCAAAATGGGCTTGGGCGCTTACCGCCCTGCGCACGGGAGCCCACTGTATTTCCTACTGTTGACGGATTCGCCTGCCACTGCCAGTGCAACAGCCCCGTCGGCGACCGTTGATACCGTCGCCTATGCCAGGGAATTGATGCGACGCATCAACACAGAACGGGAGAAGCGGCACATGCGCCCTCTGGTCGCGCCTCCTGCACTGGAAAAAGCTGCCCGCATCCGTGCCCGGGAGATTACGACGCACTACACCAACATCCGTCCCAATGGGACTTTCTGGCTGGAGGTTCTTAACGAAAACCATATCACCTACACGCTTTCTTCCAGCACGATGATAAGGGGAGCGAAAACTCCGGCCGCTTTCATGCAGCGTTTGCTCAAAGGCAAGGACAGGATACTGACCCATGCCGAATATAACCAGGGGGCGGCAGGCGTTGCGGTGGGCGCGGATAAAAGACTGTACTGGTATGTTATCTATATCACGCAAACGCCTTCCCATCCGCCCGCAAAGACCGCAGCCAAAAACGCGGCAGCGCCCGGTGTAACGATAAGCACTGCACCACCAGCAATGTCTTCTCCCGCGTTTGACCCGGTCCGCTTCAAAAGGGAACTGGTCTCGCTGGTCAACGCGACGCGCACGCAAAGCGGAATGTCCTCTCTGGTGACGCTGCCCTCCCTTGAAAAAGTCGCATCTGTTCGCGCAAACGAAATCGGGACTTTGTTTTCCCATACGCGACCGGACGGCACCACTTTCCCTGCCCTGTTTCGTGTGTATCGTATCATCGGCATTGCCAGCGGCGAAAATATCGCGGCAGGACCGCGTTCCGCCCAGGAAGCCATGATGGCGTGGATGGCGTCTCCCTCGCACAAGGACAACATTCTCAATCCGCGCTATACGCATATTGGTGTTGCAGTAGAAAAGGGGAATGCAGGGCAGTTGTACTGGACCCAGATCTTTCTGGCAACGGATAAACCGGGGCGTTCTTCTCCACCTTGAGCACCGGGTTGCTGTGCGGGTGACCCGGTATCGTCCGTTACCGTCCCGCACGCCGGGTGGCGTACCTGTACTTTACGGGTGGAAACGAGTAAGGTGGCGGCGGACAATATGCATAAAAGATGTTTTTTTCACAAAAACCGTGGCAATAAATGCTATCCTAGGCGGGAGTGAGATGGCGCGCCGATTTTTTTCCGTTCGTCGTGAGAGTTGCTTTCGCGGCAAGCGCACATTTGATAATGCCTGAGAGTAAAAAAACAATTTTGCTGGTGGATGACAACATTTCCAATCTGACCATTGGAAAGAATGTGTTGCGTGACCACTACAGGGTACTTACCGTGGCCTCCGGCAGCAAAATGTTCTCTCTTATGGAAAAGGTGGTGCCCGATCTTATCCTGCTGGACATCGAGATGCCCGAAATGGATGGATACGAGGTGATTCGGAGGCTGAAAGCAAACCCCGCCACAGCGTCCATTCCGGTTATCTTTCTGACTGCCAAAACCGATGCCAGCAGCGAACTGACCGGTTTGTCCCTCGGTGCGGTGGACTACATTTCCAAGCCGTTTTCACCGCCCTTGCTGGTAAAGCGCATAGAGCTGCATCTGCTGGTGGAATCGCAAAAACGCGAGCTGAAAGACTACAACGACAACCTGATGGAGATGGTGGAGGAAAAGACAAAAACCATCCTCTCCATGCAGAACGCCGTGCTGCAAACCATGTCGGAACTGGTGGAATGCCGGGACGACACAACGGGCGGACATATTGAGCGAACCCGTTATTACCTGCATCTGCTGGTCAATGCCATGGTCACACAGGGTGTGTACCGCGAGCAGGCTTCTGCCTGGATAAAGGATCCCTTCTTTTTCACGTCCGTTCAGTTGCACGATGTCGGCAAGATTATCATCAGCGACAGCATGCTGAAAAAACCCGGGAAGCTGACCACGGAAGAGTTCGAAAGCATGAAATACCATACCACTTTCGGCGCCGAGGTCATTGAACGCATCAAAAAACGGATGGATCAGGAGGAAGCCTTTCTGGAGTATGCCCGGGTGTTCGCGCTGAGTCATCATGAAAAATGGGACGGCAGCGGATACCCTGCCGGGCTGGCGGGAGAGGAAATACCGTTGCAGGGGCGATTGATGGCGATTGCCGATGTGTACGACGCACTGATTTCCGAGCGTCCGTACAAGAAACCCATGTCACACGAAATGGCTACCCAGATTATTGCGGAAGGGCGCGGTACCCATTTTGACCCGAAGCTGGTGGACTTGTTTCTTTCCATCGCACACCAGTTCGCGCAGGTTGCCAGAATAGCGGACAAGGCCATTCAGGGCACTGCGGCGCGCGCGGAGGTTATTGAACTTCGGGACCTGATCTACCCGCCGTCACTGTATCCCTCGTTGGTCGCGTCGCCCATTACCGTCCAGCGTCCGCTGGAGCCGGAACCGCCGCCACGGATACCGCCGCCACAGATGCCGTAAGCGGCTTGAATTGCCCCGTGTGCGAGCGCAATGCGGCAATCAGCCAGGATCGGAAAGTGTGTGCAGGCAGTAAAAGGGATATCCCAATGTCGTTAGTTGTGCCGCGCCGCCCAGATCGGCCAAATTCAGCAGAAAAGCAATCTCGACAAGTTGACCGCCTGCTTTTTTAATCAGACGGGCAGCGGCTTTCGCCGTTCCGCCCGTGGCAAGCACATCATCTACCAGCAAGACACGATCCCCGGCGCGAAGCGCGTCTGTGTGCATTTCCATGGCATCCATGCCGTACTCAAGCTGGTCCTCGCAGGAAAGAGTGGTAAACGGCAATTTCCCTTTCTTGCGGATGGGGATAAAGCCCACGCCGAGCGCACAAGCAAGCGGCGCACCCACAATAAATCCTCTGGCCTCAATGGCGGCAACCCGGTTAAGGCGCAACGGCTGATACCGTGCGCGAAGTGTTTCAATCGTTGCGGAAAATGTCTGCCCGTCGCCCAAGAGGGGCGTGAGGTCGCGAAATTGCACACCCTTTTTGGGGTAATCTGCAACGGTGCGAATATGCTGCTCAAGTGTCATGGGATATCCTGTCAGTGTGCATCGCTCTTTCGCGCATTCCTCTCGTGGTGCCCGGAGGGGGCATGTCCTGTGGCAATACGCTTGGTACAATCAATATAGTGTTCCGGTTCGCGCCGTGTCAAGCGGCAGCGTTGCGCAAAAAGCTGCCGGGCAGGCCGCCGATTCTACAAAAAGCGGGTCAGCGACAGGGCAATGCCCATTGCCAGCGGAATGGAAAAGTTGTCGTCCATCCTGATTTGCTTTTCATAAACCTCTGCCAGCATGGCGATGCTGATACCGAAAATGCCTGTGAGGATGAAGATGAGGGGGAG
>JAISAG010000060.1 GCA_031266815.1 Burkholderiaceae bacterium | reverse complement strand
GATTGTACACTCCTCCCGTGATGGCAGAGGCATCAATATTACCGTCGGAGGCAACATTGATAATGGGGCTGACATTCATGATCGGGTTTTCATTGTCGCCAAGGGCTTCGACAGTCTTTACAGCAGACATGGCAATCTCCTCTGAAAGAATCACAATGCCGCGAAATGCGCGGATGGAAAACACTCTCTCTCATTTTCCCGCATTGTATCAGGATTGTGGCAATTCAGACGATGGGCAGAAGAAACCGCCGGACAGCGCGGCGGGAGCAGCATTACTTTTTCTCGTCCTGATCGGCAAAGGCGGCGGCGTCAGGAAAGGTTTCATCTGCCTGGCATACGGCGTTACGTCCAGACTGTTTTGCCTGGTAAAGCGCACCATCCGCATTGACGATATGAAAGCGCAGTTGCTTTGCCGCAACACCGTGATCGTACCATTCCGGCTGGATGACCGCTACGCCCATACTGGCAGAAATAGGGATGAGCGTGCCGTCTGGAAGAGGGACAGGCGAGTGCTCAATTGCCCTTCGTATCCGCTGCGCGGCGGACATGCCTTGAGACAATGTCGTGTTGGCAAAGAAAAACACAAATTCCTCCCCGCCGTAGCGCCCCATAATGTCTGTTTGGCGGAGCAAACTTTGTGCGACCTGAACAACGTGCTGGAGTGCCACATCACCCGCGTCATGCCCGTAGGTGTCATTAAAATTCTTGAAACGGTCCACGTCCAGCATGCACACACAACAAGGGTAATTCCCTTCACTCGCACTCGCCATATTGGCCAGCGCAACCTCATAGAACGAGCGGCGGTTGAGTGCATTGGTCAATGTATCGTGTTCCGCCAGATAACGGTATCTTTTTTCGCTTTTTTGCAGCGAGGCGGCCATTTTTTTCAGTGCTTCCTCGTTCTCCTTCAGCTCGTTGACCGTGCTGGACAACTGGGAGACCATGTTGTTGAATGCGACCGAAAAATCACCAAGAAAACCGACGCGTTGGGTGAAATCGCCGCGCTCCACCTGTTGTGTCTGCCACGTCAGATGACGCAAATTGGATTGGAGAGCTTTCAGCCCCCCTGTAACGAACCCTCGCGTGGTAATGTCGCGGGACATGCTTCCCGATGCGAAATCGGACACAATCTGCCGCAACACGAGCATCTTCTCGTGCAATGCCGCGAAGCCCGGGTTGTCGCTGAATTCGGACGGAACAGATGGCGCCGATGGGGCAGAGAAAAGCTTCTCAAAATGCGCCACAGCAAGCAGGGCCAGGCGGTCGTCGTTCGTGCTCATTGGGGCTCGTCAACGCACCGCCTGTTTGTTTACGCTGCGGGCTTCGCCTGAAAACGGCACGTCCGTGCACCCGTGCACCAGCAATCCACTTCCTTGACGGTAAACGGCTTGCCAGTGTGCGCCTCCATAATGCCCGCAATGAGCCCTTCGTCATACACGCAAATGACATCTTCAATATCCGGCAGGCCCGAGCAATCGAGGTCTTCATCCACGGCGATGTAACACTCCATCGTTTCCGTGTTGATGGATTCGACACGGAAAATGCCGACACGGAATTTGACAAACAGATCCTGTATCCGCTTGACCAATTCAGCCAGATCAGCCGCATCGGCAAGGAACTGGTTGTAAAAAGACATCCCCGCAAGTTGTCCCGATTTGTAGAAAAGTTCGTCCGTGGCTTTCGTTCCGTAACTCTGCTCCAGGATATCGCGCATGGTAAACTGGAAGAGACGGTACATCTCAATGCTGGTATCGGGTCCCAGGTTGGGTCTTGCCAACGCCATATCCGACCCGAGTGTATCCCAGGAAAACTGGTATTTTCGTGTATCTTCAGGCATGTTTACCTCCCTTCCTCTCTATTGACAAATAACACTGCGTTCCATTTGGTTTGCCAGACGGGAGCCATTTCCTCGCGCTGTGGTGAAAATTTTCTGCATACAAACACGCCCGGCGCACACCGCAACACGCGCCGTCCGCCCCGCATCTATTTTTTACCAAGCGGCATGATGTTGAGTGGAATATCCTTCTCCCCAAGCCCCAGTTCTTTTCGTATCACGTCCTGTTTTATGGAAACGATATAGCGCGCACCAATTCCCATGGATGCCGCCGCGAGATAAACATTTTGCGTCATTGCACCGCTGGCGATATATGCGAAGTTGTTTGCCTGCGTGGAATCCAGGGAAGAAAGCGCCTCGCCATTGGCGATCCATATCAAGATAACGGGCGCCTTTTGCACACCAGGTTGCAGCGCAATGCTCCCTCTGATGTCCTTGTTGGATACCTGTTCCACAGCATGGGTTTTCCAGTTGTAACGAAGAACACCCAAGTCAATTGCAATATAAATATCGTTGTAAGGTGCCATCCCTCTGCCGTAAGGGGTGGTCCACCCTTTCCCCTCGCGGTTGAGGCCCGTCGCTGCCCACAACAGGTTCGAAATTTCTTGTTCGCTGAGAGGATTTGTCGGAAAATTCGCCAGTGACGCGGAACTGCGCAATTTGAGCGCATCGAATATGCCGCTTCCTCCCTGCGTCTGCGGCGGGGGGAGGGAGAAATCGGCAAGCGCGGGAACACCGGACAGCGCCAATAAACCCGACAACAAAGACGTCGATAGCAAGCGGGATTTCATATAGAACCTTTCCTCGAAGCATTACCTCGCATTCTATCATTATATCCTTTTGCGTAAACGTACAATGCTAATCCGATGCTCGACCCTCGCTGCCGCTGCCCGTCCGTGAGCGGTTCCAGGGCGCTGTATTTTGTGACACAATGGGCGCCTTGCTTGATGGAACAGGGAAATGGGAAAAACACCTGACGCCGCTCATAACTTTGTTCGTGCGCTGGAAAGCAAGTGCCAACCTGCTTCTTCCGTCACTCTCCTGACAAACGTAACCGGAGGATT
>JAISAG010000174.1 GCA_031266815.1 Burkholderiaceae bacterium | reverse complement strand
CCAGCAGGCCTACAACGCGGCAACCAAGGTGATACAAACGGCAAACGAAATGTTCGACAGTATCCTGTCCATTTTCTGATGTAGGAGAATACGATTATGTTCCGTATCAGCACAGCCATGTTCTACAACCAGAACACCACACGCATGAACGACTTGCAGGCGCGCCTGTTGAAGACAACCGAGCACATGAGTTCGGGAAAACGTATCCTGACCCCCCAGGACGACCCCGTTGGCGCGGCGCGTGCGCTGGATATCCGCCAGGGGAAGGCAATGAATACCCAGTTCAAGGAGAACCGCGCTTACGCGAGGGAATCGCTCAACCTGGAGGAAGGGACACTGACAAGTGTGACTTCCCGTATCCAGAGCGTGCAAACGCTTCTGGTCGCGGCAGGGGACGGAGCCTATTCGGAGGACGAGCTCCGCGCCATTTCCACTGAAATCAAAAGCATGCGCGACGAAATGCTGGGTTATGCCAACACGCGCAATTCCTACGGAGACTACATCTTTTCCGGTTACCAGGCCAAGACACAGCCTTTTGTGCAGGACCCGCTCGGAAACGTTTCCTACAACGGAGATAATGGACAGCGTTTCCTGAGAGTAGATTCGGCGCGTACCATCCCGGTAAACGATTCCGGCGCAAACGTCTTTACCAATATACGGGGCGAAACGCCCGCAAAGCTTACTTCCACCACCAACCAGCTTACCGCAAGTGTTGCCATCAAGGATCAGGCCAACTGGGAGGCCATGCAGAGGACCAATCCCGGCAATTATTACGATGTCCAGTTCAGCGGGTCGTCGCCCAATGTTTCTTATACCATCACACACCGTGATGCGGGCGGTACAGCGATTTCCATGACGGATCCCGTGACCGGGAATCCGGTCACGTCAATCACAGGCACTTACACGGGGCGGGAGAACGAACCGCTGGTTATTACGCAAGGTGGCGTGGAAATCGTTATCAATGGCTGGCTGCCTGACGACCCCACCCAATCGCAACCACAGGCGCAGAGCATGTCCATCACACCTGGAGATCCGGTCAGTCAAGATGTGTTCGCTATTTTGAACGAAGCCATTGCGCTTCTGGATTCCCCGCTGGATGGCACACCCGCAGCAAAAACCAATTTGTCGCTCGGGCTTGCCGCTTCGATGAACAAGATGGCAAGCGCGCTTGACCGTACACTGAATGTACGCGGGCTAACCGGTTCCCGCTTAAAAGAACTGGATGCGCTGGACACCAGCGGTGAGGATAAAAACCTGCAATACACCGATGCCATATCCAAACTGGAAGACCTGGATTATTACACCGCCATTTCGGAGTTGATGCAAAACCAGACCATGCTGGAAGCCGCACAGAAGGTATTTTTGCAAACAACGAACCTCTCCCTGTTCAATATCATGTAGCCTGTTTGCGCTGCCCTTCCTTTCGGGCGGCGCGCCGGCGGCTCCCTTCTCCTTCTTCGCTACCCCGGCAGCGTGTGGCGTCCCCGTTTGCTATGTTCGCGCGACTTGACGCGGCCCGATAGGGACATTCGAAAAAAGGGGTATACTTTACCCTCTTTTTCGTCTGAAACAGGTCTGGATTGAATCGAATATGATGACTTCACATGAAACCGGGGTGATAGGGGAAAGCCCGCATGATTCCGCCACAAGGGCGGATATACGCATGCTCGGGTATATCCTTGGCGATGTGCTCCGCGACAGGGAAGGCAAGGAGGTATTCCGGCTGGTGGAGAATATCCGCCAGACCGCCGTGAAAATCAGACGAAATCCGGGACGGCATTCTTCGGATACCCTGCACAATCTGGTCAAGGATTTGAGCCGCAACCAAGCCATTCTGGTCGTCCGTGCCTTTCTGTATTTTTCGCATCTGTCCAACATCGCCATAGACAAGCACGACAATCTCCGCTATCGCGCCGCCCGCATGGCGGAAGTCCCTTTCCCGCCCGGCAGCCTGATCTATACGTTAAACCGCCTGGATTCTGCCGGTGTATCCGGAGAGACCATCAAGAAATGCCTGAGGGACTCCTACATCGTGCCTGTCCTAACAGCACACCCCACCGAGGTGCAGCGCCGAAGCACCTTCGAGAATGAGCGGCAAATAGCGGCCTTGCTCGCCAAACTGGACAGCAACCTGACACCAAAAGAACACCGGCGCATTACCGGCATGCTCCACGGGCGTGTCGCTGCATTGTGGCAAACGCGAATGCTCCGCTATACCCGCCTGTCGGTGGAAGATGAAATCAATAATGCCCTGCTCTTTTACCGTTTGACTTTTCTGCGCGAATTGCCGGAGTTGTATCGCAGCATCAAGGAAGAAATTGAGGAGCGGTATCCGCCGGAACAGGACGGCATTCCCGTCCCCTGTTCGGATACGCCCTATTTGCAAATGGGAAGCTGGATTGGCGGCGACAGGGACGGGAATCTCAATGTCGATGCCGAAACCATGCTGCACGCGCTGAAAAGGCACTCGCACCTTGTTTTGAACTTCTATCTGGAAGAGGTGCACGAACTGGGCATTGAGCTCCCCCTTTCCTCCATGTTAAACCCGGTCAGTCCTGAATTGCAAACGCTGGCAGATGCCTCAACCGACACATCGCATCACCGCGTTGACGAACCGTACCGTCGCGCGCTAACCGCTATTTACGCGCGCCTTGTCGCCACCGCCCGCAAAATGGGCATGACGCATTTTGAACGCCCCGAAATCGCCAGGGGAATCCCGTATCGCAATTCCCGCGACTTTGCCGCAGAACTGGATATTCTGATTGATTCGCTTAACCGGAATGCGGGTGAACGCGTCACTGGCATCCGTATTGCGCCGCTTCGCAGGGCGGTGGATATTTTCGGGTTCCATCTTTCTACCCTGGACATGCGCCAGAGCTCGGATGTGCACGAGCAAACGCTCGCTGAATTGCTTGCGGTTGCCCATGTCGAACCGCATTACGCCGCGCTTCCCGAAGAAGAAAAGGTTGCCTTGCTGGTCGCCGAATTAAACCATCCCCGCCTGCTTTTTTCCCCTTTCGCGACCTATTCCGCCGAAACGACTGCCGAACTGAAGATCATGCACGCCGCGCGCACCATTCGCCAGCAATACGGTGAGCGGGCTATCCGCCAGTACATCATTTCCCATACCGAAACCCTTTCGGATATTCTGGAAGTCTATCTGTTGCAGAAGGAATCCGGCTTGTTGTCCATGACATGGGATGAAGAGACGGGCAACTGGATTGATGCGGAAGCGAATTTGATGGCGGTGCCGCTGTTTGAAACCATTCCCGACCTGAAACGCGCACCGGATATTATGGAAGCCGCCATGAGCATTCCACTGGTCCGCCACTTCATCGAAAAACAAGGGAATTTGCAGGAAGTAATGCTGGGGTATTCCGATTCCAACAAGGACGGCGGATATCTGACTTCCAACTGGGAACTGTACCGTGCAGAGCAACGCCTGATCCGCCTGTTTAACCAGCATTCGGTCAAGCTGCGCTTCTTCCACGGTCGCGGCGGTACGGTAGGACGGGGCGGCGGCCCGACTTACGACGCCATTGTCGCCCAACCGCATGGAACAGTAAACGGACAAATACGTCTGACCGAGCAGGGGGAGATGATAGGCTTCAAGTATTCGCACCCTGACATCGGCGGGCGCAACCTTGAACTGATTGTTGCCGCCACCCTGGAAGCCAGCCTGATACCATTAAAACAGGTGCACAGCCGTCTGCTCGGGCATTTCGAGAGCGCCATGATGGAACTCTCCGATATCGCCTACAAAGCATACCGGGCGCTGGTCTATGACACTCCCGGCTTCCACGACTATTTTTTTGAATCAACTCCCATTTCCGAAATTGCGAGTTTAAATATCGGCTCCCGCCCCGCTTCCCGCAGACCGAACAAGCGTATTGAGGATTTGCGCGCCATTCCGTGGAGTTTTTCATGGGGGCAATGCCGTGTGCTTTTGCCGGGCTGGTTTGGGTTTGGCACTGCGGTCATGACATGGCTTGAGCAGAACAACGAGAAACGGGGAGAAAAAATCGCCTTGCTGCAATCCATGTACGGAGAGTGGCCGTTTTTCAGCGCCATGCTGTCCAACATGGATATGGTGCTCTCCAAAATGGACCTGGACATCGCCGCGCGATATGCGCAGCTTGTTACCAATGCCACGCTGCGGGACAGGGTATTTGGCACCATACGGGCAGAACATGCCCGAACACTTTCCGCTTTCGAAATTATCACGGGCGAAAAGGAGAGACTGGCAAACAACCCCACACTGGCACGCGTGCTGCGCGACCGAATGCCCTATATTGACCCGCTTAATTATATGCAAATCGAACTGCTCAGACGGCACAGAAAAGCGGGCACGCCGGAGGACACAGACGCCCGCACGGTGCGCGGTATCCACCTTTCCATCAACGGCATCGCATCCGGCATGAGAAATACCGGCTGACATCATATGGCGACGACCGAAACAACGGATGAAGATTTTGCCGCCCGACCAGACGTGACTGTCGTGCACAGCGATATGCTGGCGACGGTCACCTTAAACCGCCCGGACAATCTGAACGCCATTACCAAATCCATGTGGAAAACGCTGGGGGATATTTTCCGCGAATTGTCCGCCAACCCGGATGTGCGCTGCGTTGTACTACGCGGGCATGGCACGGAAGCCTTTTCCGCCGGATGTGACATCAGCGAATTCGCCAGTGTTCGCTCAAACAAGATGCAGGCAATCGAATACGGCGAATTCATGCACGGCGCACTCGACGCAATCAATGCCTGCCCCCATCCGCTCGTTGCCTGCGTTTACGGTTCGTGCGTCGGCGCTGGTCTGGAAATACTCTCGCTGTGCGATATTCGCCTTTCCGCCGAATCCGGTACCTTCGGCGCCCCCCTCAAAAGCCTGGGTCTGGTCATGGCATATCCAGAGCTCTCCCCTCTCTTGCGCCTTGTCGGGCAGGGAACACTGCTCGAAATCCTTCTGGAAGGGCGCATTCTGTCATCAGAAGAAGCGCTCGGAAAAAATCTGGTAACCCGGGTGATCCCTGACGACTTGCTGGAAGAAGAACTGGCATCAACTGCCCGCCACATTACCAGCGGTGCGCCACTGGCAGCGCGATGGCACAAAAAATTCGTCCGCCGCCTGTTGAACAACCCGGCAGCGCTCACCCCCGCAGAAAAAGAAGAATGCTTCGACTGCTTTGAGACAGAGGACTTTCGACTGGGGTGTGCGGCATTCTTACTGAAAGACGCGCCCGTTTTCAAGGGCAAGTAAATTACCCCGGTCTCTCCCACCCGGTACGGTATTCACGCTCACCCGGCGGGTGCCACCTTGTGAGCCGCCCTCCTTTCGGCGCATGAACATTCCCGGCAAGCGCTTGCACGGAACCCGCATCCCTGATGCGCTCTTGTGCCTGTTCACCTTTCGGGTCTCACAACCCCAGCTTAACGGAGACTCGAAAGGTAAACAACCTATCGGAACTTTACTGTAGGAGCAAAGTTGTAATGTCCGGTTTCAGCAAAGTAGAAATGTCCGGTTAATTAAATTATCGGGGGTTTGGATGTTGGAGCGGATATCGTTAAGTGTTGATGGAGTCAAGCGACTG
>JAISAG010000169.1 GCA_031266815.1 Burkholderiaceae bacterium | reverse complement strand
CCCTGCCTTCGGAGGGCAGTACTCTATCCATTGAGCTACGAGCGCACGACCTGACACCCCCGCCATTGTACACCAGGTGTGCTCCTCTCCAATCTTCGGAAACGCGGTTGGGACTCAATCGTCCGGGCGACTATGCCGGAATGCGTGGGGGCGTGGCAAGGAATTTACAGCACATTACCTGCCGGCTCTTCGGGCGCCTCGGCGGGCTTTTTTGTAAAGTACCTCCTGATGCCGTTGAAAATGGCGTTTGCCATATCATCCTGATTTTGGCGGCTGTTTAAGCGACCCTCTTCCTTCGGGTTGGACAAGAAAGCCGTTTCGACCAGGATACTGGGGATATCCGGCGCTTTCAGGACGGCAAATCCCGCCTGCTCCACATGGTTTTTGTGCAGGCGGTTGATGCCGCTGATTTCGCGCAGCACCGCATCGCCCAGTTTGAGGCTATCCTTTATCTGCGCGCTGGTGGACATGTCCAGCAAGACGCTGGCAAGCTGTTTGTTATGTGTTTTGATATTGCCGCCGCCAATCAGGTCGGATTCATTTTCCCTGCGCGCCAGCCACCGTGCCGAGGCGGACGATGCACCCTTTTCGGAGAGCGCGAAGACAGAAGAACCGTTTGCCCTTGCTTCAATGAAAGCATCGGCATGGACAGAAATAAACAAATCGGCTTTTGCCTTTCTGGCCTTGTTAACCCGCTCTGCCAGCGGAACAAAATAATCTCCGTCGCGTGTCATGACGACCCGCATATTGCTTTCCGATTCGATTTTTTCCTTCAGCTTGCGCGCGATGGACAGCACGATGTGCTTCTCCTTTGTCCCTCTGTACCCGACGGCGCCGGAATCCTGTCCGCCATGTCCGGGGTCAATAACGACTGTCATAACACGCGGCAGACGGAACTTCACGCCGGACTTCGCCTGTTTTTTGCCCGGCTTGTCTGCCCTGCTTTTCTTTGCCGGTGCCGGGGAAGCAGCGGGGTCCTCCTCCGCATCGGCGTACGCATCCGCAGTGGCAGACGGCGGTGCTTTCGCTTTTTCGGATGGGCCGTTCTGGGCAAGCTGCTGCTTGCGGAGCAATCTGGCGATGGGGTCTGGTGTTGTGGGACGCAAGTCAATAACCAGTCGGCGTTTCTTCCTGTCTGCCCCTTCCAGAGAAAGGATTTGCGGCACCAGTGCTTCGCTTGCCTCAATAACGAGACGGATATTGTGGTTTTCCGTCTGCCCGATTCGAATTTGCCTGATGCGGGGGTCGCTGCCGGATAGCGCCGCAACGGCGGCGCGCAGGTCTGCCATATTAGCCAGCCCCGTCATTTCGACCACGACCCGGTGTGGTGCTGTCAGGACGAAGTGCCGTGTCGGCAGCTTTCCTTCATGTTCGATGGTAACGCGGGTGTATTCCTCGGACGGCGTGACATGGAGAGACGTAAATTGCGCACTCCATGCGGACGACAGGAACGACGCGGCGAGCAGAATGCCTGTTCCCGCTTGGCGCCAATACCGGAAGAAAGAGTTTTTTCCGCTGCCCATATTCTTTTACCGTTACGTAGCCCACGCGCTTTCTTGTTGGCAAAATCAGTCGCCAAAATCAACCCGCAGCCTGGCAAGCGCCTCTGCCCCGGTTTCCGTGTCAGCATGCAGCGTTGCCCGTCTGCCCATCCCGACGACATAAAAGTAAATTCGGATGTCGGGCGAAGGGAGCAATGAGAGCGCCCGCTCAGGCCATTCCACCAGACAGACTGTTTCGTTCCCGAAATACTCGTGCAAGCCCGCTTCACGCAATTCATCAGGCGTTTCCAGCCTGAAAAGGTCGAAGTGGACCAGCTTGAGTGGTTTCCCCGCCCGCGAAAGGGTGTATTCTTCCGCCAGTGCGTACGTTGGGCTTTTTACCGATTCGGTATGTCCCAGTGCTTTCAGCGCGGCGCGAACCAGCGTCGTTTTGCCGGAGCCCAAATCGCCGCACAAAAAAATGCACATGCCCGGTGTGAGCACCTGCGCGACGGCCGCGCCCAGTACGGCGGTATCACCCTCTTTTCCGAGCAGTAACTTGATTTGCCTCATGGGGACGACTCCTCCTTTCAGATCGGGGGTTCTCCCCTGTTTTACGACCGGTTCTCCCATAACATGAGCAACTGGAAAAGATTCTGACATACTTTTTAGTATTTTGCATTCAATATTAATTGCAACCCGTTGTTTTTTTCGTGTTTTAAGCCTCGCTCACTCCACTTTGTTTGCCACGAACCGGACAAGGGCGGCAACCTCGCGCTGGAGACAGGTTGCACGCCACCTTGCGCTGGAAAAGGCAAGCCGTGCGGAAAAGGGTGTGGCGCCAAAGACTGACCGCAGGTGAGCCGGTGCGCTCCAATAGTCCCGTTCGGTTCAGCAACACAACCTGACGGAACGTTCCGGATGCGACCCCTACCGTTTTCTGGCGCTCACTGATATAATGCGCAACTTCTGGTATAGGCGCGTAGCTCAGCTGGTTAGAGCACTACCTTGACATGGTAGGGGTCGTTGGTTCGAGTCCAATCGTGCCTACCAAAATCACAAGAAATCAATGGGTTATGCGATGTATTTAACTCATTTTGAGTGTGCGCTGCCCGATTTCCCCTGAACGTGCCCCCTCGTCATAAAGGCTTTCGCGTCTTCATCCTGGGCATGTTGTTTCCGTCTTACAGCGACTGTTCGATCCGAATGTAAGAGAATCGCCGCGAGGGATTCCGGCATGTTTGGCGTACCTGTCTGCCGATGAGAATTTTGTTTTGTTATCAATGTTGTGGCGCTGGAAGTCTTGTCGTATGACGCGGAAAACCGGATGAATTTTCCCATCCCCGGAACCAGGAGGGCGCTTCCCTGCGGGGAAGCGGGGGTGGCAGGGGGACGAAAAGTCCGCACAGACTGACGTGTTATCCAAAGCATCGCAGGCAGGCTTGCCTGCGTTTCTCAAGGAGCATGACAATAGCCTGTTTCTTATCGGACGGTGTATCCGATTGCGACCGATTGCGACCGATTGCGACCGATTGCGACCGATTGCGACCGATTGCGACCGATTGCGACCGATTGCGACCGATTGCGACCGATTGCGACCGATTGCGACCGATTGC
>JAISAG010000163.1 GCA_031266815.1 Burkholderiaceae bacterium | reverse complement strand
GCAATGACCGCCTCATTTTCATGCGGTATACCGTTTGGCGCAACGACCGCCTCATTTCCACCATCTCCGTACTGGCAGTCCTGTTTATCGGTGTTCTGCAAGGTTTGCTGGTTGCGGTCGGCATCAGCATTATCATGATGCTGCGGCAAATCGCCAATGCATCCATCACGGAATTGGGGCGTTTGGGGAATAGTCACGATTTTGTCAGCCTGTCGCTTTTCCAGAATGCCAATGCTGTGGAAGGTCTGCTCATACTCCGTCCCGACCAGGCACTGTTTTTTGCCAATGCGGACCGCATTTTGCTACTGGTACGCCGCGCGGCGGATTTCACCATGGCACACACTCACACGGTCATTCTCAGTCTGGAACTGTCGAACGGGTTGGATACGACCAGCGTGGAAGCCCTGCGAGGCTTTTTCCTGCACTTGCGGCAAAGCGGCAAAAGGCTGATACTCGCCCGCCTGAAGGACCCTGTCCATGATGTTTTGCAACTTGCGCTGGGAAGCGATTTTCCCGAGGTGCTGTTAAGCCGGCTAAGTGTATCGCATGCGGTGAGAACCGCAACAGAACCGACGGAAGCGTGAGCAATTTGCCGCTTCGGAAAAGTATCCGGCTACTCCTCGTGCACCTGCATATGAACACCCGCTTCATCCCACAACCCACTTTCCTGTCGCAAGGAAAAAGACAAAACAGGGTATTGCTTGGTCCACGCCCGGGGGATTGTCACATCAACACGCTTTTTGGCATGGACACGTAACAGGCGAATGTCATCACTGACGCCGGCATTCCGAAACAGGATGGCCAGACGTAACGACAGAACGGCCTTAAGCAAGTCGGAGCGTTCGGTCAGAATGTCCCGGGTGACAGAATCTTTCTGAAAACGCACAATCTGCGCCATGTATTTCTGCTCCCGCATCGTAAAACCTGCCAGGTCGGCGTGCTGTATCAGATAGGCGCCATGCTTGTGATATTGGGCGGGCGATACAAACAGACCCGCTTCATGCGCCAGCGCACCCCAGTGTACATACCGCCGGAAATCGGAATTGGGCGAAAGAGTATCGAACAGGCTGCATGCGTATTCCGCTGTCTGTACCGCCCGTTTTTTTTCAATGCGATATTGCGTCATGAAGTGCGCAATGGATTGCTCGCGCCTGTCGTACGACAGGGATTGCAGGCACAGGTCCCACATCAGCCCCATACGCAGACCGGAAGCGACCGTATTCATCACGGGCATGTTCAACTCCTGCATCAGCACCGTCAGAATGGTCAACCCGCCGATGATGGATGCAGTCCGCTCCTGCCGGAGCCCGTTTAACTGAACTTTGCCCATTTTGCCGAAAGCAATCAACTCTTTGCGCAGGGTATTCAAATTGTCGTAAGTTAAGCGTCCATCCCCGATCTGGTTGGCGACCATGATCTCCGCAAGAGAACGTATTGTGCCGGATGAGCCATACGCAGCGGCCCAATGGTGAGGGCCATAATGCGAAGAAATCTCCCTGAAATAACTGCGTGCGGACAAAAAAGCCAGGTCGAAATGGCTGGCGCTGATAACGCCGTCAGAAAAAAAAGAAAGGCTTTGCTTGACCGTTCCGATATTGAAAGAATCCGCCCGTTTTACCTGAACACCTTCGCCCAGAATCATCTCCGTGGAGCCGCCGCCGATATCCACCACCAGGCGTCGTTCCGCCGCATCGGCCAGCAGATTGGCGACCCCCAGATAGACCAGCCGCCCCTCCTCTTCTCCAGAGATAACTTCGATGGGGTATCCCAGCACCTTTTCCGCCTGGGCGAGAAAGCCAGGTGAATTAACAGCGATACGCAAGGTGTTGGTCGCCACGGCACGCACTGCACTAATCGGATGGGCGTCCAGTATGGCACGCAGACGACGCAAGGCATCCAGCCCATTTTTGATGGCGCCGTCGCTCAACATGTTTTTTTTGTCCAGTCCCGCCGCCAGACGATTGGGTTCCCGCGCAACCGTCACCACACGGATGCGGTTATCCCGATATTCGCCAATTTGCAAACGAAAGCTGTTGGAGCCCATGTCAATGGTCGCGAGCATATTTTCCCGTCCTTTTACCCCAGCATCGTATCAAGAATCATCATCAGGGCAAACCCGGCAATCAGTCCAATAGTGGCAAGCGTCTGATGTCCGTTCCGGTGCGTTTCGGGAATGACTTCGTGCGAGACGACGAAGAGCATGGCGCCGCCCGCAACGCCCAGACCGATTGGATACGACAGGGCAAAACCGCCTGTCAACCCCACGCCCAGCAACGCACCCAGTAATTCCATCGCCCCCGTAAGCGAGCCGATCATCACCGCTTTAAGCGCATTCATCCCCACCCCGCGCAACGCGATGGCGACTGCCAGTCCTTCCGGAATGTCCTGCAACGCAATGGCAATCGTCAGCGGCAAACCAACGGAAACGTCGCCTCGTGAAAAACCCACGCCAATTGCCATCCCTTCCGGCAGATTATGCAGCGTAATGGCAAATACGAACAGCCACACACGATTGAATCGCGTTGACCCCTTGCCGAATACGCCGGTTATTTCGTGCCGGTGCGGCATGATATGCTCCAGCCCCTGCATCAAAAAGACGCCGAGAAACATCCCGAACACGACGATGAGCGAACCGACCCATGTATTACCCGTCATATCCACTCCTGCCCGCAAACCGGGCAGGAGCAGGGAAAAGGCGGTCGCGGAAAGCATCATGCCGGCGGAAAACCCCAGCATAATGTCTTCAACCTGTTGGGGAATTCTGTGTAACAAAAAAGCGGGCAAGGTACCGACAGCGGTGGCGAGGAAAGCCACCGTGCCACCGATTGTTGCCATCAGCAGTATCTTGCCGAATTTTTCCGTATCGCCATACTGAAGTCCCTGTGCCAGCAAAGCGGCAAGGGTCAGCGCACAAAGCAGGATAATGGCGGAAGCAAGAGGGTGAGCGACCAGCAACCTGCGCCACACGCTGCGTTCTGTCTCTTCGCGTACACTCATGGCAGGGGCAGTCTGTTCTCGCAGGGTTACGTGATTCGCGAATATAACACTTCTTTGCCGCGCATGCCGCCAATCGCGGCTGCGCGCCAGACAGACCGGATGCATACGCGGCGCAATTCCATGTAGAATGAGAAGTGAAAAGATGACGCGGAGGAGAAGATGAAGCTGTTGGTGACAGGCGGATGCGGCAACATGGGGGGGCACGTTATTCGCTCCCTTGTTCGCGCGGGGCACGATGTTCGCGTGCTGGACAAGGATGCGGACGGACTGAAAGCACTGGCGGGCGACAAGGTGGAAACCGTGCACGGCGATATTGCCGACAAGGCTGTGGTCCGAAATACAGTAAAGGGAATGGATGCGATTCTGCATCTGGCGTGGAGTTTTTCGGAGTCGTTTACCGACCTGCTGGATATTGATGTCAAAGGATATCAGTACCTGCTGGATGCTGCGGTCGAATGGGGGGTTACCGACGTGATCAATGCGACCACGGCGGTTTCTTACGGCAAGCCTCTTGCGGATTCGGTGGACGAAACCCACCCGCATTTGGTCGAACTGGCACGCAGTCCTTCCTACGCGCTTGCCAAGGTCATCACGGAGGACATGAGCAGGATTTATGCCGTGCAGCACGACATGGCGGTCAACAATGTCATGATATGGTATGCCTACGGCGACATCATCGGCGGCAGGAACATTCGCGCCATGGTTCGCTCCGCCATTGAGCAGGGAAAAATTGAAGTCCCTGCGGGTTGCGGCGGCAGTTTTTTACAACTGGACGATTTTGTTTCTGCGGTACTGGCAATTCTGGCCCTGCGCCCCAGGGGAGAGTTGTTCAACTTGGGCAGTGTTTACCTGACATGGGAAGAACTGGCGAAAATCATTGTCGGTCTTTCCAATCCTTCGGCAGTGGTCAAGGCTGTTCCGAAAGCAGAGTGGAAAGGCAGCCCCTTCCTGACGGACGACTGGCGTCTTGATACCACAAAAGCGGCAACGCAGCTACGCCATCAGAGTGGACTGACAAAAGAAAAAGCGATAGCGGATTTGTCTGCCGCGCTGCAGAAATGCATTGACGGCGTTCGGGCAACGCTCTGATTTTTCCTCCCCTCCCGATGGGCGGGGAGTATTCGGTTTTTCCCCGACAAGGACCATCATGGATTTTGAACTTGCCATTCCGCTGGCTGCAAAGTTGCTCCCCCGCATCAGCAAGGATACCCTGCTCTCGGAAAGACTGTCCTCGCACGGATTAAACAGCGGGCGGATTGCCATACCCGCTCACCTGTTCAACAGCCATGACCTGTTGGCGCTTGACCGCCTTGCCAAGGAAGAAGACAACCTCTCCCTGATATTCCAGATTATCGCGCTGAAAAACATCCTTCAGGACAAGGACGCGCTGGTTATTGACGACCTGGAACTTCTGG
>JAISAG010000059.1 GCA_031266815.1 Burkholderiaceae bacterium | reverse complement strand
TTCGGCGTGAGGGGGTGCAAATGCAACGATACAAACGAGGGTACGGCGTAAAGGGTTGGAATCGTGTTCAGTGCTATGCTGTTCGGATGGAAAACATCAGCACAGAGGCGCAACGTCGCCTGAAAATACTGCATTTTTGGGAAAAGCACGGGGATGAAGCCACCATAGATGCGTATCAAATATCCAGACGTACCTTGTACAACTAAAAGCGTGCCTACAGGGACTCTGCCCAAAACACGGCGAATCTGGCAAGCAAGAGCAGGGCGCCCAGCGTACCCGACAATGGGACAAAACGGTTATCAAGCGATCAAAAAGTGTATGACTCCTTGAAAAACATCATCAGTGCGATATGTATTGGCGCAATACACGGACTGTTTTTTTCTTGCCGAATAATTCATACTCCCACTGGACAGGAACGAGTAACCCGCGAACGCCATCCGGCTTTGTGCCGAAAAGGTGGTGGAAGCGACCATTGAACATCCGGCGCGCAACAGCACGCCAGTCATATGAAGGAAACACCCATGCCACCCGTCAAAAAAGCCTTGTTTGCCGCATTCCTGACGTGCACCCTCGCCGCTGGCGCACAGGAACCCACCACGCGCCACTTTCCCCTTCCGGATACGGTCAGTCCAGAACTGCGCGCCATGATTGCGGAAAAACCCCCTGCTTACTGGAATTTCCATCCCAAAAACGAACAGGAATGGAAAGACTGGGCGGCCCGGTTTGCATCCGCCGCAGATCAGTATCTGCCTCAACTGCGGGGGAAAATGGATGTAAGCGTCACTTCCGAAAAAATAGGGGGCGTGCCCGTATTCACCATCGCACCCAAAGTTGTCCAAAACGCTGATGCCAGCCGCATTCTCCTGCACTTCCATGGTGGCGGCTATGTGCTGGGCGCCGGAGAATCCGGCACACAGGAAGCGATTCTCATGGCAGGACTCGGCGGTTTCCGTGTCATTTCGGTAGATTACAGAATGCCACCCGATTTTCCCAATCCCGCAACATTGGATGATGCGATGACCGTTTATCGGGAATTGTTAAAGACCACACCCGCAGAAAAAATTGGGGTATTCGGCACATCTACTGGCGGGGGCATCACGCTGGCATTGACGTTACGCGCCAAAGCAGAAGGTTTGCCGCTGCCTGCAGCAATTGCGCCGGGAACACCCTGGACGGACCTGACAAAAACCGGCGATTCCTATTTCGTCAACGAGGGGGTAGATAATATTCTGTTCAGCTATGATGGGTGGCTGGGTGATGCCGCGCGACTGTATGCGGGAGGCAAGAGCCTGAAAGACCCTTTGCTCTCCCCCGTTTACGGCGATGTGCACGGCTTTCCCCCGACTTTGCTCACGTCAGGCACCCGTGACCTTTTTCTCAGCAATACAGTGCGTATGCACCTGAAGCTGAGAGAAGCAGGCGTTTCTGCCGACCTGATTGTATTTGAAGGAATGTCACACGCGCAATACTACATGTCTGCCGACGCGCCGGAAGCGCAGTTTCATTTCAGCGAACTCGCGCGATTCTTCCGGAAGCACTTGAAATAGACACTCCTCAATCTTGCGTCTGCAGCAAAAGACGACCCGGCGCGATTCGCCATCCTTGCGGATGCGCCGGGCCGCTGCGAAACTCTTGCAGCAAGCGTGTCGTCCCGCTATTTTGCGCGAAGGACTTTCAGGCGGGACACTTCCATCCTGGGTTCTTTGGTGAGAAGTGATTTGGCCGCCTTTTTAAGGCGTCCCCGAAGTTCGACCAATGTGGTGTCAGAAACTTCTCTCTTCTCGAACAGATTGTCCGCAATGACAGCAGTCAATGTTCCCGTGTCGTCCCGAAACTGGTACTCCTTCTTTCCTGTCTTCTTTACCAGTTTTCCCTTGACGTAAACGTCTTCGTCGTACACCGGCTTCTTCTTCAGTTGCTTGACCGTCACCGCCTTGCCAGACTCGGACTCGCCCTTCAAGGACCCTTTCAATTTGCCCAAGAGCGAGGTATCGGAAGTCCCCGGTCCCGAATACTGTGCGTGGGCGATCCCCGCCATGCCAAACGCAACACAAACACCCCATATCAGCACACTTGTCAGACGCAGCATGATATCCTCCCCAATGTAAAGATCACGTACAGTCACTCCGCGTTCAATATAGCATCAAAAGTTTAAAAATCACCGTCTCCGCGAAATCATCCGCTGTTTTGAAATGACGGAGTGCCTTGGGGAAACGGTTGTCAGCCACTGTCTTCGTCCACGAGGGAAATCCATGCGTTATCTGCTCTCTGCCGTATTGCTTGCCGCCGTCAGCGCAACAGCCAGTGCCGATTGTGGCAGTATCAGAAATACCAGTCTGATGGTATATTGCTACGCCATCAGTGGTCGGGGGAACTGTAATCATATACCGGACACGAATATGCGCGCGCGTTGCCACGCAGAAGTCGGGACAGGGTCGTGCGATGCCATCAAAGACAGTGATGGGCGCCTCTACTGCTACGCGGTCACAAAGAATGCATCCTGCAACAAAATTAGAAATGGGGATTTACGAAACCGCTGCCACGCGGAAACAGCAGAAATCCCCTGCGAAAAAGTGCGGGACAACGACCAGCGTGCCTATTGTTACGCCATAAATTACGCCGCATCTTGTGATGGAATTCGGCACGACGATCTTCGGCACTTCTGCGAAGGGAAGAAGCGACAAAAATAGTGCGGGAATCAACCAACAATGGCGATCAATTCAATGACGAAGTAGAGCGTCGTGTTGGCTTCGATAAAGTCGACAGGTCGCCTGCCGTTTGCCGACCCCGGCGGGCAGGTAATTTTTGCCTTGCTTCCGACTGTCATTTCAGGGATGGCTGTCTGCCAGCACCCGATCACATCGACCATTCTGTATATCGCCGGTTTCTTGCGCGAGTAGGAGCGATCAAATTCAGTCCCGTCGGACAGGCTGCCAATGTACTGGATATGCACGGTCGCATTCGGCGCCGGTTTTTCTCCGCTCCCTTCCCGCAGGGTTTCTATAATCACCCCATTGGGCATAGTCTTTTCGTTCGCGTTCTTTTTGGACGAGGAAAGTTCGTTGCTTGCTGCGGGAGGCGGGGTAACCGGCGCGGCGGGCGCCTGTGCCAGAGCGCTTTGGCAGGCGGCGACGAAAGCAACAGCAAAAAGACAGCGGTTCATGGCAATTTCAGGCAGATCCGATTATTCCGGGAAAACAATCTGAAAGCGTTTATGCAAGCGCCTCATTCTTGCTGCAAACACACGAAAGTGGCGGGAGGCAGCTACCACTCGCCCGGCGCACGCGGATGCGGTGCCACCCATACCCTCTCTCCATCCTGTGCGGGACGGGTACGAACCGGCTTCAAATCCTCTTTCAATCTTGCGGTGTAGATGCTACCACGCCCCCATCCCATCTGGATAGTTCCCGCCGTGGCAGAAGGAAACAAAATGTGCACCACCCCGTTCCCGTCTGTTGCAGCGGGGTGGAGAACAAACCCATTCAGTGTAACGGAAACGGGTACCTCATCGTATGCGAACGGAGAAAAGCCAGGCGAATCGGACCGCGCCAGCATCACTTCATATTCGTCCACCATTTCGCCTTGCCGGGCAACGCGCCATGTCTCGCCGACAGGATCGTCCAGCGCGGGTTCCTTTTTGCAAACGACGTAGTGCCACGAAAGCACGGTTCTATCGCCTACCTCCCAATGCTCATATTTTCCAGAGCCGGAAAACAGGGAGGGAAAGGTCAGGCGGTAATCTGCCACGGCCTCTCTTCTGAAGCGAATGGCATCTTCGGGGAAAACGTGGTCTGTCCAGGTAAACAGGGTAAGGGCGCGTTCGCGAGAACGGACGGTTGACAGAATGTATGCTTTCTCTTTTTCCTCGGCAACCAGCATAACATCCTGATAGCAACGGTTTTCAACAAAAAGACGGGTATAGTGCCGGTTCGCCCTTGCCCTCTCGGTAAAACCGATTCCTCCAAAAGAGGCAACCTCGTAGCGGGTAAGCGGTCTGGGCGCAACCTTTGCTGCCTGTTTCCTGGGCACTCTTTTCTTTTTCCTTGTATTCGTTCCCGCCCTCGCCTTTTTCGTGTAGCGCTTCTGCGCCCCCGGACCCTCTACCGCAAAGGAAGGATTGAGAAAGGGAAACAGGCAGAACAGACAAATTACCAGCCGCCCGACAGGAAAAAAAACGGGTGGGTACATTACAGGGTTTCCTTCTTGTGCGATTGATACGAGCGCACTTTCTTGGGGGGAAGCAGGCGATCAAAGTCGGGAACAGGGCGCGGCAACTCGTCCAGGTCAATGCGCGCCCTGATCGCGTCCAGGATGCCGGCGTATTGCAGGTCTTTTTCCTGCCCGTCTTCCCCGAGACGGTAAATGTTTGCCAAACGAAAAAGGCAGTTTGCATTTCCCAGACGCGCGCCCTCCCGCAACACGCGTATCTGGTTTTCTGCATCCTGTTCGTGAACACTGTATATCCGTGCCAGCTCGTATCCGGCGTAGCCATAGCCCATCTTCAACGCCTTTTTCAACCACATTTTCCCTTCTTCCCGTTTCTGTTTGCCTTCCGGTGTTCTGTCAAAACGATGGGCAAAATGCAGGTTGCTCCCCCATGCGACCATGGCGGACACCGCCCCCTGCTCGGCACTCAGGCGGATAAGTTCCCAGGCTTTCTGTGTATCTGCCTTGACCCCCCAACCGTTCTGGTATGCCTCGGCGAGGAAGATGTACGCCTCGGGGCACCCCATGCCGACAGCATGGCGAATCAGGTGCAGGTGGAAATCAACGCGCGGAATTTGCACGGGCATCCGCGAAAAAGACCGGAAATAATCCCTCGCCAGCATAAGCGCGGCTTTCGCATTTCCCTGCCTTAACGATTGCTCGTACAACTCGGCTGCCCGGTACACGTTGACTTCCTTCCCCTTCCTCCCCTTGTCGTAGTCCAGCCCTTCCTGGAACAGGGCTTCTGCTTTGTCGTTACCCACAGGACACTGCGGCGAAACAGGGGCAGGTTGACGTGACCAGGCAAACGAAGCGGCGGGAAACACCAGCCATGCCAAAACAAACAGGCACGATGCCAACTGCCGGGCAGAAAGAGCCACTGAAACACGGGAAAGCACGCCACACACCGTGCAAAAAGGCAAACTGGCGAGATGATACGCTTTTTTCGATGTATTTCCTTCAGGCGGGGGCAGGCTGTTCTCCCCCGGATGATGATTTGAGTGCATCATCCCTGCCAGACAGTAAGCGCCTGTCATCCGTCCAACTCCTTCAGTTTTCGAATCGCTTCGTCAATTCGCTCGACCGCCACAACACGCATTCCCTCCAGGTTTTGTTTCGGTCGATTGCTTTTGGGAATCATGGCAATCGAAAAACCCAGCTTGGCGGCCTCGCGTAACCGATCCTGCCCTCGCGGCGCAGGCCTTATTTCCCCGGTCAACCCCACTTCACCAAAAACGACCAGCCCTTTCGGCAACGGTTTATTGCGCAAGGAAGAATAAATCGCCAACAGAACAGGCAAATCCGCCGCTGGTTCAGATATGCGAACGCCGCCCACCGCATTGATAAATACGTCCTGGTCATAAGCGGCGATACCCGCGTGGCGATGCAAAACTGCCAGCAGCATGGCGAGGCGATTGTGCTCCAGCCCCACAGACAAGCGGCGGGCATTGGTCAGGTGGGAAGTGTCCACCAGTGCCTGAACCTCGACCAGAAGCGGGCGCATCCCTTCTTGTGTGACCATCACGCAGGAACCAGCAATCTGCTTTTCGTGGCTGGAAAGAAAGAGCGCGGACGGATTGGAAACACCTTTCAATCCGGTCTCTGTCATAGCGAAAACACCGATTTCGTTGACGGCGCCAAAGCGGTTCTTGAACGCCCGGACGAGGCGAAAACGGGAATGCGGATCCCCTTCAAAATACAGAACCGTGTCCACCATGTGCTCCAGTACGCGCGGACCGGCAAGTGCCCCTTCCTTCGTAACGTGCCCCACCATGATGATGGTAATTCCTGCCTGCTTTGCTATTCTTGTCAGTCTGGCCGCGCATTCCCGCACCTGGGCAACGGAACCGGGGGCCGATGTCAGGGTATCGGAATACAGGGTTTGAATGGAATCAATAACCGCGATTTGCGGCTTGTATTCAAGCAGGGTTGCCTGTATTTTCTCAAGTTGTATCTCCGCCTGCAACTGCAAATCCTGTGTCGGCAACGCCAAGCGTCTGGCACGCAGGGCAACTTGTGCGCCAGACTCTTCTCCGCTGACGTACAGTACTTTCTGAACGCGCGCCAAACTAGCAAGCGCCTGCAGCAACAGGGTTGATTTGCCGATGCCCGGATCGCCGCCAATCAGCACGACGCCTCCCGGCACAAGCCCTCCCCCCAGAACGCGGTCAAATTCGCTGACACCCGTGATGATGCGCTGCGCATCTACCACGGCAATCTCGGAAAGACGCTGTACTGGCGCTTGTTCAGTCAATCCGTGAGCAGAGAAGCGGCTTCCCTTTTTCTCAACGGGCGTCTCAAGCAGGGAGTTCCACTGACTACATCCCGCACATTGCCCTGCCCATTTGCTGGTGGTGTGACCACACTCGCCGCAGGTATAGTTTGTCCTGACCTTTGCCATCAGCACGCTATGATTTGCGGGCGCATGGAAAGCGCGCACATCAGTTCGTAACCTATCGTCCCTGTTGCGGTCGCTACTTCGTCAACGGGGAGCTCTCCCCCCCACAGGACGACAGGACTCCCCGGGCAAGCCTGGGGGATGTGCGTCAGATCCACCGTAATCATGTCCATCGAAACGCACCCCACAAGAGATGTTCTGGTCCCTTCAACCAAAATCGGTGTTCCATTCGGCGCATTCCGCGGATAACCATCCGCGTAACCGCACGCCACGACCCCGATCCGCATGGCCTGCGGCGTAACAAAGAGGCTGCCGTATCCGACCGGTTCGCCCTCCCCGACTTCCTGTATCTGGATAATCGCGCTGGTCAGTGTCATAGCCGGTTTCAGTCCAAATTCTTTCGCTGTTTTCCCGCCCGGGCTGGCGCCATACAACATAATGCCCGGCCTGACCCAGTCGCCTCTTACTTCCGGATGAAGCAGAATGGTCGCGGAATTGGAAAGACTGCGCTCGCCGCCCAAGCCGTTTGCGCCTTCTTCAAAGCGTTGTATCTGCTCCGAAACCGGCATCCGGGGATGCAGCGGATCCTCTGCATTTGCCATGTGTGTCACCAGCGAGATGGCGCGAACGCAGGGCAGTGATTGTAAGCGCTGGTAGGCAGAACGAAATTGTTTCGGGTGAAACCCGAGCCGATTCATGCCCGTGTTCATTTTCAAGTGCACCTTCAGCCCCTGGGTGGCAGGGTGGTGTTCTAACATGGCAAGCTGCTCTTCACAGTGCACAACGACATCCATGCCATAGTGAGAGATGATAGGCAGCTCGTGCACGCTGAAAAAGCCTTCCAGCAACAAGATGGGGTGCGTGTACCCGGCTTCGCGCATGGCAATCGCCGCATCCAGCTCAATTAAGGCATATCCGTCCGTATTTCTGAGGGCACGGATGCAATGCTCCAAACCGTGTCCATAAGCGTTCGCCTTGACGACTGCCCACACTTTCGAATTCGGGGCATTGGCACGCACAACAGAAAGGTTGTGCTCCAAAGCTCCGATGTCAATGTATGCGATGAGCGGTCTGGACATGAGGGGTTATCGGTGGATACATCTGTATCGGCAACGCAACGAGTCTGAATTCTACTCCAGTCGGAAACAGAAGTCTTGCGCAAGCCGGGTAAAACCCCCAAAAAGCTCGTGACATTGCCGCTTTCATGATATAAAGATGCCTCGTTGGATACTGTGGATCATTCATGAAGCGTGGTTTTTACGCCGTTATGGCGGCGGAATTTTTTTCTTCGCTGGCCGACAATGCCCTCCTTCTCGTCGCTATTGCCCTTCTTGCCGAAATAAGTGCGCCAGGCTGGATGACACCCATGCTCCGCCAGGTGTTCATCATCTCGTACATTGTCCTGGCGGCGTTTGTCGGCGCCTTTGCCGATTCTTTCCCCAAGGGAAAGGTTATGTTCATGACCAATTCCGTCAAGATTTTCGGGTGTTCCCTGTTTTTTTTCGGCGTCCACCCGCTTCTGGCTTATTCTCTCGTTGGTTTTGGCGCTGCCGCTTATTCTCCCGCAAAATATGGCATCATCACGGAGATGATCCCGCCAGAAAAACTGGTGACGGCAAACGGGTGGATAGAAGGGCTCACCGTTACCTCCATCATTTTAGGCACCGTGACAGGCGGGGCGCTCGTTAACGCCACTGTCTCCGCTTTTCTGCTGGAACGGGTTTTCCCTTTCCTCAACTCCCCTTCCATTGCCGCGTTACTTGTTGTTGCATTCATCTACGTGCTTGCCGCCCTGTTTAACCTGAGGATACCCGATACCGGCGCGCGCTACGAAAAACAGCCCAAAAATCCGCTGACACTCTTTTCCTCTTTCTATCGCAGTTTTACCATTCTCTGGAAGGACAAGCTGGGGCAAATTTCACTGGCAGTCACCACACTGTGCTGGGGAGCGGGCGCAACGCTCCAATTCATCGTACTAAAGTGGGCAGAAACTTCCCTGCACCTGACGCTGGACAAGGCCGCTCTCCTCCAGGGTGTCTTTGCCATCGGCATCACATTCGGCGCTGTTGGCGCCGCACGCTTTGTCTCACTGCGCAAGGCGCTTTCCATTATGTTTCTCGGCGTAGTAATGGGGTTGGTCGTGATGATCATGACGCTTGTTTCCTCCATCTGGATTGCTTATCCGCTCCTCATTCTGATCGGCGCTCTCGCCGGCTTTTTTATCGTTCCCATGAATGCCTTGCTCCAGCACCGGGGGCACGTTCTGCTTTCTGCCGGACATTCTATTGCCGTACAGAATTTCAACGAAAACATCTCAATCCTGACGATGCTCTCTGTGTACGGATTGATGATTATGCTGGATTTGGATATTCACACCATCATCATCATTTTCGGCCTCTTTGTTATGTCAACCATGTTGATGGTTATGCGATGGCAGACGGTAAACCAAAAGAAATACAACTCCCTGTCTCTGCTCCAGAGGCAGGATGTTCACCACTCGCCCTAGCAAACATTGGCAAGCCAGATGCCCTTGCGTCATTCCTTCGCCACACGCCCCATATTCCGCTTCGCCATCCTTGTTTTCGTTGTACTGGTTCACGTCATCGTGCTGGCTCTCCTGAATCGTGCCACATTCCGGGTCGAGCCCGCTCACTCGTTAGTTATCACAGGGTTTCCCGTTTTGAACGGCGAAGCGGCACAATCCGGCGAACAGAAACCTCGGGGCGACGCGCTTTCGTCAACCGACACTTCCGCTCTCCCCAAAAAACACGGGACGACCCGATCCCGCCATGAAGCGCCTCAAACCACCCTGCCTGCACCACTCGTTCCCACACCGGACAGCACCTCCCCCGTTCATCCCATCAGTACTCCCCTCACTTCGCCGACACCGGGCACAGCAGAGGGTACAGCAGAAGGGGGGCAATCAAAGCCAGGTGAAAGCAGCGCAGAAAGCGGTACCGGGACCATCTCGCCCCCACAGGTGAATGCAGTTGGCGCAAATACTCCCAAACCGGCCTATCCATCCGCGTCAAGACGATTGTCCGAAGAAGGGACCGTCACGCTTTCCGTCTATATCCGCGAAAGCGGGCATGTTGGCGAGATACGCCTGAAACAATCCAGCGGGCATCACCGCCTTGATCAGGCCGCCATGCGTACAGTCCGCGCATGGCGCTACATCCCCGCGAAAAAGGGCGGCCTCCCTATCCCGCGCTGGTATTTGCAAACCATCGTGTTTTCGCTCACCCACTGAAACCTGCGGTCGCTGCCGGATGGACAATGCGCGAGCCAGATTCTCCGTGCAAACCCGCTGCAAAACGGATGTCAGGTTTTGTCAGAGTCTCGGAAAACGGATTCTTTTTCCGCGCGTGTCAACAGCCATTGGCAGCTCACGTACAATGCGCTGAACATCCCGTCCGGCATCATATCGGGGAAAATACAAAGAAAAATGCGCCGCTTTCCCGAATCCGGTTCCAGATGCAGTAAAAGCAGTATGGGCAGCACGGTAGAGCGCTCGCCAATGTGAAATATTTCCGCGTCGGAAACAGGCCTGCCCCGGCGAAACGGAAGAAAGGGGCTGCTTTCTGTACATCCAGACAAGTGAATCTGCCCGCTCGGCGAAATACGGATATATCCGTCTCCCATGAAGCAGCGCCGCAAAAGAATAAAAAGAAAGGCGGCAAAGAGGCAGGCAAGGCCAACGCCTGCTCGCACTACTGGCTCGAAATTTCCCAGGAGAGATGCCAGGATGAAAACCCCTGTCAGGGCATGAAAAACGGTCATACCCAGCGTGCACCGCGAAAAAAAGCGGGATGGTTTGAGGGGAGAGGAAACCGCGATTGTCATGCATCACCCCGCTG
>JAISAG010000046.1 GCA_031266815.1 Burkholderiaceae bacterium | reverse complement strand
GCCACGGAAAACGTGAGAGGTTGCCGCGGGAAACGGCGAGTGCGGGATGCAGGCGCGCGGCACGCAGTGATGCGCACGCGTTCACCGTTTCCATCCCGCGCCATACTCGCTTGCCTCATCAGCGCACTCTGTGCAACACCGACACTGGCGCAAGAAACGGTTATCTACGACAACAGCAGAGTCAACGACCCATCAGCGCTCCAACAATCCTTCGCGGGGGGCTTCAACGATATGGTTGCGCCTTCCCCCGCTTTTTTGAGCACCCCGGGCAATCGGGTCACCGTTGACTACACCCTTTCCGGCAGCAACAACAACCCTCAGCATGTCTATGGCGGATACAGTGACGCTTCCGACAATATTGCTGGTAACATGGTGTTCCTGAAAAACGGTACCGTCGCAGGTGACCTCACCAGTGCCGTTGTTGGCGGACACAGCCACGGCGGCAACGCTACAGGCAATACTGTCAACATTAGCGGAGGTATCGTCGAAGGTTTCATCTATGGCGGAGGCAGCTACGCTGGCAATGTCACAAACAACACCGTCAACATCAGTAACGGCACGGTGCGCGGCGACGGTAATGTCGTTGGCGGAAACAGCAGCCTTGACAGTGTCGCAGGCAACACCGTCAACATCAGCGGGGGTGCCGTCGAAAACTCCGTTTATGGCGGAATCTCCCACAGCAGCACTGCCACGGGTAACACCGTTATCCTCAGTGGGGGCAGCGTTACTGGCGGCGTCACTGGCGGCGTTGGATTCGGCGTCGCCAGCGCTGCCGTCGCCACAGGCAATACCGTCCGCATCAGTGGCAATGCTGACATTAGCGGCGTCACGACCCTTCATGGCGGCGAAGCGTTTTTGGTCGGCGACTTCCGCACTGGCAATACCCTGCACATCAGCAACTGGCAAGGAAATGGGAGTAGCGGCAACAGAAGCACCGGCGCGGAAATCGCCAATTTTGAACGCTACCACTTCACTCTGCCTGCCAGCGCAATCGGCAGCGGGCAAGCTGTCCTTACTACCAGCGGCAGTGTGGATTTGGGCAGCAGCGCCAACGTCAGCACACGCTTTACAGGTGTACCTGCCGCCGCCCTGCGGGTGGGGCAGCAAGCCGTCCTGATTAGTGCACCCAACGCCATCACTGTTGGCAGCAGCGTGTCTGGCACCTCGTTTTCCCAATCCACCCTCGGCGCAACAGACTACACCTTTGCCGCCTCACTGCAAGACACAGATGGTAACAGCACAGATGACGCGCTGGTAGCCACACTGACAGGGAAACAAGTCAATCAGGACAAGGCTAAAAGTTACCTCTACGGTGCATCGGCCCGCTTGACCTCACTGGTCAATGGGGCAGACCACATGGTTTCCATCATGGACAAGTGGAAATGCGCATCCGAAACGCCCACCACTACCGGTTTTTGCTCCTTCGTCTCCATGCAGGGCAGCACCATCAAAACCCGTACCGGCTCCAGCATCAACAATAACGGTGCAAGCTTTGCACTGGGTGGCGCCTTTGATACCGCCACCCGTCTGGGAACACTGACCACCGGTGTCTTTGCCGAAGGGGGTATAGGCCGTTATAACAGCTACAGCCGCTTTGGCTGGGGAGATGGCGATACCTGGCACTATGGCGTAGGCGCCTTTGCCAAACACGCTTTCACCAACCGAATCTATCTGGAAGGCTCTGCCCGTATTGGACGCGCCAAGACCGACTTTGACGGCAAAGGGAGTATTGCTGATTTGCACTACAACAGCGAAGGCAACTACTGGGGTGCGCACGCGGGGGTAGGAATTGACTACCCTTTAACCCAAATCTCCAGTGTGGACACCTATGCCAAACTCCTCTGGACCCATCAGGACAGTGATACCGTCACGACCCGCGCGAAAGAACGTCTGTCCTTTGACAGTGCAGACTCCTTGCGCAGCCGCATTGGCACCCGTTACCGCCACACGGTAGAGCAAAACTTGCGCGCGCATGTAGGCGTGGGCTGGGAATACGAGTTTGACGGCAAGGCGCGTGCGAAGCTGGATGGCACGAAGATAGCCCACGAACCCGAGACGCAAGGCCACAGCGCGCTTGTTGAGGCGGGTATAGAGTGGAGGGCGACGAAGAGTTGGTCTGTGAACGCCAACGCGACGGCGATGGGGGGGCAGCGCAAGGGGCTTACCGGATACGCCCAGGCCACCTACCGTTTCTAAAACGCGGAATGCGGGTGCATCACTGCGTTACTGCGTTACTCGTTCCTTCGCCTACCAGTGAGGTATGTCTCGGTCACTGCGTGCCGCGCGCCTTGCCCTGCCTCCCGCATTCACCCTCTCACAAGGGCAGCTTCAAACGCTATCGTTTCTCAAACGCAGAGCGGGGCATGGCTGTGTTGTCGTTCGCGCGTTGCCCTGCCTCCCGCATTCGCCGTTTTCACGCTCGCGTGCAGGTCATTGGCACAAACATGCTCATTCAGAGCCGGAAAGGGCTATAATCAAGCGTTTCACTACTTTATATGGAGTTAAAAATGCCTATTTACTCTTACCGTTGTGAAAGTTGTTCTCTTGCCAAGGATGTTTTGCAAAAACTTTCCGATCCTCCTTTGACGCAGTGTCCGTCCTGCGGCGGGGCTTTCAGGAAGCAATTGACCGCGGCGGGAATCCATGTTGAGGGTTCGGCGTCGACTGGTTTTTCTTCTGCCGCCTCTCCCTGTGCTTGCTGCCCCGCGGCAGGCAGTGGTTCTTGCGGTTGACCGCATCAGGATTGACAGTTCATCGGTTCGCTGGCGCGCCGTCCGGCACGGCGGAAGGCTTGTCTTTCCCCCAGGGTCGCTCGCCACGCACGGTGTTACAGACAGAACAGGCAAACAGATCATGTCAACACGAACGGAATATTGCGGTCTTGTATCAGACGTATTTCTTGGAAAGAAGGTGGTGTTGTGTGGGTGGGTACACCGCCGCCGTGACCATGGCGGGATTATCTTTATTGACTTGCGGGACAGGGAAGGGCTCGTTCAGATCGTATGTGATCCGGACAGACCCGCGGTGTTTGCTTTGGCGGAGTCCATTCGCAACGAGTATTGCCTTTGCGTAACGGGAATGGTGCGGTTGCGCCCTGATGGGACAGTGAACACGGGGATTACTTCCGGCAAGGTCGAAGTGTTGTGCGAGGCGCTGGACATCCTGAACACGTCTGTTCCGCCGCCGTTCATGCTGGATGACGAACACCTTTCCGAAACGACCCGTCTGACGCATCGGGTGCTGGATTTGCGTCGCCCGGCCATGCAAAAAAATCTGCGGTTGCGCTACCAGGTTGCCATGGCGGTGCGCAACTACCTGGACAAACAGGGCTTTATTGATATTGAAACGCCGATGCTGACCCGATCCACGCCGGAGGGGGCGCGGGACTATCTGGTGCCATCGCGCGTAAACGCAGGCGAATTCTATGCGCTGCCGCAATCTCCGCAGCTCTTCAAGCAATTGTTGATGGTGTCGGGATTTGACCGCTATTACCAGATTACCAAGTGCTTTCGTGATGAAGATCTGCGTGCGGATCGTCAGCCTGAATTCACCCAGGTGGATTGCGAAACCTCTTTCATGACCGAGCAGGAAATACGTGACTTGTTTGAGGATATGGTTCGCACGGTTTTCAGGGACACTATTCAGGTAGTGTTGCCCGACCCTTTCCCCGTCATAACCCATGCGGAGGCGTTGAAGCGCTTCGGTTCGGACAAGCCGGACATGCGCGTCAGGCTGGAATTGACCGAACTGACGGATGTCATGAAGAACGTGGCGTTCAAGGTGTTCAGTCAGGCGGCCAATATGCCCGGCGGGCGCGTCGTCGCGCTGCGTGTGCCGGGCGGCGCCAGAGAAGGTGACGGAATGCCTCGTTCCGAGATAGATGCCTACACGCGCTTTGTTGCCATTTACGGTGCCAAGGGGTTGGCGTATATTCGGGTCAACGACAAGGATAAGGGCAGCGCAGGGTTACAGTCTCCTATCGTCAAAAACCTGGACGATGAGGCACTGCAGCAGATTTTGTCTCGCACTGGTGCGGAAAACGGGGACATCCTGTTCTTTGGCGCGGATACGGCGCGTGTTGTCAACGATGCGATGGGTGCCTTGCGCGTCAAGATAGGGCACTCCGAATTCGGCGAGAAAAATGATCTGCTGGAAGCAGGCTGGAAGCCGCTTTGGGTGACAGATTTCCCCATGTTCGAGTATGACGAGGAAGGTAAACGCTGGAGTGCGTCGCATCACCCGTTCACCGCGCCAAAGGACGGGCACGAAGATTTTCTGGAAACCGATCCCGGACGTTGCGTGGCAAAGGCCTACGACATGGTGCTAAATGGGTGGGAGTTGGGCGGGGGGTCCGTTCGCATCCATCGCCAGGATGTGCAGACCAAGGTATTTCGCGCACTCAAAATTGACGATGAGGAAGCCAGAAACAAATTCGGTTTTCTGCTGGATGCCTTGCAGTACGGCGCGCCGCCGCACGGCGGGTTGGCGTTTGGGCTGGATCGCATCGTGACCATGATGACGGGCTCCGAATCCATTCGGGACGTTATCGCGTTTCCCAAAACGCAGCGTGCACAGTGTTTGCTGACACAGGCGCCTTCCACTGTGGCGGAAAGCCAGTTAAGAGAGTTGCATATCCGTTTACGCAAGGTGGAAACACAGCCAGAGTCTCCTTCTGCCTGAGCAGTGCAGGGATGATAGGCAATATCCCGAAGCGCTTCAAGATACCGGAATCAGTGCTGGTCGTTATTTACACGCCCGCGTTGGAGGTGTTGTTGATGGAGCGTGCGGACAAACCCGGATTCTGGCAATCGGTGACGGGTGCGCGAGAGGAAGAAGACGCCTCCTTGCTGGTCACCGCCATTCGGGAAGTTGCCGAAGAAACGGGTATCCGTGCGGCTACCGACCACCGGCAATCGCCGTGTCTGGTTGACTGGCAGATAACCAATACCTATGAGATTTACCCCGAGTGGCGTTACAAGTACGCTCCCGGCATTACCCGCAACACGGAACATGTCTTTGGCTTGTGCGTACCGGAGGGAACGTCCGTGTCGCTTGCGTCGGGCGAACACCGCCGCTGTTTCTGGCTGCCTTGTCAAAAGGCAGCGGCACAGTGTTTTTCACCCACCAACGCGTCCGCTATCTTGCTGCTGCCAAAGCGCCGCCATCCCGCGGCGGGGGTGCCCAGGGTTTAAGGTCGTTTGCGCCGTTTGCGTCCAAGTGAGGGAGACTTTGCGGAGAAAGTGCAGGGTGGCGTTCGTTTGGCGTGATATCGCGGGAATTCCGCGAAGAGCCAGTCCACTTGCGGCGAATATGCCTTACAATACGGGCGAGTGGTCGTGTCGGGTGGTTGAGATGAATCGGCAGGGATGGTGAGGTGCCGCCCACACGCGACAGTCCTGTCGGGGAGATTGTTTATGGAAAAAGAGATTAAGCCGTTGCGCGACCAGATTGATACCATTGACTTGCAATTGCTGGAATTGCTGAATCAGCGTGCCCGCATTGCAGAGAGTGTGGGAAAAGTGAAAAGCGGGAAAGATACGCCGGCGTATCGTCCCGAGCGTGAAGTCCAGATTTTGCGAGGCTTGTCCGAGCGCAATCAGGGGCCGATTGCGTCTGATGCGCTGCTGTCCGTGTTTCGTGAAATCATGTCGGCGTGTCGCGCCCTGGAGAAACGCCTGATGGTCGCTTACCTCGGTCCGGCGGGCACCTATTCCGAGCAGGCGGCATACGAATACTTTGGCAGTGCCATTGATGTACTGCCCTGCGGCAGCATTGACGACGTGTTTCGCGCTGCGGAAGCGAAAACGGCGGACTTTGGCATCGTCCCTATCGAAAATTCGACCGAAGGCGCCATCAACCGTACGCTGGACATGCTGATGCAATCTTCGTTGACTATCAGCGGCGAAATGTCGCTACCCATCAACCACTGCTTGATGTCGCTCAGCGGGAAGATGGACAGCGTACATACCATTTGTGCCCATTCCCACGCATTGGCGCAGTGTCAGGCATGGCTGAACCAGCGCTATCCTCGCATTTTGCGCCACGCGGTTTCATCCAATGGTGAAGCGGCCATGATTTCGAGCAAGGATTTCGATACGGCGGCCATTGCCAGCGAACTGGCGGGGAAACGCTACGGGTTGAAAGTGGTGAGTGCTAACATACAGGACGACCCGCAGAACAAGACCCGTTTTGCCGTTATCGGTCACCAGAAAACGGAGCCGAGCGGACGGGATCAGACTTCGCTGGTGCTGACGGTGCAAAACAAGGCGGGAACCCTGTATCGCTTGCTGGAGCCGCTGGACAAATACGGCGTTTCCATGACACGCCTGGAATCCCGTCCCGCCAGAACGGGAAGTTGGGAGTACTACTTTTATATTGACATAGATGGTCACGCCAAGGACGAGAAGGTGGCGGGGGCACTGAAGGAGTTGCAGGAGCGTTCGGTCTACTTCAAGGTGATGGGCTCTTACTCCGTCAGCGTATAGCGCTGTCCATACCGTACCGGGAAAAAATATGTCGGACATTTTTGGGGCGGATTACGTCCGCGCCATTTCGCCCTATCAGGCGGGCAAGCCTATTTCGGAAGTGGCGCGCGAGTTTGGGCTGAACGAGTCAAGAATTATCAAGTTGGCTTCCAACGAAAACCCGCTGGGGATTCCGCCGTCCGCGCAAGAGGCGGTGCAGGAAGCGCTGTGCGGAGTGGGGGGGCGCTATCCCGACGCCAATGGTTTTATCCTGAAAGCCGCGCTTTCAGCGCGTTACGGGGTTCCCGCAGACTGGATTACGTTGGGGAACGGGAGTAATGACATCCTGGAACTGGCAACGCGTGCGCTGGTGCGCCAGGGAGAAGAAACCGTCTATTCGGAGTATGCTTTTGCCGTCTATCCGCTGGCAACGCAGGCAGTGGGTGCGAAAGGCATTCGCGTTCCCGCAAAAAATTACGGGCACGATTTGCCTGCTATCCGCGCCGCCATGACGCCAAATGCCCGTCTGGTGTTCATCGCGAATCCGAACAACCCGACAGGAACGTTTCTTTCTGCTGCGGAACTGGAAACATTCTTGTCCGAGGTGCCGCCGCACGTCGTTGTCGTGCTGGATGAGGCGTACAACGAGTACCTGGACGGGAGCCTGCAATACGACTCGGCGGAGTGGGTGAGACGATACCCCAATGTACTGGTATCCCGCACATTTTCCAAGATGTACGGGCTGGCCGGGTTGCGGGTCGGATTTGGCATTGCCCAGCCCGCATTGACCGACTTGCTCAATCGGGTGCGCCAACCCTTCAATGTTAATGCGGTGGCACAGGTCGCCGCTATTGCCGCGATGAACGATACCGAATTTGTCAGAAAGAGCGCAGAACTGAATGTTGCCGGATACCGCCAACTGGTGCGTGCCTGCGAAGCGATGCGCCTGGAATACGTTCCGTCGCGCGGCAACTTTGTGCTGATACGGGTGGGCAGCGACAAGGAAGCCGGGGCACGTGCCAATCTGGCTTTGCTGAAAAGAGGCATTATTGTTCGCCCTGTCGCTGCCTACGGCTTGCCGGAGTGGCTGCGTGTCACCATTGGTTTGCCGGAGGAAAACGAGGCATTCATCAGTGCCCTGCGAGAACTGCTGGCATAGGTCATGGCGAACGCGGTCGGTATACTGCCGTTCTTTCGCCATATCCTGATCGTCGGCATGGGATTGGTCGGGGGCTCCGTGTCGCGTGCGCTGAGAAGGGCGGGATACACCGGGCGCATCTCCGGTATGGACAGCCACGCGCCTTCGCTGGCAGAAGCGCTGCGTCTGGATTTGGCCGATGATGCGCCAGACTCTCCCTCTGCGGCGGCGGACGCGGATTTGGTGCTGATCGCTGTTCCGGTCGCCCGGACGGAAGCCGTCCTGCTTTCTCTTTGCCCGTTTCTGCGACAGGATACGATTGTTACGGATGCGGGCAGTACCAAGTCGGGTGTAGCAGCGGCCGCGCGCCGTGTGCTGGGCGAGCGGGCGGGCATCTTTGTCGCGGGGCATCCCATTGCCGGAAGCGAGAAAAATGGACCCGCCGCCGCCACCGCCGATTTGTTCGCGGGCAAACGGGTTGTCATAACGCCCTCGCCGGACAATACACGGGAGGCGCTGGACAAGGTCTCTGCTGTATGGGCGGCGTGCGGCGCTACGGTGCATATGATGACCCCGGACGAGCATGATCGCGTTTTTGCGGTGGTCAGCCATCTTCCTCACTTGCTGGCATATGCGCTGGTGGATATGGTTTCCCGTCATTCGTCTGCTGATCGCCTGTTTCAGTATGCCGCCAGCGGATTCCGTGATTTCACCCGTATCGCCGCTTCTTCCGCCGACATGTGGCGGGACATCAGTATGGCCAATGGCGCACATTTGCTGGAAGAACTCGACAGATACCTGCGGGAATTGCAGGAGTTGCGTGATATGCTGGTCAACCGGGATGCCGACAATGTGCACGCACTCTACCTTCGTGCGCGCCAGGCCCGCCTTGATTGGGAGGACATTATCGAGTCTGGCGAAAAGCGCAGTGATATAACAGATCGTTCGTGAAAATATGACAGCAGATTACACAGACCTGCCCGTTTCTTCCCGTGTGGAAGGAACGGTGCGCCTGCCGGGTTCCAAAAGCATTTCCAATCGGACGCTATTACTGGCTTTTCTGGCGGAGGGGACAACGGATATCCAGGATCTGCTGGCGTCGGATGATACGGAAGTCATGTTGCAGGCGCTGCAGCAGTTGGGGGTTGCCTGGCAATGGCAATCCGCAACCCGGTCCTGCGCAGTACACGGTACGGGGGGAGCGTTGCCCGTGCGTCAGGCAGACTTGTTTATGGGGAATGCCGGCACCGCTATCCGTCCTCTGACTGCCGCGCTGGCAGTGTTGGGCGGTGACTTTACCCTGCATGGAATTCCCCGCATGCACGAGCGTCCCATCGGCGATCTGGTTTCTGCCCTGAACGCGGCAGGGGCCCATATCACCTATACCGGAGAAGAGGGATACCCCCCCTTGCGTATACAAACGGGTCGAATCCGCACACCGGTTCTGCAAGTCAAGGGCAATGTTTCCAGCCAGTTTCTGACCGCTTTGCTGATGGCGGCGCCTCTGATGGCAAGAGAGCAGGATATCCGCATAGAGGTCGTTGGTGAACTGATTTCCAGACCATATATTGATCTGACATTGAATCTCATGCGGCGTTTTGGGGTGACGGTAGAAGAGCGCACGGGACCGGTTTTTCTGATCGGGCGGGGACAGTCCTACAAGAGTCCGGGGCGCATCCACGTGGAAGGAGACGCTTCTTCCGCTTCTTACTTCCTTGCCGCCGGCGCCATTGCCGGCGGCATCGTTCGGGTAGAAGGCGTGGGACAATCCAGCATACAGGGGGATGTACAGTTTGCACAGGCACTGGAGCAGATGGGCGCCCATGTTCGTTACGGCGATAACTGGATTGCGGTAACAGGTGGCAGGACCTTGAATGCGATTTCTGCCGAGTTCGGTCATATTCCCGATGCGGCGATGACAGTTGCCATACTGGCATTGTACGCAAAAGGTACCAGTACCTTGCGCGGTATTGGGAGCTGGCGGGTGAAGGAAACGGACCGGATAGCCGCCATGGCAACAGAATTGCGCAAGCTGGGCGCGCAGGTGGAGGAAGGCGCGGACTGGATAAGCGTTTTGCCTCCTGAGGTCATGCAGTCGGCGGAGATTGATACTTACGGCGACCACCGGATGGCGATGTGCTTTTCACTGGCGTCTCTGGATGGTGTCAACCGCAAGGGGGTCCCTCTTCGCCTTCGCTCCCCGGGCGTTGTGGCAAAAACCTTTCCGGAATATTTTCAGGCGTTTGCCCGCATTACCGGCAGGGCGGCGGCGGATAGTATCATCTGATCAGGCGGAAGGCTTACCTGCTTTCGGTGCCTCTTACCCTGTCGCGGCGGATGACAGGGCGAACCAAAAGCCTTGTAAAACGATGGCGGCGATAATGATGGGCGCGAAGAAACGGCAGGTTATTTTCAGCAGGAGGGCAAACCGGGGCGACAGGTCGGACGTCAGTTTGCCCGCAAGTGAATTCCATGCCTTCCATCCGACCAGCAGCGCGACCATCGCCCCGCCAAAAGGCATCATCAGGCAGGAAGTGACACTGTCCAGCAACTGAAAAAACGTCATGCCGAACAGGGTGTGGTGTTGCCAGACGCCAAACGAGAGCGAGGCGGCAATGCCGACCACAAACATGCACAAGGACATGAGAAGGCAGACAGGAGTGCGCCTCATCCCCATTTCATCCATAAAAAAGCGGGTGACTACTTCCATTAGGGAGACGGAGGAAGTCAGGGCGGCAACCAGAAGCAGGACAAAAAAGAGGACAGCGAAAAATGTCCCGCCGGTCATGCGGGAAAAAAGGGCGGGCATGACAATGAAGGTAAGACCGGGTCCTTCGGCCGGACTGAATCCAAATGCGAAGAGCGCGGGGATGATGATGAGTCCGGACAACAGGCAGGTCATGGCGGTCAGAGCGACCACGCAGAGCGCTGAGCGACCGATGCGGACGCCGTCGGGGATGTAGGAGCCGTAGGTTATCATGCACCCCATCCCGAGCGAAAGAGAAAAGAATGCCAGTCCTGCCGCTTCGATTAGCATGC
>JAISAG010000166.1 GCA_031266815.1 Burkholderiaceae bacterium | reverse complement strand
CCTGCCTCCCGCACGGCCTTGCCCTATTCTCTACCCGGTTCACGGAAGATTTTGTTTTTGCTGATGTATATCCAGAGCGCCAGAGAGGTTCCTCCGCCAATAGTGCCGATCAGACCTACGGCATGCACCAGGCTCGTCCATTCCATCGAACAAATGAGCATGGAAAAACTGCCGAAAAGCAAGGCGGTACAACTCATGAGTGCGACGACACTACCGTTATCGGAGTCAAGCTGATTCATCATCAGCATGGCGCTTAGCGGGCGATTGGCGCTTCCCATAAAGGTAATAGGTATGAACAGCAGCGCGAACAACCACGGATTGAGGTGGCCCAAAAACAGTATCAGCAGACCGGCACAGGAAATAACGCCAAAATTGATGTTCAGAAAAAGGGGGTTCGGCAAGCGGCGAAACAGGCGGACATATGCCAGCGGGCCCAGCATGGCGAAGACTGCATTGGCGGCAAAAAAATAACTGTATTGCATCGAAGAGAGGCCGAACAGGTTCTGATAGATGAATGCGGACGAACTCAGGTAGGCCATGAATGGCATTACAATAATAGAAAACACTATAAGAAGCAGCCTGAATCCTTTGTTTTTTAATACAAACCCTATTCTGCTTAGGGAGCGAAATGGCGATGTGTCCAGCGCATTTTCCAGTGTTTCCCGTAGCGCAAAACTGAATGCCAACCCAATGAGTGCGCCGCCTGCCAGAACGTAAAAAAGTCCGCGCCAAGGTAAATATTGCAGGAGAAATGCACCCAGTACCGGCGCGATCAGCGGGCACAGAATCGTGATGGATTGTATCCAGACCAACACGTTTTCCATGATACGACCTTCCCTGAAAATATCCTTGACAATCGCCATGGAAACCGACTGGACAGCGCCGCATCCGATCGCTTCCAGGATACGCCCGGTAATGAGCTGCTCCATACTTTGCGCCAAGGCGCAGAAAAGACTTGCCGCGATATAGAGCAGGATGCCGATACGCAGGATGCTTTTACGCCCATATTTATCGCTGAGCGGTCCCCATATCAGCATGGACAGGGCAAATGTCAGCATGAAAAGGCTCAATGTCAGCTTCGCCGTACTGTCCGAGGAGGTAAAAAGCCGTGCCATACCTGGCAGGGCAGGAAGATACAGGTCAATGGAAAGCGGCACAAACGCATTGAGGAAAGCGAGAAAGACTATCAGCGGTTTTTCCCCGAAGAGAAAGGGAGGAGATGGCTTGCTCATGCGGTTGCGTGGGGCGGGTGTTGTTCCAGGAGGATTTTGAGCGCCTGGTAATCTGTTTTGCCACTGCCCAAAAGCGGGATGGGCATGTGCAAGATGCGTTTGATTCGGTGGAGATTGGAAAGCCCGGATGATTTCAGCGCCTGATTGACTTCCTCCAGTGAAAGCGGCGCAGGGGTGAACAGTACGATTTCCGTGCGGTGATCTTCTCCCGATGAAATGACAGCCAGTGCCGTGCCCTCCTCCTCTTCGGGATGCGCACGCGTATCGTCCTGTTGCACAAAAGTATGCTGGAGAATATTTTCTATCTGTGGCAAAGAAATCATCTCCCCGCCTATTTTGGCAAAGCGGCTGAGTCTTCCCTGAAATGTCAGCCGTCCATTTTCGTCCATACTGACTTGGTCGCCTGTTCTGTACCAGGAATGCCCTTCGAATGTGACAAACGGGCTGGGGGCGTCGCCCAGGTAGCCATGAAAAATACTGGGCCCCCGCACCAGCAACATGCCTGTCTCCCCCTCTCTTGCACGCGCCGCAATACGCCCTGCTTCCTCGCGCACGATTGCCGTGTGAACAGAAGGCAGCGCATGACCAACTGTACCGGGAACTGCATTGCCGGGGCGGTTGACCGCAACGGCGGGAGAGCACTCCGTGATACCGTAACCTTCACACAATGATGCTTCGGGGCACAGGGATGCAAACGTTTGATAGACCGATTCCGGGCATTTTTCTGCACCGACGAAAGCGTATCTGACGCTGGCAAGCCGATGTGTGTTTCTTGCTTGCTCCAGCATGGCGCGGAGGAAGGTGGGGGGTGTTGCGAGCAGACTGACCTGAAAGTCGGCGATCAACGCGGTCAGTCTGGCCGATTCGGTAGGATTGGCGTGAAACACGGCGCGGACGCCTGTTGCGACAGGCATCAGCATGACAATGAGTCCGAACGAGTGAAACGGGGGAAGCATGGCAAGAACACTGTCTTTCACTGTCAGGTTGAGTACGGTAACGATGTCCCGAATATTGGAAAGCAGGTTCTGATGCGTTAACGGCACCGCCTTGGGGGAGGCTTCCGAACCGGATGTAAAAAGAACCGCAGCCACTTCCGGCACATTGATCGAACGGGTACGGTACGGCAGATACGAGCGCACCCAAGCCAGCGCTTTCCGAGGGTACGAAAAATTTTTGACCACCTGATCAATCAGCAGGTATGTCAAATCCATCGGCAGAATATCCTGTCGCTGCATTTGTTCGTACAATGGCCCCGCACTGATAATGTGCCGGATATTCGTCAACTTGATGCAATGCACCAGATTGGCTTTGCCCGTTGTCCAGTTCAGAAAAACAGGTGTTTTGCCGGACAGGAGTGCCGCCAGCCAGATTGCAGCAGTCGCCGGAACAGACGGCATCATGATACCTATCCGCGCACCAGGGAGGTGTCGAAGGTATCCCGCAACCAGCGACGCGGACAGGAACAGCTTCCTGCGGGTCCACACGCCTGTTCTGTCCGATAACAACACTTCGCGCGGGTGCCGATTGTATTGTTGAAGAAAGATGTCCACAATATTGCCTGCGCCAGGCATGTTTAACTTATCGCGGAAAGGCCTTGCAAACCACGTAGCGGGCGGCAACGGCGCGCTTTCCTGTACTTGTCCATCGGCGACGCGCAAGCAATCCCGAACCGTGACCAGTGTATCAATCGCAGGCAAGGTCTTCTGAAAGGCACTTTCCAGCGCGACAGACAGATCCATCAGCGCAAGACTGTCCATTCCCAGCTCGTCAATTAAGCGCGTACCCTCCCCAATCGGCATATCATCTGGTATGTTGGCGATGCGACGAATAAGCTCGTACACCATACTGCGAATCTCTTCGGTCGTGTCGGCAGTATCCGTTTCGTCTGTTTTCATCGCGGCAGGCAGTGTCAGCCTGTACGGACGACTCCCTTGCCAGAAGAATCTGGGGATAGCGATGGGGATTTCCTTCGCTTCGTTG
>JAISAG010000156.1 GCA_031266815.1 Burkholderiaceae bacterium | reverse complement strand
CGCCTTTTAGCTGGATAACCGTTCTGGCATTTTCCAGAGCGCTTGCCTGGGCAACGACCACTGCAAGGTAATCAACCGTACCGGCAGTGTACTGATTTTTGACGATATGTTCTGCTTCTTGTGCCGCGTGCCATGCTTCTTCCTGCAGGCGCTCTTCTTCCTTGAGCAGTGTTGAGGCGGTCAGCGCGTCCTCTACTTCGGCAAAAGCCTGTAAAACAGTCTGGCGGTATGCTGCAACGGTAGATTCCCAGGCGGCAATAGCTTGGTCTGTCCGCGCCAAAATGGCGCCGCCCTCGAATAAAGAGAGGAAAAGCGATGGGCCCAGTGACCAGATTTCGTGAGGGGAAGTCAGCCACCTGCTGAACGAAGGGCTGGTGTATCCTCCGCTGGCGATGAAGCTGAAGACCGGAAAGTGTGCGCTTTTGGCAACACCGATGGCGGCGTTGGCCGCGGCGACCTGCCTTTCCGCAGAAGCAATATCCGGTCGGCGTTCCAGCAAGGTGGCGGGCAATCCCGCCGATATGACGGGAAGGTGCGCCTGCTGCAACGATTTGGGCGCCAGTTCAAAATGGATAGGCGGTACGCCCAGCAGGGTGGCCATGGCGTGTTCCGTCTGGTTACGCCTTAGGCGAATGTCCGCTTTCGCTGCCTCGACCGCCCTGAGTTGCGCCGTTGCCTGTGCGACATCCGCCCTGGTGACGGTACCCGCTTTGTACTGGTTTTCCGTGATGCGCAACGAGTGAGAGTAGGCGGTAATCGTCTGATCGTACAGGCCCAGAAGGGTATCCAGCATGCGCACCTGAAAGTAGTTCAGCGCCAGTTCGCAGCGCATGCTGAGCAAGACAGCGCCCAAATCCGCCGCTCTGGATTCCGCTTCGGCGGCACTGCTTTCCACGCTGCGCCGGATTCCCCCCCAGATGTCCAGTTCCCAATTTGCCTGCATGGCGGCAGAATAAGTTTTTCCAACAGCGGCGCCCGATACACTTCTGCCACGGCTGACACTGCCGGTTGCGCCAACAACCGGGAAGAATGAGGCGCGCGCCTCCTGCACGCGGGCAAGTGCTTGCCGCAGATTGGCGAGGCTGACCTGGATATTCTGGTTGTTTTTCCCCAATTCGACCATCATGCCGTCCAGGATGGGGTCCTTAAACACCTGCCACCATTGCAGGGTGTCCGGTCTGCCCGGGGAAGCGGGCGTCCAGTCCGCGTCCGTGGTTGTCGGCACGGGCGTCTCCCGCTTGTAGGCGGGGACAGCCTGTGTCGTCGGCAGTTCATAATCCGGGCCTACCGCACAGGCTGTCAGCAGCAGGGCAACACTAACGGCGACGAGGTAGCGGCGGCGCGCATCCATTTACCGGGCACCCTCCTTTCCGTTGTGTAAATGAGGCATCCTGGCGAACAGCGGTCCCATTTTCTCTTTCCACCAGACGCTCAATTTGTCCAGATAGAGGTACAGCACAGGAGTGGTGTATAACGTCAGCAACTGACTCATGACGAGCCCACCGATAATGGATACACCAAGTGGTCTGCGAAGCTCAGAGCCATCACCGAATCCGATTGCCAACGGAACAGCGCCCAGTATTGCCGCCATGGTCGTCATCATGATGGGACGAAAACGCAGTTCGCAGGCGCGGGTGATACTCTCCTCCGGCGTGGCTTTTTCTGTGCGCTCGTGCACGATGGCAAAATCAACGAGCATGATAGCATTCTTTTTGACGATGCCCGCCAGAAGGAGTACGCCGATAAGGGCAATCACGGAAAAATCCATCCCGAAAAGACGCAGGGCGACCAAAGCGCCAATACTTGCCGGCGGGAGCGTGGAAAGAATGGTGATGGGGTGGATGAGGCTTTCGTACAAGATTCCCAGCACAATGTACAGGCATAAAATAGCGGCACAAATGAGCAGCGGCTGGTTTTGCAGGGAGCGTACGAATTCCTTTGCCGTTCCCTGAAAACTGCTTTGGATGGAAGGGGGCATGTTGATTTCCCGCCGCGCTTTCTGGATGCTTTCCGTTGCCTGGGAGAGCGATGCGCCGGGCGTCAGGTTGAACGAAATAGTGGCAGACGCGGTTTGTCCCTGATGGTTGACCCGCACAGGGGTTTTCCCGGGGGACATTTGGGCAAATGCCGTCAAGGGAACCAGTATGCCGTCTTTTCCGGGCACATACACATTTTTCAGGCTGTCCGGTCCTTGCCAGTAGCGGTGTTCTGCCATCATGACGACGCGGTATTGGTTACGGTCGCGGTACATGGTGGAAATCTGTGCTTGCCCAAAGGCGTCGTTCAGTGCCCGGTCAACTTGTGCCAGTGTCACGCCAAAGCGGGTCGCCGTATCCCGATCCACGGTAACGGTAGATTGTAGCCCCGTATTTTCCAGGTCGTTGTTCAGGTCCTTGAAGATGGGGTTTTTGCGCAGGACACGCTGCAATCGCACGGTCCACTTGTAAAGCTCGTCCAAATCGTCCGTTTGCAGGGTGTACTGGTACATCGCGCGCGCGGAGCGCCCCCCTACATTGATATCCTGGTTGGGTGAGAGAAACAGGGTGACACCGGGTTCCTTGTTGACCGTCGAACGCAGGCGCGCAATGATTTCCGTTGCCGTCGCCTGCCGTTCTTTTCGTGGTTTCAGCCCGACAGAGACGAAAGCGGAAGTGCCCGTAGAACCAGTGAATCCGATTACCGTTTCCACATCGGGATCCTTCTGTACCGTACCCATTAGCCGAATCAACTTGTCGCGCAGGGATTGAAACGAAATGCTGGTGTCCGCCATGAGGGAGCCGCGGAGGCGTCCCGTATCCTGTTCGGGGAAAAATCCTTTTGGAATAACGATGTACAGAAACAATGTCAATGCAACGGTAAACAGCCACACGCACAGCGTCAGCCGCCGGTGCCGCAAAACGAAGTGAAGGCTGCGGCGGTATCCGGCAAGGAGCATCGCGTGAAAAGACTCAATCCATCGCGCCAGGGCGCCAAATCCCTTGGCATGCTGCTCTCCTGTTCCTTCTTTTTCGTGGCGGAGCAGATAGGCGCAGAGCATGGGGGTGAGTGTCAGCGACAGCACCAGCGAAACGGCGATGGCAATTGAGAGAGTGACGGCAAATTCGCGGAACAGCCTGCCGACAATTCCGCCCATAAACAGAATAGGGATAAAAACGGCAATGAGCGAGAGGCTGATGGAAATGACCGTAAAGCTGACTTCCCGTGCACCCTTGATGGCCGCATCAAGGGGAGACAGTCCCTCTTCCATGTGACGGCTGATGTTTTCCAGCACCACAATGGCGTCATCCACCACAAAGCCCGTGGCGATGGCCAGCGCCATCAGTGAGAGGTTATCCAGACTGAAACGGCACAGATACATGCCTGCAAACGTGCCGACCAGGGATGCCGTTGTGGCAATGCCGGGGATCAGGGTTGCCCTCAGGTTGCCAAGGAAAAGGAAAACCACGATGATGACCAACGCGACCGAAATATACAGGGTGGTCATGACCTCGTGCAAAGAGGAGCGGATGGTGATGGTGCTGTCATAGGTGACGGTCATGTCCACAGCGGAAGGAATGGACGCGCGAAGCTGGGGCAGCGTCTCCCTGACTGTGTCGGTCACGGCGATGATGTTTGCGCCCGGCTTGCGGTAAACGATCAGTGCGACACTGGGTTTTCCGTTGGTGAGACCGACCTGGCGGATATCCTGCACCGAATTGCCAACATGGGCGACATCCCCAAGGCGCAACGCCATGCCGTTTTTCCAGGAGATAACGAGGGAGCGGTAGTCTTCTGCGGTGTGCGCCTGATCATTGGCGGTAATCTGCCAGTGTTTTGTGTCATCTTCGACTGAACCGAGCGGCTGGTGTGGATTGTACTGCCTGATAGTATTGCTCACGTCTTCCAGCCCCAGTCCGTACTGGTGCAGCGTATCCGTGTTGACCGTCACACGCACGGCGGGCAGTGAGCCTCCTCCCACATCAACCTGTCCGACCCCATCAATTTGGGAGATTTTCTGAGCCAGCAGGGTGGATGCGAAATCGTACAACTGCTCGCGCCGGATAGTGTCCGATGTCAGCGAAATGGCCATGATGGGTGCATCCGCCGGGTTGACCTGCCGATAGGTGGGGTTGCTGGGCATATTGCTTGGCAAGTTGCTCAGCGCATTGTTGATGGCGGACTGCACGTCACGGGCGGCGCCGTCAATATCTCTGTCCAGGTCGAACTGGACGGTAACACGTGTCATACCCAGACCGCTGAACGAGGTCATTTCCGTGATGCCAGCAATGGTGCCAATGGCGCGTTCCAGCGGCGTTGCCACCGAGGTCGCCATGGTTTTGGGGCTAGCGCCCGGCAGGAAAGCCGTGACGGAAATGGTGGGAAAATCAACCTGGGGCAGCGGGGAGACCGGCAGCAAAAAGTAGGAGATGATGCCCGTGACGCTGAGTGCTACCGTAAGCAGTACGGTAGCGACATGCCGTTTGATGAACAGCGCGGTTAGGTTCATGTTCTGTTCGGGCGCGGGAACCGGAAAGCGTCCAGACAAAGGGGACAACAGACGTCACCTTCGCCCGCATTTATCAGTATGGCGGAAAGAAATTGTGGCTATTCTACTCCTTTCTGACGATACATGACCTGCCACACAAACGGGGAGAGTCATTTCGCTGTGCCGGGTGCGGGGAATGCCGGAGCGGGGGCGTTTCGCTCTTTTGGCGCTGCTGCGTGTTCTTGATGCATCTTGCGGGGAATCGTTACAATAGGGTGTGGGAAAGGCACACGTGTGGGGAAAGGAAAAAGATGAGACAGGCAGGTGGAGCGAGCATAAAGGCGGTGGAGTATGACCTTCCCCGTGAAAACGGGGACAAGGTGGCGGTTGCCTGTGCCTGGGCGAAGGTTCCGCCGGAGCCTTCACGGGAAGAAAAGGGGTGGCTGAAAGAACGGATAGCCCGCTCCTTGCAGCAGAAGCAGGCGGTGCTGGTCGCGCACTATTACGTTGACCCGGATGTGCAGGATTTGGCGGAACAGACCGGAGGGTGTGTGTCCGATTCCCTGGAAATGGCGCGTTTTGGCAGGGACCATCCGGCGGACAAACTGTTCGTGGCAGGGGTGCGCTTTATGGGCGAAACCGCAAAAATACTCAGCCCGCAAAAGCGAATATTCATGCTGGACATGGACGCAACCTGCTCACTGGACCTGGGGTGTCCGGCAGCGGAATTCACGGCATTTTGCGACGCGCATCCTGACCGTGTTGTTGTGGTCTATGCCAATACCAGTGCCCCGGTGAAAGCGCGGGCCGATTGGGTGGTGACATCGTCCATTGCGCTGGAAATCGTCTCCTTTCTTCACGCCAGGGGTGAAAAGATAATATGGGGGCCGGATCGCCATCTGGGGCGTTACATTCAGGAACGGACAGGAGCGGACATGCTGTTGTGGCAAGGGTCTTGCCTGGTGCATAACGAGTTCAGGGGCGTCGAGCTGGGCATCCTGCTGGAATCTCATCCCGATGCCCGCGTGCTGGTTCATCCCGAATCACCAGCGTCGGTTGTGGCACTGGCAGATGTCGTTGGCTCTACATCGCAGATAATTCAGGCTGCCCGAAGCTTGCCCGCACAGAAATTCATTGTTGCGACGGACAAGGGTATTTTTCATAAGATGCAACAGGCTGTGCCGGAGAAGATACTGATCGAGGCGCCCACAGCGGGTGAGGGCGCAGATTGCAAAAGTTGTGCGCATTGTCCGTGGATGGCGATGAACACACTCTCCAGCCTGGCGACAGTGCTGGAAGAGGAAAACAATGAGATTTATGTGGAGCCGGCGATTGCGGAAAAGGCGGTTTTGGGTATTTCACGTATGCTGGACTTCTCCAGACAGTACAGGGAAAGCGGTCGAGCTCCCGCGGGGAGCGCGGCGGCGGCACCCATTTCCGGAGCCGCGTCCGCATGAGTTCCGATCTGAAAAACCCTTTTTCCCCGTTTTCTCCCGATTTGGCGGAATCCTTGCGCCGCCAGGTTCGCATCGCACTGGAAGAAGATGTGGGGAGTGCCGATTTGACAGCGGATTACTTGTTGGCGGACCGGCTGATAACTGCCCATGTCATTGTCCGGGAAGACGCCGTGCTGTGTGGGGCACCCTGGTTCGATGCAGTTATGGAAGAGGTGGACGGGCAGGGACGTGTGCATATGGCGTGGCATTATGCCGAGGGGGACACCCTGCGTGCGCAGGAAGTGGTCTGCATGGTGCGGGGACCCGAGCGTACGCTGCTGACGGCAGAACGGACGGCGCTCAATTTTTTGCAGTTGCTCTCCGGTATTGCCGGTACCACCCGTGAATACGTGCGGCAGCTTGTCGGGATGCCGACAGGAATATACGATACAAGGAAGACGCTCCCGGGGTTGCGTCTGGCGCAAAAGTACGCCGTTCGGGTTGGCGGAGGATACAACCAGCGGATGGGGCTCTACGACGCCATTCTCGTCAAGGAGAACCACATCGTCGCGGCAGGCGGAATTGGTGCCGCGTTGCACAAGGTGAAAAATGGTCACATTCCTGTGCAGATTGAGGTGGAAAACTTGGCGGAATTGGCAGAAGCGCTGGCGGCGGGCGCAAAGTCCGTTTTGCTGGACAACTTTACCCGGGATATGATGCGGGAGGCGGTTGCGTTAACAGGTGGACGCGCTGTACTGGAAGCATCGGGAAATATCGGCATGCAGGACGTGCGCGCCGTGGCGGAAACAGGTGTGGACAGAATTTCCATCGGTGCGCTGACCAAGCATGTGCGGGCGACAGATTATTCCCTGCGTGTGGCAGAGCGAGCGGGCGGCGGGCAGACACACACGCATAAAAATGTAAAAGAATGTTAGAATTATCCCGCCATGTTGCCCGTGCGGGCAACATGGCGGGTAACGGGTGAGCAGTGTATCGCTCTGCACAAAACAGGGAGGCTTGTATGAAAAAAGAATTTCATGGTTCTCAATGTGCTTTGTTCTGTACGCTGGCTCTCTTCACTTGGTTGTTTGCTTTTCCGGCTTATTCCCAACCCTCTCCGTCCGAATCGCCGGGCGCACAGCGAGGTGCGCCGCAAGCCGGACAGCGAGCCGAATCACCGGGTGCGCCGCAAGGCGCTCCGCAGGACGCGCGGCGAACCGAGCCGCAAGATACACCGCAGGTCGAGCCACAAGGCGCGCAGCGAGGCGCGCCGCAGGATACCGTTCGCAGTCGCTCACCGGGTGATCGTCCCGGTGTTACCCGATCACGATCCGGCGCGGATCGGGGTTCTCCGGGAGCGATGCAGACGAGACAGCGCTCCCCTCAGGCACGAGCAGGACAACGCCATCCCCAGGCACGGGCAGGACAGCATCGTCCTCAGGCGCGAGCAGGACAACGCCGCCCTCAGGCACGGGCAGGACAACATCGCCCTCAGGCACGGGCAGGGCAACACCGCCCTCAGGCGCGGACAGGACAACACCGTCCTCAGGCACGGGCAGGACAACGTCCTCCCCAGCGGCACGCTTCCCGCGCCCAGCCGAGATATCGTTCATCCGCCGGTCATCGTTCGCGTTGAGGGGAGGGGAAGTCGAGGCAGAGAGGAAGCTCCTTCCCGGACCACTGCGGCGGGTTAGGTGGTCGGGTAGTTGGTGTGTGATGGTGCAGTATCAGATGTGTGGGTGAGAGGTAGCAGGGTGTTGTTCGATGTCTGTTGTCAATGTCGCGGGAGTATCTGGTATGAAAAAAAGATTTTTCGGCGTTCGATACGACTTGTTTTGCGTGCTGACTTTTGCGGTTCTTTGTTCTTCCGCCTGTGCCGATCTGCCTCCTTCTGAATCACAGACTGAGCTGCAAAGCACCTCACAAGCCGCCTATACGACCGCTGAACTGGACCAGATACTGGCGCCCATCGCGCTGTATCCCGATGCGCTGTTGCTGCAAATCCTGATGGCTTCGGGCTATCAGAAGGATGTCGTCGAGGCGGGGCGCTGGGTGGATGCATATCCAGACGCGAGCGGAGAAGAGCTTGCCAAAGCGGCTGGTTCGTTCACTTGGGACTCCAGCGTGAAAGCGCTTCTCCCGTTCCCGGATGTTCTGCTGACCATGTCATCCAATATGGAGTGGACAGTCAAGTTGGGCAACGCTTTCAACGAGCAGCGCGAAGAGGTTATGGATCGCGTTCAGCACCTCAGGGAAAAAGCGCAGGAATCGGGCAGTTTGCAGTCAAACGAATACATGAATGTGGTAAACGACGACGGGAGAGTGGTTATAGAGCCGTCATCAAGCGGAACAACGTATGTTCCGTACTATAACCCGACCGTGGTATACGGCTCGTGGGGATGGCCGCAGGAGCCGTACTACTGGGCGCCTCCGGGAGGGTATGCCTATTCTTCCGGCGGATTTATGTGGGGGAATGGCATTGTGTTCAGCTACACGCGCTTTCCCGGTCATTTTGACTGGCATCGTCGTGCGGTGATACACCGTCCTCCCCCTCACAGGGTGCATGGCATGCGCCCACCTCCGCACCGGGGCGACAGACGCCCCCCACCGCACCGGGGTGACAGGAATCCCCCACCACGCAGGGACGACAGGCGTCCGCCACCGCACCAGGGCGACAGGCGTCCGCCGCATGGCGTTCGTGGTCCGCAAGCGGGCGACAGGCGTCCATCACCCGGCACCCGTGGCCCGCAAGCGTCCGCCCACAGTCTCTCTCCGGGTAGCCGCTCTGCCCGACCCGCGGCAGGAAGGGAGCAACCCGCTGCGAGACGGCAGTCCTCCCGTCCGGCGTCTGGAACGAGCCGGAATTCTCCAAGGGCAACGCAGACGGGGCAACGCCCCGCCCAGCGGCATACTTCCCGTACCCAGTCGGGAGCGCGTCCATCTGCATCCCGTTCGTCCGCCTCCCGTCCGCCCGCTCGTTCCGGCGGCACCCGTTCGAATTCCGGAACGCGTTCACATTCGAAGAATGAGCAGAAGAAGTAGTGAAGCATTGTGTGCGGCCCTGTTGATGACGGAGTGCCTGTACAATGGCGATACCGGGTAACGGGTGAAGATCAGGAAGTGCCATGCCTCATGCGCCACACGTAGCGGGGACGGGTGCCGTCCGCGTCCAGACAGCCGATTTTGATGTCGCGGCAGAGTTGGCAGTGCTTCGCGCGGAAAGTGTCGGAGCCATCGTTTGTTTCGTGGGGACCGTGCGCGACATGAACGAAGAATCCACCGTTTTTCAGATGGAACTGGAACACTATCCGGGCATGACGGAAAAAGTCCTGCACGATATTGTCGCGCAGGCGAAAGCACGGTGGGATATTGTGGGCGTCAGAATTGTCCATCGTGTCGGTGTGCTGGTGCCTGCGGACCAGATTGTGCTGGTTGCTGTTTCGGCTGCCCACCGGAAAGACGCTTTTCCCGCTTGCGGGTTTGTGGTGGATTCTCTGAAAGCACAAGCTCCTCTCTGGAAGAAGGAAGAGAGGGATTCCGGTGTTTGCTGGGTCAGCGCCAAAGAGTCTGACCAGCTCGCCGCACAACACGGACACAACGAGAAGGAAATCGCGTGAACTGGATTGCGGTCGGTATCGGTGCGGCACTGGGCGCATGGATGAGATGGGGAGCGAGTGCGTGGCTGAACGCCGTTCACCCCCAAATGCCTGTCGGTACCTGGCTCGTCAATGTGCTGGGAGGAGGAATAATCGGATTCGCCTTTGCCTTTTTCAGCCATTACCCGGGATTGCCCCCGATGTGGCGCCTGTTCGTCGTGACGGGTTTTTTGGGGGGATTGACCACCTTTTCGACATTCTCACTGGAATCTTTTTCGCTCCTGCATCGGGGCGAGTATTGGTGGGCGATAGGACACACACTGTTGCACGTTGTGTGCAGCCTTTTTGCGTGCGTGGCGGGGTACATCGCTTTTCGCCTGCTTGCCTCATGATTCCTGTCACGGGGCGGCATCGGTGAATGGGCAGGCGCGGTGGTGTGTACAACGGGGTGTTTCGTGGAGTAGAATGTGAGGTCTGACCGGGTGGAGAGGCGCTGGTTGTTGCCGGTTTGACAGGATGCGGAGTACACGTTGCTTTTTCCGCTTTGCGGATATTCCCGCCAGTATCGGGTAGAAGGGTGAACAGGGGTTCGCCTTTTTTCATGTGTTGCCAAGGTTGATTCCCATGCTTGAGTTTATTCGTCGTAATCGTTTGTTGACGCAGATTATTCTGCTGGTTTTTATCGTCCCTTCCTTCATCTTTTTTGGCGTGCAGGGCTATGACATGCTGAAACAATCCGACTCGCCCGCATCAGTAGGCGGGAAGTCCATTACCAGGCAAGAATGGGAAAACGCCCAGCGCCAGCAATCGGAGGTGCTGCGTCAGCGGATGGGAGACCGTTTCGACGCCAGAATTATTGAATCGCCGGAATTCAAGCGGGATGTATTAAACAGGCTGATTGCTGATCGCGTGATGATGGCAGAAGCCCACGACGCGCGACTGGCGGTGCCGCAGGAAGTAGTCTTGAACAAGATACTGGAGATTCCTGGATTGAGAGCGCCCGATGGCAAGCTGGACAGGAAAAGGTACGAAGCGGGTTTGAAAGAGTATGGCCTGACAGATGAGGGGCATGCCTCTATGGTGCGGCAAGGGTTGCTGCAACAGCAGATTATTGTTCCTGTCCAGTATGCCGCAGTCGTTCCCGAGCAGTTGGACAAGCATATCCGGCAAGTGTTTGAGCGGGAACGGGAAACGCAGGTGCTGTTTTTTAACGCGGCAAATTATCGCGCCAGGGTGGATGTGTCGCAAGAAGAGGTGGAATCCTATTACAATGCGCACCCGCAGGAGTTTGCCCTTCCAGAGCGCATGAGCGCGGAGATGCTGATACTGGACCTGCCGACTGTGGCGGGAGCGATTAAGGTGGGTGAGACGGATGTCCAGTCATACTACAAACAGAATGCCGCGCGTTTTGCTGTTCCAGAGGAGCGCCGTGCCAGTCACATCCTGATCGCGTTGCCTGCCAGCGCAAATGACTCGGACAGAAAAGCGGCGAAGGAATTGGCAGACAGTGTGCTTGCCAAGGCAAAGGCAAATCCGGATGATTTTGCCGCGTTGGCCAAAGCCCATTCCAATGACCCTGGCACTGTTGGCAGGGGAGGTGACCTCGGTTTTTTTACGCGCGGGAAAATGGTGCGACCATTTGAAGAAGTGGCTTTTGCCATGAAGCCGGGCGAGATCAGTGATGTGGTGCAGACGGATTTCGGCTATCACATTATCAGGCTGGCAGACATCAAGCCTGCCGTGCCCAGACCGCTATCCGCGGTGCGAAATCGTATTGAAGCGGAGATCAGGCAGCAGCTTGCGGGAAAACGCTTTGCGGAATACAGCGAGATTATGGGTAACATGGTGTATGAACAGCCGAACAGTTTGCAACCTGTCGCAGACCGCTTGCACCTGAAGATACTGAAAGTGGATAACATAACCCGTCAACCCTCCAACCCTGCTTACGCCAACCACCCGGTTTTGGGGCAGGAAAAGCTGATAAAAGCCCTGTTTGCGGACGAGGTTGTCAAGAACAAACACAATACGGACGCGATTGAGATAACACCGCAGCTGTTGGTTGCCGCGCGGGCCGTCAAGCACATTCCTGCGACAGTGAGGCCGCTTGCGGAAGTGAGCGGACATATCAAAAAATATCTCCTGAATCGAAAGGCCGCAGAACAGGCAAAAGAAGCGGGTTCCGCGGAACTGGTGCGTTTGCGTGAAGGCGGCGCGCCAAAAGGATTTTCTCCTCCCAACCGGATATCGCGTCAGATGATTGGTGCGACAGGCAGGCTGGATCTGCTGCCAGTTGTCAAG
>JAISAG010000152.1 GCA_031266815.1 Burkholderiaceae bacterium | reverse complement strand
TCAATGCGGACGCTTTCGCTTTCCGCTTGAGGAAGCAGTCCGCCGCCCCTTGGTGATGGGGATACTCAACGTCACCCCGGATTCCTTTTCTGATGGAGGGGCGTACACGGAGACTAGTGCGGCAGTCAGGCGAGCAGAGCAGATGATTGCGGAGGGCGCAGATATCGTGGATATTGGCGCGGAGTCAACACGCCCGGGCACAGCTCCTCTTCCCTTGCAACAGGAACTGGATCGCCTTGTGCCTGTGGTTGAAGCCCTCGCCAACTGCGGCAAACCGCTTTCAATTGACACATACAAACCGGATGTCATGCGGGCGACATTGTCGGCGGGTGCGGATATGATCAACGACATTACCGGCTTTCGGTCAGACGACGCCATTCTGGCAGTCAAAAACAGTCCCTGCGGGTTGTGTGTCATGCACATGCAGGGAACCCCTCGAACGATGCAGGTCTCTCCCGAGTATGATGATGTAACGGGTGAGGTCACGCTCTTTTTGTCCGGGCAGGCATCGCGCTTGCGGAATGAGGGCATTGCCCATTCGAGAATATGTGTTGACCCCGGATTCGGGTTCGGGAAAACGCAGGAGCATAACCTGACACTGATGCGCAATATGGGCAGGATGCGGGAAGCGTTGCCTTTTCCCATACTGGTCGGGCTATCCCGCAAATCCATGATAGGTCAGATTACGGACAAGCCTGTTTCATCTAGACTGGCTGGCAGTCTCGGGGCAGCATTATCAGCTGCGGCGCATGGCGCGTTCATTATCAGAGTGCATGATGTCGGGGAGACGGTTGATGCACTCCGTGTCTGGATACAAACGAGGTGATGGTGTAAAATGGGGTGATTCATTTAATGAGAATAATTCGCATTTAATCTGAGGAGGCTCGTATGAAGAACAATCGTTTTCTTTTTCTTGGCGTGGTGTGCTCCCTGTTTTGGGTGTCACAGGCATGGGGACATGAGGCGCACGAACATGGCGCCGCCAAGATAGACCTGGCGATAGAAGGCCAGGAGGTGGAAATTGAACTGGAAACACCGCTTGCCAACGTCATTTCATTCGAGCATGCCCCCAGGACGCCCTCGCAAGAAAAAGAAATCAGGGCGATGGCAGCGATTATGCACACGAACAAAACGCTTTTTTCTTTTCCTGATAAAGCCGGGTGCGTGCTGGAAAAAGTATCTCTGAAATCTGACGTGATAAGCCGCGATTTGCTGGCTCCTCCTTCTTCCTCCGGTGGCAAGGCCACGCAATCCGCATCGGTTTCCCCGAAGAAAACAAAGGACAAGAAGGACGACGATGATGAACACGCCGATCTTGACGCGGAATTTGCTTACCGTTGCCAGAATCCTCAAGCCCTGACGTATATCAGGACAGGCCTGTTCAAATCTTTTCCTCGTTTGAAGAGGGTAGATATGCAGATAGCCGGGCCCAAAGGGCAACGTGCGGCAAGATTGACACCGCGCTCCAACGTTATCAAATGGTGAGTCGCGCAGGCGCGGATTGCATCATGGAAGAAACGGCCCTGAAGGCAGGGGATGACTTGCCCCGGGTTGCCGTTTCTTTGCGTAATGTGTTGTTTTCATGGAGAAAACAACGCGAGGCAGTGCTGGATATACCCGACTTTCTCGTGCGGACAGGGGAAAGTGTTTTTATCTCTGGTCCCAGTGGCAGTGGCAAAAGCACCCTGCTGAACCTCATTGCGGGAATTCTTTCCCCGTCAGCGGGAGATGTTGTCGTCAATGGTACCTCACTGGGAGAACTCAATTCTTCGATGAAAGATATCTTTCGCGGTGACAACATCGGGTTCATTTTCCAGCAATTCAATCTCATTCCTTACTTGTCTGTTCTGGATAATGTCCTGATTCCGTGCCGTTTTTCGCGCAAGCGGAACGGGAATGCGGAGGATGTGACCGGTAGCGCTCTTAAGACGGCCCGAATGCTTCTGGAAAATCTGGATTTGCCCGCCGCATCGTGGAACAGGCGTGTGATTCAACTGTCAGTCGGGCAGCAGCAACGTGTTGCGGCAGCACGTGCGCTTATTGGCAACCCATCCCTGCTGATTGCAGATGAGCCGACTTCGTCATTGGACACGGATGGGCGCAAGATGTTCCTGAAATTGCTGTTGGCAGAGTGTAAAAAAGCAGGTTCAACCTTGCTCTTTGTCAGTCACGACCAGACGCTTGCCGATATGTTTCCGGTAACCGTGCATCTTCCTGCCCTGAACAGGGCACACAGGGAAACGCTGTGACCCGCTTGCGCTGGCTACTGTTTCTTTCAGGGAAAAGTGCCTGGAACCGTCGAGGGACCTTATTGCCAATCGTCCTGTCCATTGCCGTTTCCATCGTCCTTCTCCTTGGGGTGGAGAAAATCAGGACACAGGTGCGAGACAGCTTTCTTCAAGCGGTTCACGGTACTGATTTGATTGTCGGCGCGCGGGGTGGAGATGTTCAGTTGATGCTGTACGCTGTCTTTCACCTTGGAAGTGCCACACACAACATGGGCTGGGATAGTGCAAAGGCCATCGCGGCGAAAGAGAACATCGCGTGGAGTGTTCCCGTTTCGCTGGGAGACTCACACAGAGGACACCCCGTGGTTGCGACAACCCCGTCTTTTTTTTCGGATTACCGCGTCCGCCGGGACAAGCCGCTTATATTCGCCGCCGGCAGGAAATTTAATGACCTCTTTGAAGTGGTGATCGGCTCAGAGGTGGCAAAGAAACAGGGGTACACGGCAGGAAAAAAAATAGTCTTAAGCCACGGAAGCAGCGGAGATAATCTTCCCGAGCATAGTGACAAACCCTTTGTGGTATCAGGCGTTCTTTCGGCAACGGGTACACCCGTTGATCGCTCGCTCTACATCAGCCTTGAGGCAATGGAAGCCATTCATCTGGATTGGCAGGGCGGGGCAGTGATGCCCGGTTTGAACATCACCAGCAGCCAGGTTACGAAATTCAATCTTGAACCCAAAAGCATAACGGCTTTGCTGGTGGGCCTGAAAAAACGGACACGGGTATTCGCCCTGCAGCGCGAAGTTAATGCGTGGAAGCACGAACCCTTGATGGCAATCATTCCCGGTGTGGTGATAGACCAGATATGGTACTTGGCTGGCACGGGAGAACAGGCGTTATTGCTGATTTCCCTGCTGGTCACCCTTGCCAGCCTGGCGGGTCTTATTTCAGTTATGCTTGCCGGGCTTGGGGAGCGTCGCCGGGAACTGGCCATTTTGCGTTCCGCCGGCGCCAGTCTTGGCGACATTGTGCTGTTGCTGCTCTTTGAGGGGATTTGGTTGACCGTCATCGGCGTATTGGGGGGAAGCTTCGTATTCCAGTTATTGTTGACTTGCCTGGGGCCCACACTGTTGGACAGCTACGGCATCATGCTGGAACTGTCGTTACCCGGTGCGGGAGAGTGGATATTGCTGGGGTGTGTCGGGGTGGCAGGTGTTTTGTCCAGTCTCGTTCCCGCTATCCATGCGTACCGGATGAGTCTGGCGGATGGGCTGAGTGTATCAACATGATGTGTCAGCGAAACGGGAGGATAATTTTGGCGTCATTTATTGGACGATGGTCGCGTGCCGTTTTCACCGTCATTACTTGTTTTTCTCTTGTCGGAATAGTTGCTTGCGAGCGTCAGGGAACAGAGGATGAGACAGCTCGCCAATATGTGGAAACCCGATGGGAAGAATTGGTGCCCGCATCATGGAATCCTGCCAAAGTGTTTGACGGTCTGAATCTGAATGAATTGTCCGACTATGATCCCCGCGCAATCAAGGCAATGGATGCTTACAGGGAAGCCATGAAAAACGCGCCGGTAAATCCGGCTGTCCAGGGGAAGCGTATCAAACTGACTGGTTTTGTCGCGCCGCTGGACTGGGAAAGCGATACGGAATTGAAGTCGTTTTTATTGGTTCCTTATTTTGGCGCATGCATTCACGTTCCCCCGCCGCCGTCCAATCAGATTGTTTATGTTCGTTTGAGCAAACCAGCGAAAAACATCCGTTCCATGTACCTGGTCACGGTCTATGGCAGTATCGTCGTTGAAGAAAGCACCTCTGATCTGGGAAGTGCCAGCTACAGCATGGAGCCGGATAAGGTCTCCTTGTATGATGGGAAAATCCCTTTTTGATGCATGTGGCTCCCCGCACCGAAGACAGGCACGGAGCGGGACCGTTACCCTGACCAGGTTCGAATGCGTTCAAGGACTTGTGTTGCTGCATCCGTTGCCAGACAATTGATAACCACTCTGTCCGGCATGGCGCGGAGCCATGTCAGCTGTCGTTTGGCAAGCTGGCGGGTCGCTGCGATCCCTTTTTCATACAATGTGTCGCGCCCATATTCTCCATCAAGATGCTGCCATACCTGGCGGTATCCGACACAGCGCATGGATGGCAATTCGGGGTGGAGGGGGTATTGGACTCGCAATTGCCGAACCTCGTTGACGAGCGCATCATTTTCCAGCATGGACATGAAACGATCTGCGATTCGCTGATGCAGAAGATGGCGGTCAGCGGGTTCGAGGGCTACTTTGAGGAAAGCAAAGGGGAGTCTGTTTTTTTTGCGCGTGTGCAACGAAGAGAGCGGTGTGCCGCTCAATTCAGCAACTTCGAGGGCGCGTTGTATGCGTTGGGTGTCTGTGGGCTTCAAGCGCCCGGCGGTAACCGGATCCACGTTCATCAGGCGCTTATGCAAATACGGGGTGCCATGCACCCGGCATTCGTCGTCCAGTCTCGCGCGAATCGCTGAATTTGCGGGGGGGAGTGCATCCAGACCATCATACAGGGCGCGGAAATACATCATGGTGCCACCGACCAGTAGAGGTAATCTGTTTCGTGCTGTAATCTCGTGAACAAGACGAAGTGCGTTTTCACGGAACAATGCGGCGGAATATGCATTGGTCGGGTCAATCACATCAATCAGGTGGTGCGGCACGCTTTCCTGCGCTGAGCGGGATGGCTTCGCCGTGCCGATATCCATACCGCGGTAAACGAGCGCCGAATCCACCGAGATGATTTCGGATGGGATGCGGCGCGCAATATCAAGGGCAACTGCTGTTTTCCCCGAAGCGGTCGGCCCCATGATTGCGACAGCCAGCGGGATACTCATCGTCCGCGCATGAAAAAAGCATCCAGTGTTTTCCAATCCAGATGAACCCAGGTTGGGCGCCCGTGGTTGCAATAGTCAGCCCTGTCCGTTGTTTCCATCTGCCGCAGGAGCGCGTTCATTTCGGTTATGCCAAGTGAGTGGTTTGCCCGCACAGCGCTGTGACAGGAAATAGTTGCCAATATATCATTCAGCTTTTCTTGCGTAACCTGGGATACGCCATATTGCACGAGGTCACCCAGTACATCGTGCATCAGCGCTTCGATGTCGGCATGGCGAAGCAAGGCCGGAGTGGTGCGAACGGATAGAGTGTGAGGGGAAATTTGGGAAACCTCAAACCCGAGTGACAACAGAAACTGAGAGTGTGTTTCTGCCATCGCGATTTCCAGTTCGGATGCATGAAAAGAAAAAGGGATCAGGAGCGTTTGTACTTCCAGTGTGTGTTGATTCGTCGCGGACTTCAGCTTTTCATAAACGATGCGTTCATGTCCGGCGTGCATGTCCACCAGGACCAGTCCTTCTGTGTTCTGGGCAAGAATGTAGGTATTTCTCAACTGCACCAGAGCATAGCCCAGCGGATGATGTGCCATCTCCTGTGCCGGTGCCGTTTCCTGCATTGTCTCAGAAGCGGCGGGAGCGGCATCGTGATGTAACGCTGCCGAAACAAACGCGACATATTCCTGCGGATTCTGCTGCACGGCATGCGCCACCGATTGTGTGTGTCGGGAGGCATCACTGCGAATTTTCCCTGGCAGCCCTTGCTTCAGCAATGTGTGCTGTGGAGAGATTTCCGGTGTCCGGTGCATTCCAGACAAGGCATCCCTGACAGCGTGGTGAACAAACTGATGGATACTGTGCGCATTCCGAAAGCGCACCTCTGTTTTGGTCGGATGCACATTGACATCCACTTCCCTGTGGGGGAGCTCAAGATAAAGGACGTACGCGGGGTAGCGGTCAGTAGGCAATAGGTCTCCATACGCGGTACGAACAGCATGGGAAAGCGTACGGTCACGGATATGGCGGCGATTCACGTAAAAATACTGCATGTCACCCCGTGACCGCGCAACGGTTGGCTCCCCCAGATACCCGTAAATCCGGGGAGCGCCTGTTTCTGTGGTGGCAGGAATGGCATGCTCGAAGTGCAGGCAGGCTTTGGAGAAATCTGTACCGAGGATAGCAAAAACGCGTTGTTCAAGTGTGCCTGCCTGTAGCTGCAGGGTAAGCCTGCTGTTGTGCGTCAAGGAAAAATGAACATGAGGGGAGGCAAGCGCGATGAATCTGAGCGCTTCGGCGCAGTGTGCGTACTCCGTTTGTTCGTTTTTCAGGAATTTTCGCCTGGCTGGCGTGTTAACGTACAACTCCGCTACTTCAACCGTGGTGCCGTATCCACCCGAAGAGGGGACGGGCTCTTCTCCGCCATCGCCATCGAACCGCCACGCATGGGGTGAATCCGCCGTGCGGGAAAAAAGGGACAGTTTGGCAACTGCCGCCATGGAGGCCAGCGCTTCCCCACGAAACCCGAGGGTGCTGACGCGTTCAAGGTCGTTCAGCGTAGCGATTTTCGAGGTGGCATGGCGAACGGGTGCCAATGAAAGTTGGTCATGAGGAATGCCGCACCCGTTGTCGCTGACGGCGATACGCTTGACGCCGCCTTTTTCAAGATGGATATCAATCCGTGTTGCTCCTGCGTCCAGCGCGTTTTCCAGCAACTCTTTCACAACAGCGGAGGGGCGCTCTATTACCTCACCTGCGGCAATTTGCGAAATCAACCTGTCCGGCAAACATTCTATGCGGGGAAGGAGAGTCGTATCCATGCGGAGATTATAGCAGGCAGGGCATGACTTGCCCTTGCCGATAGGATATACTCGCGGGGTTTCATCCGCCAACGCCCTCAAACTGCTCGCATCAATCGGTACTATGGATTTTGTGCAACTTCTCGATACGCTTATCCACGTTGATAAAACACTGGGGGCACTGATTGGCAACTATGGCACGCAAGTCTACATTGTCCTGTTCGGGATCATTTTTTGTGAGACAGGGCTGGTGGTTACCCCTTTCTTGCCGGGAGATTCCCTGCTGTTC
>JAISAG010000083.1 GCA_031266815.1 Burkholderiaceae bacterium | reverse complement strand
ATGCCAAACTCCTCTGGACGCATCAGGACAGCGATGCCGTCACGACCCACGCGAAGGAACGTCTTTCCTTTGACAGTGCGGACTCTTTGCGCAGCCGCATTGGTACACGCTACCGCCATAGGGTAGAAGAGAACCTGCGCGCGCATGTGGGGGTAGGTTGGGAGTATGAGTTTGACGGCAAGGCGCGTGCGAAGCTGGATGGCACGAAGATAGCGCACGAACCGGAGACACAAGGCCACAGCGCCTTGATTGAAGCGGGCATAGAGTGGAGAGCGACGAAGAGTTGGTCTGTGAACGCCAACGCGACGGCGATGGGGGGGCAGAGAAAAGGACTTAGCGGGTACGCCCAGGCCACCTACCGCTTTTAGTGAGAGGGCGAATGCGGGCGAATCGCTGTGTTGCGTCTCGCTCACTTCCTCGCCTACCCGTCGAGGTATGTCTCGGTCGTTCGCTGCGACGACGCCTTGCGCTTCATCCCGCATTCACCCTCTCACAGGGGCAGCTTCGAGCGCTATCGTTTCTTGAACGCAGAGCGGGTGCATGGCGGTGTTACTTCGTTGTTCGCGCGTTCGCCTACCGGCGAGGTATGTCTCACACGCTCACAGCCTCGCGCCTTGCCCTGCCTCCCGCATTCCACGTTTTCCTGTGGGGGTAGCGGGCGAATCGTTGTGTTAACTTACCGATGCAACCCGAGGGGACGGCGAGGCAGGATGAAGTGCAAGGCCGTGTGGAAATGCGCGACCAAGGCATACCTCTTTGGTAGACGCGGGAGCGCATGACACACGGCGATTCGCCTGCCATCGCCGTTCCCATCCCGCATTCGCCATCTCACAGAGGCAGCCTCTTGCGTTTTAGGGGTACCGGGCACGAGTGCGTGGCGGCGTTGCCGTTCGCGCGTTCGCTTATTCAGGGTTTTTCCCTGCGGGAAAAATCGCAGGGATAACTCGTCAAAAGATCAATAGTGAGACCACATGCTGATGATCTTCACTATCTTTTCTTTTTCAAAAACCTGATAGACCAGCCGGTGTTTGATGTTGATTCTTCGGGACGGCACGCCTTGCAAGTCACCGACCAGTTTTTCGTAAGGTGGCATTGGGCAAAAAGGGGTTTCCCTTATGATGGCAATGAGGTTTTTTGCTTTCTCGTCGAGGTGTGCCGACTTCAGCTTCTGCATGTCCTTCAATGCGTGTTTGGTATAAACAACGCTATATGTCACCACTGTGCCTCTTTTTCCGGAATACATTCTGACAGCGGTGTTTTAATACCCTGTTCAATGACCTTTTTCAGCCCGGGTACAGACGTCAGATACAAGGTTTCCGTCAGATTCCTGTAGTCCTCCTCACTGATAACAACCACATTCCCGTCCTTCGTGCTGACGTTGACGGGCTGGTTATACTTTATTGTGTGCTCAAGAATAGAGAAGATGTTTTTTCTGAACGCAGTAACGTCGGTATTAATCATGTGTTGCCTCCTTTTCCGTTCATGTGTACATAAAGCGTACCTTCACGTGCAGGCCAACAGCGCATATTCAGGCTTGACCTCTTCCCCGGACTAAAGTTCGGAACGTTCAACCCGGTGCCGTGTTGACGCGCTAAAACCAGTACAGCGTTCTCCTGTTGGCTCTTCGCACAAAACCCCGTGCGGGGTGCCGTGCAAGGATCACCTCCGCCTGCGCGAGGAATACGATAGGCGGGCAAGCGGCGGGGAAAGCCTGCCTTTGGTCAGGCCGCTATCGCTTCAATCTGCCGGATATGCTGAAGTTTGTCTCTCAATTCGAACTCCGCTATTTTCAAAGCGTAGCTAACTTGAAGATTCATCCAATATTGCGGCGTCTGTCCGAATGCCTTGCCACATCAAGCTGCTGCAAGCGCATTGCGGGACGCAAGAGGGCAGGATTTCTATTTTTCCAGCAGGATGCGCAGGACGCGCCTTAGCGGTTCTGCTGCGCCCCACAGAAGTTGGTCCCCCACGGTAAATGCAGACAGGTAGTGATTTCCCATTTCCATTTTGCGCAGACGTCCCACTGAAATGTCCAGTTTGCCGCTGACGGCAACAGGTGTCAGGCAGCGCACGGAATCCTCGCGTGTGTTGGGGATTAGCTTTACCCACGGATTGTAGTTTGCGATCAGGTCCTGGATTTCGTCCAGCGGCACAGCCTTTTTCAATTTGATGGTAAGCGCTTGCGAATGACAGCGCATGGCGCCAATCCTGACGCATATCCCATCCACAGGCACCGCGTTTTCTCCCGAATACCCCAGTATTTTGTTGGTTTCTGCTTTTCCCTTCCATTCTTCGCGGGACATGCCGTTGCCCAGGTCGGTATCAATCCACGGGATGAGACTGCCCGCCAGCGGGATGCCGCCGAAATGCCGGGTTTCCTCGGCGGTCAGTTCTTTTTGGCGATTCAGGACATGGCGATCTATTTCCAAAATGGCAGCGGAAGGGTCGTCCAAGCTGTCGCGCACACTGCCGTGGAGCATGCCAAACTGGGCAAGCAATTCACGCATATGCTGCGCGCCGCCACCCGATGCCGCCTGATAGGTCATGGTTGACATCCATTCCACCAGGTCTTGCGCAAACAGGGCGCCCAGTCCCATCAACATGCACGACACTGTGCAGTTTCCGCCGATGAAGTTGCGGATTCCCGCCTGAATGCCGTCTTTGATAATGTGCTGGTTGACAGGGTCAAGCGCGATGACGGCGGAATCATCCATACGCAGTGCGGATGCGGCGTCAATCCAGTACCCTTGCCACCCTGCCGCACGCAGCTTGGGATATACCTCCCGGGTGTAGTCTCCTCCCTGACACGTCAGGATGGCATCGCATCGCGCGAGTGCGTTCGTATCGAACGCGTTCTGAAGGGTACGCTCGTTTTTCGCCGGGGCAGGTGCGCTCCCTCCCGCGTTGGAAGTGGTGAAGAAAATGGGTTCGATGTCAGCAAAATCGTTTTCCTCCTGCATCCTCTGCATGAGCACCGATCCCACCATGCCGCGCCAGCCTACGATACCAACCTGCTTCATTGCCTGCTCCCGAACAGATATCCCGACTGGCTACAGCGCGGCGATAACCGCGTCACCCATTTCACGGGTACCGACCTGTCGCAACCCCGGCTCGTGAATATCCACTGTTCTGATTCCCTTTTCCAGCACGGTGCCCACCGCGCGCTCTATGCGGTCGGCTTGCGCCGATTTGTTGAAGGAATAACGCAGCAGCATTGCGGCAGAAAGGATGGTTGCCAGCGGATTGGCAATGCCTTTTCCCGCAATATCCGGTGCGGAGCCGTGCGATGGCTCGTACAATCCCTTGTTGCTGGCATCCAGCGAGGCGGAAGGCAGCATGCCGATTGAGCCTGTCAGCATTGCCGCTGCATCGGAAAGGATGTCGCCAAACATGTTTCCTGTCACAATTACATCGAAGTCTTTGGGTGCGCGAACCAGTTGCATTGCCGCGTTGTCTACGTACAGATGGTCCAGCTTGACATCGGGATAATCCTGATGGACGGCGCTCACGATTTCGCGCCAGAACTGGGAGGTTTCCAGCACATTGGCCTTGTCCACGCTTGTCAGGCGCTTGCCGCGCTTCATTGCGCTCTGAAAGGCAATTCGGGCGATTCGCCGGACTTCTGTTTCCGCGTAGCGCATGGTATCGAATCCTTCCCGCTCTCCCGCGAATGGACCGTCCGGCGCGTTGCGAATGCCGCGGGGCTGACCGAAATAAATATCGCCCGTCAGTTCGCGAACGATAAGGAGATTCAGTCCTGAAACCACATCGGGCTTCAGTGTGGAAGCGCCTGCCAGTTGGGAATACAGAATGGCGGGCCGCAAGTTGGCAAAAAGTTCCAGATGCTGGCGCAGCCCCAGGATTGCCTGCTCCGGTCTGAGGGGGCGCGCCAGGTTGTCGTACCGGAAGTCGCCCACCGCGCCGAACAAGATGGCATCTGCATCTTTCGCCAGTTGCAGCGTCGCGGGCGGCAGAGGGTGACCGTGTGCGGCGTAGCCTGCTCCTCCCACTTCGGCGTATTCCAGTTCAAAGGGTTCGTCCAGCGCTTGCAGTACGCGCACCGCTTGCGCCACAATTTCGGGACCAATACCGTCCCCCGGCAAAACAGCTATTTTCACACTTCCCCGTCCTTCGATGCGTTATGAGTTCAGATGGTGTTGGCAAGCCACGGGCACTCGGCAATATGGCGCTTTTCATAGGCGCGGATTTCCTCCGTGTGGCGCAGCGTCAGACCAATGTCGTCCAGTCCGTTAAGCAGACAGTATCTTCTGAACGGATCAACAGCAAAATCGCAGCGAATCTCTCCGCCTTCGTCGGACAGGAACAAGTTTTCAAGGTCAACGGTCAGGTGGTAGCCTTCTGTTGCGATAGCCTTGTCGAATAGGGCAGACACCTGTTCCTCTTCGAGGGTAACCAGCAACAAGCCGTTTTTGAATGCATTGTTGAAGAAAATGTCGGCAAAACTCGGCGCGATAATGATCTTGAATCCATACTGTTGCAGTGCCCACGGGGCGTGTTCTCTGGATGAGCCGCAACCGAAATTCTTGCGGGCGAGCAGGATGGACGCCCCCTGATAGCGTGCCTGGTTCAGGACAAAATCCGGATTCAGCGGGCGTTTGGCGTTATCCATTCCCGGCTCTCCGTGGTCAAGGTAACGCCATTCGTCAAACAGGTTGGTGCCAAACCCGGTACGGAGAATGGATTTCAGGAACTGCTTGGGGATAATCGCGTCGGTATCCACATTGATTCGGTCAAGCGGCGCCACAATCCCCTGGTGAACGGTAAATTTTTCCATGGCGTTTCCTTTCAGGAAAGCGGGCGCACGTCAACAAAATGCCCCGCAATACCGGCCGCCGCCGCCATTGCCGGAGAAACGAGGTGGGTGCGTCCGCCTTGCCCTTGCCTGCCCTCAAAATTGCGGTTGGAGGTTGAGGCGCAGCGCTCGCCGGGCAAAAGCCGATCATCGTTCATCGCCAGACACATGGAGCAGCCCGGCTCCCGCCACTCGAACCCGGCATCCATGAAAACCTTGTCCAGCCCTTCTGCTTCCGCTTGCCGCTTGATCAATCCGGAACCGGGTACCACCATTGCCAGTGTCACATTTGCCGCGCGTTGCTTGCCTTTGACCACCGCTGCTGCTGCGCGCAAATCTTCAATCCGCGAATTGGTGCACGACCCGATGAACACCTTGTCAATCCGGATGTCGGAAACCGGCTGGTCTGCCCGAAGCCCCATATAGTCCAGCGATCTTTCCATGGCGCCGCGCCGGACGGCATCTCTTTCGCGGGCAGGATTGGGCACGCGCCCCTCAATGGAGGTGACCATCTCCGGCGAGGTGCCCCATGTCACCTGCGGCGGAATTTGCGCGGCATTTATTGGGACGGTCGCATCAAATTGTGCGCCTTCGTCCGAATGCAATGTTTGCCACCATGCGAGCGCTTTTTCCCACTGGTCCGCTTTGGGCGAAAAGGGGCGGCCCTTGACGTAGTCGAGCGTTATCTCGTCCACAGCTACCATGCCGGAACGCGCCCCTGCTTCTATCGCCATGTTGCACAGGGTCATGCGGCCTTCCATGGAAAGATTTTCAACGGCTGTGCCGGTAAATTCGATGGCATGTCCCGTTCCGCCTGCGGTGCCGATCTGCCCGATGAGGTACAGCGCGATATCTTTTGCGGTGACGCCGGCTTGCAGGCTGCCCTCAATTCTGATGCACATGGATTTCGATTTTTTCGCCAGCAGGGTTTGTGTGGCAAGCGCGTGTTCCACTTCCGATGTGCCAATACCAAAGGCAAGGCAGGCAAAGGCGCCGTGCGTCGAGGTGTGCGAATCTCCGCAGACCACCGTCATACCCGGCAGAATAGCGCCTTGCTCCGGTCCGATGACGTGTACGATACCCTGGCGCAGGTCATTCATGTCAAGGTAGGCCAACCCGTACGCCTTTGCGTTGTCGGACAAGGTTTGCACTTGCAGGCGCGCCACGGGGTCCTGGATAATGCCTCTCCTGTCAATTGTTGGTACATTGTGGTCGGCAACCAGCAGGTTGGCGGCATTGCGCCACAGGGGGCGGTTTGCCAGTCGCAACCCTTCAAATGCCTGCGGGCTGGTTACTTCGTGCAGGAGGTGGCGGTCAATGTAGAGCAGCGCCGTTCCGTTTTCCTCCGTCCGGATGACGTGGGACTCCCAGAGTTTGTCATAGAGCGTTTTGGGCATAATCAAAGGATGTGGTTCCGCAACAGTTGCCATTATGCCATATTCCCGTCCTTTCCTCTCCCCTGTCGTTGCGCGGGTGTGGCGGTTGAAGCGCTTGTGCGGGAGTCCGTTGCGTTGGGGCAGGAATCACCGTGCAGGGAACCGGGCTTTGCATGGCGATGCGCGTGGTACAATCCGGCGGGGAGCGGGCAGGGCGACGAGGGGACGCGCCCCCGAAAAAGGGAGCGGTATATGTTGGGTATTTTGCAGCGTCATCTTTCCGGTTCCTTGTTCCTGCAAGCCTGGATGTTCGCCGTGCACAGGCACCACGGGCAGCACTTTTCCGGCACAGGATTACCCTATCTGACGCATATCGGTGCGGTTGTCATGACACTGCTGCCTGCACTGCTCGCGGGAGAGGCGGACGATGCCGAACTGTCCATTGTCTGCGCCATTTTGCACGACACGGTAGAAGACACGGAAACCACGCTGAAAGAGATACAGGAAGAATTCGGGGAAGCAGTTGCCGCCGGTGTCTCCGCGCTGACAAAAAGCGAAGAGAAAAGCGGCGAGGACGCCATGCGGGATTCCCTTGACCGCATTCTGCGACAACCGCGAGACATCTGGCGGGTGAAGCTGTCCGACAGAATTGCCAATTTGGGCCTGCCTCCCGCGCACTGGTCGAAAGAAAAGTGCCTTGCGTATGCGGCAGAAGGTGAGCTGATCCTGGAAACACTGGGCGGTGCTTCTGATCGGTTGGCAGCGCAGCTGAAAATGTGCATTGCCGACTGGCGGGAGCGTTAACGGGGTGGCAGCGGGGGCGGGACGCGCTCCGCCCGCGGATATGCCAATGCCGTTTTGCCCGCATGCGTTCTGCGCGTTTCGAAGAAGCGTTCCGGCGCACTGCCCGCTTTCATCTGACGGGAGCGGCGGCCTTGGCAGCGCTACGCGCACAGGCTTTGTGCGTTCCCCCTGACCAGCCGGAACAGGACGGGGGAAAGCAGTACCAGCGCGATCAGGTTGGGTACGGCCATCAGTGCGTTGAGTATGTCTGCAACCAGCCAGACAGTGCCGAGGTCAATCCACGGCAGCGTCCCCAACGGAATAAGTAACACCCAGACGAGCCGGAATGGCTTGATAGCCTTTGTTCCACACAAATATTGCAGGCATTTTTCGCTGTAAAAGCTCCAGCCGATCAGTGTGGAAAAAGAGAAGAAAACCATACCGAAAGTAACAATGTATTTGCCGACGCCGGGCAGTGCCGTATTAAAGGCCAGATTGGACAGTACTGCGCCGTTGCTGCCGCTTTTCCACGCGCCGGTCGTGATGATGACCAGTCCCGTCATTGTGCAGATCACGATGGTGTCTATCAGTACGCCGACCATCGCCAGGGCGCCCTGTCTGGTGGGGCTGTCCGTTTGTGCGGAGGCATGGGCGATGGGAGAGCTGCCCATGCCTGCCTCGTTTGAAAAAATGCCGCGCGAAAAACCGTAGCGAATTGCCGCCCACGCTGTTGCGCCGGCAAATCCACCCGTGGCAGCCGAGCCCGTGAAAGCCGACTGAACGACCAATATGAGCGCATCGGGCAATACGGTGATGTTCAGGCACAGGATCAGCACACAGGCGCCGACATAGACAGCCGCCATGAACGGAACCATCCAGCCAGCAACATCGCCGATGCGTCGTATTCCTCCCAAGAGCACCATACCGGCCAAAATGGCGGACACAATGCCCGTAATGAGCGGGGTAATACCGAAAGTGTCGTACAGGGAATCCGCCATGGAATGTGCCTGTACAGTTGTGCCGATACCGGCCGCTGCGGAAGTGCCGAAAAGGGCGAACAGGACCGCCAGCCAGTGCCAGCGCTTTCCCAGCCCGTTTTTGATGTAGTACATGGGACCGCCGATGGAATTGCCATGTTCATCCTGTTCTCTGAAGTGGACTGCCAGCGTTGTTTCGCAGAAGACAGTCCCTGTGCCGATCAATGCAACGACCCACATCCAGAAGAGGGCGCCCGGACCGCCGTAATAGACCGCAGTGGCCACACCGGCAATGTTGCCTGTGCCGACATGTGCTGCCATGGCAGTCATCAGTGCGTTAAACGGCGTAATGTCACCGGTTCCGTGGCGTTTTCTGCTTTGCCACAACAGGCGGCAGGCGGGAAGGATTTGCCGCTGCGGCATAAAGCGCAAACCGCACGAGAGATAGATGCCCACGCCAGACAAAAGGAATATCAGGGGTATTCCCCACACGGCGTGATTTATCGCCTCCAATACGGCGTTTAACAGTGTCATCCCTGTATTTGTTTTCTGCGCGCAGCGAAGGAAGGTTCCGCGTTATTTTTGCCGCTGTGCTTCGACGATTTGCTCCAGTCGACGGGTATCCGCGCAGAAAAGACGGATACCCTCTGCCAGTTTTTCAGTACCCATGGCGTCTTCGTTCAACAGGAAGCGGAAGGATTTTTCCTGAATTTCCATTCTGGATACAGGGTCTGCCATTGCCATTTCCTGGCTGAGACGGCGCTGTACGGGCGTATCGGATGCCGCCAGTTGCGACAGCAATTCCGGGCTGATGGTCAACAGGTCGCATCCAGCGAGAGAAACGATTTGCGATGTGTTTCGGAAGCTGGCGCCCATCACCTCTGTTTTGTAGCCGAATTTGCGGTAGTAAGCATAAATCCGGCGTACTGATTGCACCCCGGGGTCTTCTTCCCCGGCGTATTCCATTCCTGTGGATTTCTTGTACCAGTCGTAGATGCGACCGACGAAAGGCGAAATAAGCTGCACCCCGGCTTCTGCACAGGCAACGGCTTGCGCCATGGAAAAAAGCAGGGTCATGTTGCAGCGTATGCCTTCCTTTTCCAGTATCTCTGCCGCACGAATGCCCTCCCATGTAGAAGCAATCTTGATGAGAACACGTTCGCGGGGGATTCCCGCCGCTTCGTACAAGGCAATCAGTTCCCTTCCTTTCTGGATGCTGGCATCAGTATCGAATGAAAGGCGGGCATCGGTTTCTGTTGAGACTCTTCCGGGCACAATGGCAAGAATTTCGCATCCGAAAGCGACCAGCAAGCGGTCAATGATGGCCGTGACGGATTCATGGCGATAGTCGCGAACCGCCTTTTCGAGCAGGGAAGCGTAGGCTTCTTGCTGTACGGCCCGGAGTATGAGCGAAGGGTTTGTTGTTGAGTCTTGCGGTGCAAATTCGCGGATGGACTGAAAATTTCCCGTGTCGGCGACCACAGTAGTGTATTGCTTGAGTTGTTCCAATTGATTCATGGCGTATTCCCGTCCCGAAATAAGTGGCGTACCCCGCGGATTGTAGCAATTAATGTCGGGAATGACGTGGCATGAGAGCAGAAATTGGCGGATGTCCCCAAAAAAGCGTTCAAAAACAAAAAAATTTTGCTTTTATTACAGAGTCGTACTATCCTGTTCGCGTAGCAAGGTTGTTTGCTTCTCCTGCCCCTTGCGAACGCGTTGTTGCTTCTGCCCGAAGGTCATCGGGTGGTGCGGGATGAAACTGAAACTCTACCGGATGAATGAGATCATGATGAAACTGCTCAAGTTCTTTGTCGGTCTGGCGACCGTTCTGTTGCTTGTGTCTTGCGGGCCCAAAAGGGATATTCCCGATGCGGAAATCACAAAAATAGCCAAGGAGGCTTATGTCTACGGTTACCCGCTGGTAGCCAGTTACAAGAATCTCTACGAAACGTCCATTGACAAGCAGGGTGCGTCCTACAAGGGGCCGCTCAATGCGTTGCACTTCCCGGCGGAAATAGTGGTGCCGGATATGTCCGAAAAACGGACGGCGTCGGTTGACGCTCCTTCGGGCAGTGCGTGGTTTGATTTGAGACGCGAGCCGCTTGTTCTGACAGTGCCCGAAATAGGGGAAGGACGTTACTTCTCCGTGCAATTGACCGACCTGTTTGGGTATCACTACGACTACATCAGTTCGGGCAAGGGAGAAATCAAGGGCGGTGCGTACCTGCTCGCCGGGCCGGACTGGAAAGGGGAGGCGCCAGCCGGCGTTGTCCGTACCATCCGTTCAGATACCCGGTTTGTTCATGCACTGGTTCGTATCCAGTTGCTGTCGAAAGGGGAGGACAAGTCGCGAGTGAAAGCCCTGCAATCGGGTTTCGTGCTGCAATCGCTGAGTGCCTTTGAAAAGAAACCGGCGCCGCCTGAGTTGCCTCAGCCCTCCTTTCCCCCGTACAGTGACGCCAAGGTCAAGACCCCGTGGTTCTTTTCCTGCCTGAATTTTGTTCTGCAACTGGCTGGACCGATTCCGCAGAGTGAGGCCGAATTGTTCAAGCAGTTTGCCAAGATTGATGTTGCGCCCGGCAAGGAGTTTGTTGCAGACAAATTGCCCGACAATGAAAAGAAAGCCTTTCAGGAAGGCGTAACAGCGGCTGAAGCGGACCTGGAACAATCGGTCAAGGTGCGGCTTGTCAAGGCACAGCATGGTACGCGTGCGGAATTGAAAGACAACTTTGTCCGCGCCTATACCGCAATGACAGACCTGTACGGCGCCTCGCCGCAGGAAATAACGGAAGTCGTCTTCCAGATGGATGCCGACTCCAAGGCGCTGAGTGGTCTGAGCAAATACACCGTTCGTTTTGAAAAGGACAAATTGCCGCCGGCAAATGGTTTCTGGTCGCTGACCCTGTACAACCAGGATGAATCCCTGTTTGCGAACGAGGCGCTCCAGCGTTTCTCGATTATTCGCAGTGAGGATATGCCCAAGCTGTTTGTTGACCCCAACGATGGGGCGGTTACCCTGTTCCTGCAAAAGGAAAAAGACACTCTGGGCGAGAATTTGGCGCCAAACTGGCTGCCGACCCCAACGGG
>JAISAG010000081.1 GCA_031266815.1 Burkholderiaceae bacterium | reverse complement strand
TAACGACACTGCCACGGGCAACATCGTTAACATCAGCGGCGGAAGCATTGGTGGCGTTGTCAGGGGCGGAAACAGCAACGGCGCTGCCACAGGCAACGTCGTTACCGTGAGCGGCGACGCGACCGCCGTTGGCGTCACTGGTGGATCCAGCGACAGCGGCAACGCCGCAGGCAACACCGTCACCATCAGCGGCAACGCGACTACCCCTCTTGTCCACGGTGGACTCAGCTACGCTGGCAGCGCCATAGGCAACACCGTCATCATCATCAGCGGAAGCTTTAACGGTGCCGTCTATGGTGGCACTGTCCTTGGCGGAACCAGTAACGACACCGCCACGGGCAATACCGTTATCATCCATAACGGCAGCGCTAACACGGTTGTAGGCGGATTCAGCGGAGTGGGCGATGCGACAGACAATACCGTCGAAATTCGCGGCGGCAGCGTCACCAACGCGATTCGCGGCGGGATGAGCGCAGGTGAAGCCCGCAGGGGCAACATCCTGCACATCAATAACGCGATGATCAGTACAACGGCAACAATCGCCAACTTCGAAAACTACCGGTTCACCCTGCCCGCCAGCGCAATCGGCAGCGGGCAAGCCGTCCTCACTACCAGCGGCAATGTGGATTTGGGCAGCAACGCCAACGTCAGCACACACTTTACGGGGATACCTGCCGCCGCCCTGCGGGTGGGGCAGCAAGCCATTCTGATCAGTACATCCAACCCCATGAGCGGCAGCGTGTCCGGCACATCGTCCTCCCAATACGCTTTCGGCGCAACAGACTACACTTTTGATGTTGCGCTGGAAAACGGCGATACCGCACTGGTCGCCACACTGGCAGGGAAAGAAGTCAATCAGAACAAGGCTGGGGCTTACCTTTATGGTGCCTCCGCGCGCCTTGCCGCACTCACCAGCGGCGCAGACCATATGGTTTCCCTTCTGGACAACTGGCAACACTCCTCCCAAACCCCGACGAGCGCTGGTTTTCGTTCCTTTGTCTCCATACAGGGCAGCACCATCAAAACCCGTACCGGCTCCAGCGTGAACAATAATGGGGCGAGTTTTGCCCTGGGCGGTGCCCTTGACACCGCCACCCGTCTGGGAATGCTGACCACCGGTGTCTTTGCCGAGGGAGGTATTGGCAGTTATGACAGCTACAGCCGCTTTGGGTGGGGAGATGGCGATACCTGGCACTATGGCATTGGCGTTTTTGCCAAACACTCCTTTACCAACCACCTCTATCTGGAAGGCTCTGCCCGTATCGGACGCGCCAAGGCAGACTTTGATGGCAAGGGCAGTGTCTCTGACTTGCACTACAACAGCGAGGGCAACTACTGGGGTGCGCACGCGGGGGTGGGAGTTGACTATCCCTTGACCCAAGTTGCCAGTGTGGACACCTATGCCAAACTCCTCTGGACCCATCAGGACAGCGATACCGTGACGACCCGCGCAAAAGAGCGCCTGTCCTTTGACAGTGCGGATTCCTTGCGCAGCCGCCTTGGCACGCGCTACCGCCATACGATAGAGCAGAACCTGCGCGCGCATGTAGGCGTGGGCTGGGAATACGAGTTTGACGGCAAGGCGCGCGCGAAGCTGGATGGGACAAAGATTGCGCACGAACCCGAGACGCAAGGCCACAGCGCCTTGGTTGAAGCGGGCATAGAGTGGAGAGCGACGAAGAGTTGGTCTGTGAACGCCAATGCGACGGCGATGGGGGGGCAGCGGAGGGGGCTTGCTGGATACGCCCAGGCCACCTACCGCTTTTAGTGAGAGGGTGAATGCGGGCGAGTCGCGGTGTTGCGTCTCGCTCACTTCCTCGCCTACCAAAGAGGTATGTCTCGGTCGTTCGCTGCGACGACGCCTTGCGCTTCATCCCGCATTCACCCTCTCACAGGGGCGGCTTCCAGCGTTTTAGGGGCATTGAATGCGGGTGCATGACGGTGTTGCCGTTCGCGCGTTCGCCTACCAGCGGAGGGTTGTCTTACGCACTCACTTCCTCGCGCCTTGCCTTGCCTCCCGCATTCACCCTCTCACAGGGGCCGCTTCCAGCGTTTTGGTGGCATCGAATGCGGAGTGCGAGAGACAGCAACGCAAGCAATTATTTTGGGGTGACTGATGGGGATCGAACCCACGACCACAGGAATCACAATCCTGTGCTCTACCAACTGAGCTACAGTCACCACTGTTCCGGCACGGAATCGAACATTCTACTGCAATCCCGCGCGTTGGGGCAAGCGCCGTGCCGTCGCGCTCCCTCGTTATTTTTCCAGCAGCTGGTTTATCTGCCACATATCCTGGTCATTCAGAATTCCCGCCGCATATTTGAGTTTCAGGGCGTTGATGATGGTGTCGTGCCGGGAAACAGTCAAATCCCGGTGGGTGGAAAATACTTGTTGCTGCGCGTTCAGCACGTCAATATTGGTGCGCACACCTGCTTCGTAACCCAGTTTGCTGGAGTCCAGCGCGGAAAGCGAAGAGACTTCGGCTGCCCGGTAAGCACGAATTTGCGACAGACCGCTGTGTAATCCCCAATATGCCTCTCGCGCCATTTGCGCCGCGCTTCGCCTGGCTGCGATCAGGTCGTTTCTCGCCTTTTCTTCCAGTGCGATGGCCTCACGCACACGGCTGGTAATGGCAAAACCGGAAAAGAGGGGAACGCGCACTTGTACGCCGACGGAACCCGAATTGTCCGAGGAAACCTGGCCGCCCGGTGTGGAAAAATATCGCTTGTTGCTAGTGTGGGAAGCGCTGGTAACCAGATCAACGGTGGGGGCATGTCCCGCACCCTGGATGGATATATCGCGTTTTGCCATTTCCAGTGTCATTGCCGCGGCGGTTACCGAATAGTTCCGCTTTTCGGCAAATTGCACCCAGGTCGCAATTTGCGCGGGTTCGGGCGGGGTGACATCCACTGCCTTTTTTAAGGGTGTCAGCGAGGCGGGCAGTACGCCGATAATTTGCCCCAGTGCGGAGCGCTTGACTTCAAGGTCGCTGGCGGCGGCGTACTCTTGCGCCGAAGCCAGGTCGTACCGCGCCTGTGATTCGTGTACATCGGTAATGGTTGTGGTGCCGACTTCGAAGCTGGTTCGTGCCAACTCTCTTTGCTGGAAAATGGCTGTCTTCTGCGCCACGGCAAAGCCCAATACATCGGTTGCGCTCAACACGTCAAAGTACGCCTTGGCAACGCGCAGAATCAGGTCTTGCTGTGCAGTGGCAAATTGTGCTTCGGCAAGCGATACGGCGAGTTTGCTTTTTTCATACGATTCGTAGTTTGCCCAGTTAAAGAGTGGCTGTGACAATCCCACGGTGTAGCGTGTTTCGGAAGTGTGCGGAACGCGCTGGTATTTGTCGCGGGTATAGCTGCCAGACGCATCCGCCTGCGGCAAAAGGAGTGACAATCCCTGCGCGCTTTTTTCCTGTCCAGCCGCGAGTGACGCCCTGGCGGCAGCGTACTGCGGGTCGTTTTGCACCGCTTGCTGATAGACCTGCAACAGGTCTGCCGCGATAGTGGGTGCGGAAAAGAGCAGTATCCCCGCTCCCAGGAGGCACCCTGCCCACATCGTTCGCAGCAGGCAAGGCTTTTTCGCGTATTCGCCGGACGCGGGAAGAGCGTTACGGTCTGCTGCTTGCTCCTTGCCCCGTCGGCTTGCGACCTCCGCGCGATAAAACGGGGCAATGCGTGCATCCCTGCAAGGGTGGGTGGTCTGTGCCATAGCAAAAAACGTTCCCTTTTCGGGCGGAAGGCGCTTCTCACGTCGCGCGGGGATGCGCCTGGTCCTGCAACAGCGCTTTTACGAAGGGAGCATACTGATGGTCCGCTATCAGGATGTGGTTTAACAGCCAGTCTTTCAGGAATTCGAGCAAGTCGTCTCCTACCTGGATGTTGCCAGCATTCAATTGTTTCTCCACACTGTCAACCTTGTCCACGAAATTGCGGTGCGTTTGCTTGTGCCGCTCTGTATCGGGGTATTCCGTGCGGGAGAAGTAGCGTTCTTCCGTGCTGAAATGGCTGACAGTATAGGCTTTCAGGTTGGCGACAATCTCTTTCCCTATCTCCCCGATGGTGCCTTGCCGCACAGCGCGGTTTAAGGTGTTGATGTAGGAGCAGAGCATCCTGTGCTGGTTGTCAATTAAGGGGATACCTGTCTCCAGATTGGGTGTCCATTCCATCAGCCGCATGTCGCGCGCGTCCACAGACTGGTTGCCAGTGGCAATGCCGCGTACGACGCAGTCGAGTTTTTCCATGTTTTCCGAGATATGGACGAGCTGTTCGGTAAAGTGTTGCATCTGGTCTGCCGTCTGTGCGGCAACCGTTGCGATGTCATCTAAGGCGGTGTTGGTTCGTGCGCTGTTTTCCAGTTGGTCTTCCGTCGCTTTTTCAATGCCGTAAAACTGGTTGGCGGTCACATCTATGTCCGCCACAATCTGTGTCATGGTTTCGCCGACCATGGTGGCGTGTTCACTGCTTCGTACAATGATATCCGTTGCGGAGGATACAGCCTGCATGTTTTGATTTGCCGCCTGCTGGATATCTACCAGCACCTCGTTGACTTCCCGTGTGGCTGACATGGTTCTTTCCGCCAGTTTGCGCACTTCGCCCGCCACAACAGTACATCCTCGTCCTGCCTCGCCCGCACGCGCTGCTTCAATAGCGGCATTCAACGCCAGTATGTTGGTCTGGTTGGCAACGCTGCTGATGACACCGATAACCGAGTGAATGTTGCGTGTTTTTTCATCCAGTACCCGCATTGCTGCCTGTAATGCAAGCGTTGCCTCTTTGACGTGCTGAATGTCGTTGACTGTGTCGTGCAGTTTCCCCGCGCCCGCCTGGACCTTCTCGCGGGAGCCAGCCGCCTGCTCGGACGCCGCGCGCACACTTTGTGTGACTTCCCGCACCCGCCCGACGATGTGCTCCATGGCGTCAACTGTGTCTATCAGGCGGAAGCGCTGGGTCTCGGAGCCTTCCCCGACCTCCGCCACAGTGCGGGAAAGCCCTCTGATACCGCTGGATAGCGCCGTCTCAATTTGTATGACTTCGCCGGACAGCCTGCCCAGCGTTGTCCGAAAAACGCGAACAAGCCGTATGGACAGGAAAAGGCAGATGATTGCCAGCAGAATGTTCAGTGCGGCAAACGGCAGTGTGTCAAAACCGTATAGCGGGCAGACAAGGGTAGCGATACTGGAAAGGGGGAGCACGGCAAGAAAGAAGAACAAAAGGCGGTTCGTCTGCATGGTGTTTTTCCTGATGGAACACAGCAAGTAGTGGTGACAGACTGGTAGTGTGTTTTTGTCCTGAACAGACGGGCATGCGACACCACTTCTGCGAGACACAAGCACACGCCCGATTGCGCGGGCACTTTGGATTATAATCGAAAACAACTTTTATCTTTCTGTCGCTGCCATGCTTTTTTCGCGCCCGTTTGCGCCACGCTCACCATGAGTTGGCATACCCTTTTCAGGCGAAAACGCTTCTGGTTCTCCTGCATCGTGCTTGCCGCTGCTGTTGCAGGAGGCGTCTGGTTTGTTGGTGACAGCAAGGAATCGGTGCAATTCAAGGTCGTTGCCGTGGGGAGAGGGCGCATTACGGCAACCGTATCCTCTTCCGGCACAATCAACCCGGTTATTTCCGTTCAGGTTGGCTCGCAGGTTTCCGGGCAGATAAAGGAGTTGTACGTAGACTTCAACAGCGAGGTTACGAAAGGACAGTTGATTGCCCGTATTGATCCGGAGACATTCGAATACCGTGTCAGGCAGGGTGAGGCCGACGTTAATTCGGCAAGAGCCCAGGTGCAGAGCGCCCGTGCCGAAGAGGCGAGGCAAAAGGTCAATCTTGCCAACGCCAAGATAGACATGGAGCGTCGCTTAAAACTCGTTGACCGCGGTTTCTTGTCCCCCTCGGAGCGCGATACGGTGACATCGGTTTACGAAGCCCAGGTGCAGGCGGTCAATGTGGCTCACGCGGGGGTGAACAATGCCCTGGCAACGGTCAAACAGCGGGAAGCCGCGCTGGAGCAGGCAAAAGTGGATTTGGAAAGGACTATGATCCGTTCCCCGGTCAATGGGACGATCATCAAAAAGACGGTTGAGGCGGGGCAAACGGTGGCGGCAAGCCTGCAGGCGCCAGAACTGTTTGTTATCGCGGAAGATTTGACCGACATGCAGGTGGAAACGGCCATTGATGAATCCGAAATCGGGCGTATTCGTGTGGGCCAAAAAACAACTTTCACTGTTGATTCTTATCCGGGACGCACATTTGAAGGGGAGGTCAGGCAGATTCGCCTGGCGGCGCAAAATGTGTCCAATGTGATTACCTATGTGGTTATCGTCAGCGCGCCCAACCCAAAGAAAGCGCTGCTGCCCGGCATGACGGCAAATGTGCGCATTGTTCTGGACGAACGCGAGAATGTCCGGCTCATTCCCAATGCGGCGCTGCGTTTCCGTCCTCCCTCGGGCGTTGCTGCACCGACGGCGCAACCGGCAACCGATGCGCAGAAGAGGGCGTCTCGCGAAGGGGCGCTGAAAGCCACGCTGGCGCGCTATACCAGTGAATTGGGACTGGACGCGGAGCAGAAAAACAGGGCGGAAGCCATTTTGACTGCCATGCGGCACAGCATTGCCGAGATGCATACGCGCCCCGAGCAGGACAGGAAAAAAGCCATTGAGGCAATCCGGGCGGATATGCAGCAAAAAATGGCGGAAATCCTGAACGCGGAGCAAAAGAAGAAGTGGGCCGCGTTGCTGCAGGCGGAAAGTGACAGGCGGGATACCCTTACGACAGGGCGCATTTACATCCAGAATGAAAGCGGGCAGCCGCAGGAAATGTCCGTGCGTATCGGGGTATCCGATGGCGCGATGACGGAACTGGTCGGAGCCAATCCCCCGGAGGGAACAGCGGTTATTGTGGGGGTATTGCCAAATGCCAGCGCGGGAAAAGGGGCGTCCGCGCCGCAGGGTCGGCTCCCCATGTTCCGGTAGGCGGGAGAACCGGATATGGGCACCCTGCTGGAGACTCGCCACCTCGTAAAAGAATATGTCATGGGTGAAACCCGTGTTTTTGCGCTGAATGGCGTTTCCGTGCATATCAGCAACGGGGAACTGGTTGCCATCATGGGGGCGTCCGGGTCAGGCAAGTCCACTTTCATGAACCTGATTGGCTGCCTGGATGCGCCGACTTCAGGCGAGTACTATCTGGGAGGTGAAAAAGTGTCCGATATGACGGGAAATCAGCTTGCCGTCATTCGCAACCGGAAAATCGGCTTTGTCTTTCAGCAATTCAATTTGCTGCCGCGGACTTCCGCACTGGAAAATGTCGAGTTGCCGCTCTTGTACGCGGGCATCTCCGAAAAGGAGCGCCGCACGCGCGCGCTGGCGCGCTTGACAGAGGTGGGGCTTGGAGAGCGTGTTCATCATACGCCAGCAGAACTGTCCGGTGGGCAGCAGCAGCGGGTCGCTATTGCCAGGGGCATCGTCAACAATCCGGCACTTATTCTGGCAGATGAGCCGACCGGTGCGCTGGATTCGCGCACCAGTATCGAAATCATGGCGCTTTTACAGGCGCTCTCGAAACAGGGGATGACCATCATCCTCGTTACGCACGAGCCGGATATTGCCGCTTTTGCCGGGCGCATCATTACGTTCAAGGATGGACGGGTACTGTCGGACGAGCCAAACCAGCCCAATTGCGCGCAAACGGAACTGGCAAAACTGCCTTCGCCATCCGCTGCTCCGTGATGACACAATGAACCTTTATGCTATTTTTCTGGTCGCCTTGCGCGCCCTGCGCCTAAACAAGATGCGCTCCATCCTTACGATGCTGGGTATTATCATCGGCGTGGGCGCGGTCATTACCATGATCGCGGTAGGCGGCGGTGTGCGGGAGCGCATTTCCAGCCAGATCAAAAGCCTGGGCTCCAATCTCATCATTATTTTGCCGGGATCTACGACCGCGTCAGGCGTTCGTATGGGCGCGGGCGCCAATCAGAACCTGACGGAAGACGATGCCATCGCCATTGCCAGGGAGGTGCCGGAGGTGCAAGGCGCTTCTCCCGAGAACAGGGGATCCGCGCAAATGATAGCGGGAAACAATAATTGGGCAACCGCCGTTTCCGGTGTTTCGCCGGATTATTTTATCGTACGGGAGTGGCCGCTCATTGAGGGACGGGTGTTTGAGCAGGCGGAGATGACGGGGTCGGCAAAAGTCATCATTTTAGGGCAGACGGTTGCCAACGAACTGTTTCCGGGCGAGGACCCCATCGGTAAGACGGTACGGGTCAAAAACATTCCCTTCACCGTTATCGGCGTCCTGTCGCGGAAAGGACAGAGCATGATGGGAAGCGATCAGGATGATACAGCGATTGTCCCCATATCCACGCATCGCAATCGTCTTTTCGGAAATCAGCAGGGCAGGTTAAGACGCGTCAGAACCATTATGGTCAAAGTGTTCGAGGGGGCCGACATGAAAGAGGCTGAAAGCGCCATTCGTGCGCTGATGCGTCAGCGGCAGCGCACCCAACCGGGCGAGGGGGATGCCGTTACCATTCGCAATCTGACCGAGATTCTTCAGGCGCAGGAAGACTCTTCACGTGTCATGACGTTGCTGCTGGCGGCGGTGGCGTCTGTTTCCCTGCTGGTCGGCGGAATTGGCATCATGAACATCATGCTGGTTTCCGTGACGGAGCGCACCCGGGAAATCGGTTTGCGCATGGCTATTGGCGCGAAGGCAAGCGATATTCTGATGCAGTTTTTGGTGGAGGCCATCACGCTGTCCCTGATCGGCGGGTTTATCGGCATTATCACGGGCATTGGCGGCGCCTATGCCATCGCCCGTTTCGCGGGATGGGCGATTCGCCTGTCTCTGGAATCCATCTTTCTGGCAGTTGGTTTTTCTACCTTCATTGGTATTTTCTTCGGGTTCTATCCCGCGCACAAGGCGTCCCGTTTGCTTCCTATTGAGGCGCTGCGTTACGAGTGACAGAAGAAGGCGCGCTGACCATCCGATGCGGCGGGTCCTCCGTGGCAATGCGGCAAGCTGCGAAGCGCTAAAATGAGCAGGATGCCGCACGCAATCAGTCCAATCTGGGGAATGGTCTCACGCAGGCTTGTTCGACGCTGCATTTGCGGCATCAGGTCCGAGACGGAGATGTAGAGAAAACCTGCCGAGGCCAGAACCAGCACGTAGGGAATCATCCACTGGGTTTCTCCGAGCAGGTAGTAGCCGATTATGCCGCCAGCGATGCCAAGGCCGCTGCACAGCAAATTGAAGCAATATGCCCGCTTCCGTGAAAAGCCCGCGTTCAGGAGCACAATGAAGTCGCCGATTTCCTGGGGGATTTCGTGCGCAAAAATGGCGATGGCTGTCACGATACCCACATAGGTGTCCGCTAAAAAGGCGGCGGAAATGATCAGGCCATCCGTCAGGTTGTGAAAGCCGTCTCCCAGCAGGATCATCCATCCGGTCGAACCGGCTTCGCGCTGGTCGTGTCCCTCCTCGTGAGGGTGTCCATCTCCCTCGTGGTGGTGGGAGTGGCGGATGATGGCGCATTTCTCAAGCACAAAAAAAGCCAGCAAACCGGCCAGCAGGGTGGCAAACAATTTTGACGGCGACAGCCCGGACTGGAATGCCTCGGGGAGCGCGTGCAACAGTGCGGTGGACAGCATCACGCCGACAGACAGGCTGACCATTCGCTCAATCATGCCTGGTCGGATGCGGAAGGCAAAAAAAGCGGCTATGGTAATGCTGATAACGCTTGAAAAGACCGTTGCCAGCAGAATCCAGAAGAAACTGGCGTGAACGCCCATCATCAATAAATCCTTTTTCCGGGTGGTGCGGGGTCAGGGGTGCCCCTGACAATCGGCATCAGCGACCATTCGCCTTTTCGCCGTTCTGCGCCTTTCTGCGTTTTTCTTCAGTGGACTTGATGCGGGATATCGTTGTGGGCATTTGCTTGAGGCGTTCCTGGATGGCAGGATGGTCCGTCGTGTACGCCGTGCCTCCCTGTGCGGAAAACTGGTCCAGGCGCGTCCAGAAGCCGGTGGCTGCATCAATATCGTAACCCGCCCGTAGCGCCATCGCCAAACCAAGCGTGTCCGCGTCCACGTCAAACTGGCGGGAAACGGGTGCAGGCAGGCGGGGTGCCGTACGGTAGAGACCTTTTATCAGCCCGTCAATCATTTTCTTTGTGGTCGCCTTTATCTTCATGCGCTCGGCATGATTCAGGATGTTGTGCGCCATTTCCTTGCTGATGACATAGGCAAGCTCGTTGTCGTCCCGCGTAAAATTGAGCATGCCCTGTGTCACCAGAATTCGCTGACCGTCTGAATACGAATTGATGCCGTCCGTGTGTCCCAGTTCGACCTGAAATCCGCAGGAAAGCGTCAGCGGTATTTTCAGATCAAAGTGGCGTCTTTCCCTTTCAACCTGAATCAGGAGCGGTTTTCCTTTTGCAACCAGTGGCGAGAGCATTTTGACGGTTTCCGCCCTGGCATCGCGTCCGCGCGGAACAGGTTTGCCCTCAATGGATACCAGGGTATCGCCCTTGCGCAATCCCGCTTTTTCCGCGCCGCCTCCCGAAATGACCCCGGTCACCACAAGCCGGTCATTTAATCCGTACGATTCGGCAACAAGTGTTGGCACAGTGGCATACGAATATTTATTCTGGGCGTTAAACCCGAGCAGATTGCGTTCGTGGCGACGACAGAAGGGGGTGTTTGCCATTTGGAGCGCCCCTGCAACCCGGTCAAGGCGCGCCTCCATGTCCATAATCTGCTGCAGGGACGTGGTCGGTGCGGCGCTCTTGCCTGTCACATCGTTATTGCTCACCCCGGGCGGAGTGACGCAACCCGCCAGGAGCAAGAAAAATCCCGCTCCGCCGACCGCCCGGGCAATCTGCCACAGGAACAGGCGGACCTGCTTTCCATTTTTGCATTGCATTTATGTTGTCCCCGTGCTTCCAAATCCGTCAGTACCCCGCTGGCTGGTGTGCCAGTCGGTTACCACATTGAAGCGTACCTGTAATACGGGCACGATCACCAATTGGGCAAGCCGTTCCAGCGGGTTCAGTGTATAGGTCTGTTGTCCGCGATTCCAGGCAGACACCATCAGTTGTCCCTGATAGTCCGAATCAATCAGTCCGACCAGATTGCCCAGTACAATGCCGTGCTTGTGTCCCATGCCGCTTCTGGGCAAAATCATGGCGGCGTATCCCGGGTCGGCAATGTGGACGGCGAGTCCTGTTGGAACCAGGCAGGTATCCCCTGGCGCGAGCGTGACCGGCTCGGCAATGCAGGCGCGCAAATCCACTCCGGCGCTGCCTTCGGTTGCGTAGGACGGAAGGTGGTTCTCCATGCGGGGGTCCAGAATCTTCAGGTCAACGACTTTCATGGAGTCCGCTTTCACAGGTATCCGGCAATATGCCGGACGAGCGAACGAGCGAGCACCAGCTTGTCTGCGCGCGGCAAAACGGTGTGTCCCTTTGCGTCAAACAGGATCAGCTCGTTTTCATCTTTTCCGAAAGCCTCTTCCCCGATATTGCCGACAAGCAGGGGGATATTTTTCCTGCTGCGTTTTTCCTGGGCGTGCTCTATCAGTTTCTCCGATTCTGCCGCAAAACCAACGCAGAACGGCGGTTTCTTCAGGCTGGCGACCTCTGCCAGAATGTCGGGATTTTCTTCAAACTGCAATTGCGGTGCGCTGCCCGTTTTCTTTATCTTTTGCGTGCTTGTGTTGGCGACGCGCCAGTCGGCTACGGCTGCCACGGCAATGAAAACATCCTGGTCCGCGATGAGCGACATCACTTTTTCCCGCATTTCCCACGCGGTGGTGACGTCGTGCCGCGCTACGCCGTGGGGAGCGGGGAGTGCCACAGGACCGGATACCAGACTCACTTCTCCACCGGCTTCCCATGCCGCGCGGGCGACAGCGTACCCCATTTTCCCCGATGACCGGTTGGTGATTCCCCGTATGGGGTCAATCGGTTCAAAGGTGGGTCCTGCCGTAATCAGCACCCGTTTATTCTTCAGGACGGCGGGCTGGAAAGCCGCAATGGTTTCCGCCAGCAATTCCTGGGGTTCCAGCATTCGTCCCATTCCCACCTCGCCGCAGGCCTGAAAGCCCGCTGCGGGACCCATTACGCCGACACCGTCTGCCTTGAGTTGGGCGATGTTGCGCCGGGTTGCCTGATTCATCCACATTTCCACATTCATTGCCGGCGCAATCAGAAGAGGAACGTGGGACGGGCGTGCCAGACAGAGGGAAGAGAGCAGGTCGTCTGCAATGCCATGCGCCAGCTTGGCGGCAAAGTTGGCGGTACAGGGTGCAATGATGATGGCGTCGGCAGTGCGTGTTACATCAATATGGGACAGGGGGCTGCCCGCGTGGGATTCCCACTGGCTTACCATGACGGGATTTTCGGATAGTGTTTGCAATGTCAGCGGGGTAATGAAATGCGTTGCAGAATCTGTCATGACCACATTAATCTGCGCGCCGTCACGAACCATTGCGCGCAAAAACTCGGCTGACTTGTAACAGGCAATACCACCGGTCAGCCCCAGAACTATTTTCTTCCCCGATAACACCATAACCATCCGTACTCCAGTAAATGCGGGTCAGCGGCTTCTCAGGACACGTCGAAACTCGTCCAGGACAAGAAAAAATGCGCCTGTCGTGATGGCGCTGTCCGCCACGTTGAAAGCTGGCCAGTGCCAGGTGCGGACATACACATCCAGAAAATCAACAACATGCCCGTGAAACACTCTGTCAAGCAAGTTGCCGAGCGCACCGCCCAAAATCAGCGACAGCGACCAACAGAAAAGCTTCTGTGCCGAATTGCGCCGCATGAAATACAGAATGAGGATGGACGCGACAATGCTGACAGTGATGAAAAAATAGCGCTGCCACCCCGATGCGCCCGCCAGAAAGCTGAAAGCCGCACCTTCGTTGTAGACAAGCACCAGATTGATGAAAGTGTTCACTTTGATCACCTGACCGTGCACCAGCGTACGCATGATCCACCACTTGGAAAGCTGATCCAGTACAAGCAAAAGCGCGGCAACAACCAGCCATTGCCAAATGCCAGGGGGGTCCCTGAAATAATATGCCCTGCCCATCCTTCGCATTGTTCTCCCGATCATGCCGCGCATGCCATGCCACGCGAATAATGCCAATCCAAATGGAACACTTACACTGCCGATCACACAAACTGCCGTTTTTCTCCCTCGCCGTACAGGTTTTCCACGCACCGCGCACACAAGTGGGGATGGTGCGCGTCAGTGCCGACATCGTCACGCCAGTGCCAGCAGCGGTCGCACTTTGTGTGCGGCGAAGGAGTGACGGTAACGGATTCTTCCGCCTCGCTTTCGACTGCAATCACTTCTGCCCGGGACGCAATGAAAATGAATTTCAGGTCGTCGCCGAAGCTTCGTAACAATACCAGTTTTTCCCCGCTGGCACGAATAAAAATTTCGGCCTGGAGCGATGAGCCAATCTGCCCTGCCATGCGTACCGTTTCCAATTGGCGAGTTACTTCCGAGCGGATGGCTTTCATTTTTGCCATCTTTTCCAGCAAGGCATCGGCATCCGCGATAACCGGCAAGCGGTACACCGGGAGCGTGAACACGGTTTCATCGCTGTCCGCGTATTCCTTTTCACTGGAAAAATGCGACCACGCTTCTTCCATCGTGAAAGAGAGAATAGGCGCCATCAGCCGGATGAGCGCGTGGGTAATGTGCCAGAGTGCGGTCTGCGCGGAACGGCGCGCCCTGGATTTTTCCGCAGAGGTGTACAGGCGGTCCTTCAGCACGTCCAGGTACAGGCTTCCCAATTCTTCCGAACAGAATGTCTGGAACTCTGCCACGACGGGGTGGTATTCAAATGCATCGTAATGGGACATGATGCGGTTTGACAGGACTTGCGTCGCAGCGATGGCGTACCGGTCTATTTCGAGGAGCGTGTCAATGGGGACGGCGTCCCGCGCCGGATCAAAGTCCGATGTATTGGACAGCAAAAAGCGAAGCGTGTTGCGGATGCGCCGATACGATTCGGTGACCCGTTTGAGGATTTCGTCTGAAATGGACAGTTCGCCGGCATAATCCGTAGAAGCCACCCACAGCCGCAGAATGTCCGCGCCCAGCGTCCCGGATATCTTTTGCGGCGCAATGACATTGCCGACCGACTTCGACATCTTGCGACCCTGACCGTCAACGACAAAGCCATGCGTCAGCAGCATTCGGTATGGCGCGCATCCATCCAGCATGGCGGCGGTCAGCAATGAGGAATGGAACCATCCCCGATGCTGGTCGGATCCTTCCAGATACAAATCGGCAGGAAAGGCTTGCTGTGCCGCGTGGGAGCCGCGCAAGACCGTGCGGTGTGTGATACCGGAGTCGAACCACACGTCCAGTGTATCCCGGTTTTTCTCATATTGCGCCGCCTCTTCCCCCAGCATTTCCTGTGGCGTTATGCGCTGCCACGCCTCGATACCTTCCTTTTCGACTCGTTGTGCCACAGCCTCCAGCAGTGCGGCGGTACGGGGGTGCAACGCGCCGGTTTCCCTGTGCAGGAAAAAGGCCATGGGTACACCCCACTGGCGTTGTCGGGAGAGCGTCCAGTCGGGGCGGTTTTCTATCATTCCCTGCAAACGGGCCTTCCCCCACGCGGGATAAAAACGGGTTGTCGCTACTCCCTGCAATGCCAGTTCTCTCAGGGTTTTTTCTCCCTCCGTGGGCAAATTGTCCATGCTGGCGAACCACTGTGATGTCGCCCGGTATATCACGGGCGTTTTGTGACGCCAGCAGTGCATGTAACTGTGCGTTATCATGCTGACGTGAAAGAGCGTTCCTGCTTCACGCAGACGGTCACACACGGCGCGGGAGGCATTCCATACCGTCATGCCGCCGAACAGCGGCAGGGTGTCCGTATAGCGTCCATCCGCCATCACGGGGTTCATCACCTCGTCGTCCGGCAGGCCATGTGATTTGCACGACAGGAAGTCGTCAACACCGTATGCCGGCGCGGAATGCACCACGCCTGTTCCCGTATCCAGCGTCACGTACGTTTCGGGATAGACTGGCGACAGTCGCCGGTATCCCTCGTGCAGGTCGTGCAGGGGATGCTGGAAGCAGATATTTTCCAGGTCTGTTCCCAGGCAGGTACCCACTTTTTCCCATCTGGACAGTGACATCGCTTCTTGCAGCGACGGCGCGGCATTGCCGCGTACATCTGCGGGGAATGCGCGTTCTTCTGCCAGAATGAGCAACCCCTTCTCCGTTTGCACCAGCGCATAACGAAACTCGGGGTGCACGTTTAATGCCTGGTTTGCGGGAATCGTCCACGGGGTCGTCGTCCAGATGACAATGTACCCATTTTCTGCTGGCAGATGCGCCAGGCCGAACGCGCGGGCCACTTTATCCGGTTCGGCAAAGGGAAACCCGACATACACCTCCGGGTCGCGCTTGTCCTGGTACTCGACCTCCGCCTCGGCCAGTGCGGAACCACAGTCAAAGCACCAGTTAACGGGCTTTAGTCCTCGGTAGACATAGCCTTTCTCTACAAGCTGTCCCAGCGAGCGAATTTCGTTCGCCTCGTTGGCGTAAGACATGGTCAGATACGGATTGTGCCAGTCTCCCAGGACGCCCAGCCGGATAAAGTCGGCTTTTTGCCGCTCGACCTGTTCTGCCGCGTAAGTGCGCGCCCTGGACTGCACTTCCTCGACAGGCAAATGTTTGCCATACTGCTTTTCAATCTGGATTTCGATCGGCATGCCGTGGCAATCCCATCCCGGCACGTAAGGTGCATCGAACCCCGCCAAAAGGCGGGACTTCACCACAATATCCTTGAGAATTTTGTTGACGGCGTGACCGATATGGATGTCCCCGTTGGCGTATGGCGGACCATCGTGCAGTATAAACAGGGGACGTCCCGCTGCCGCTTTGCGAATGCGGGAGTAAATGTCCTTTTCCTGCCACGCCTTTACCCAGACAGGTTCATTTTGAGCAAGATTGGCGCGCATGGGAAAGGTTGTGTCCGGCATGTTGACGCGGGCATCCTTTGCTTTCCTTTTCTCCTGCGCGGGAGGGGAAGGCATTCCGGCGCGGGGAGTTTGCCCGTCAGGCGGCGCGTTGCTCATCTTGTCACTTGTTCTTGTAAAAACTCGGCATTGTACCCTCTCTGGCGGGGGAGTGGTCAATCTCCGTCAGGTTGCACAAGGAAGTGGCGGGCAACCAGTACATCCTGGCGGATAGATTCCTTTAATGCAGCAAGGTCTGGGAATTGTCTGTTTTCGCGTATCTTTTTCAGAAATTCAATGCGAATCAGCCTGCCGTAACAGGAATCGTCATAATCCAGGATGTGCGTTTCCAGACGGACAGAAGGCACGGCATCCACAGTCAGCCGGTGTCCAATCATGGAAACGGCTGGCAGGGGCACGGCATTCAGACCGTGTACACGGGAAACATACACGCCGGAAAAAACCGGATTAAACGAGGGGATGGACAGGTTGGCGGTCGGAAAACCCAGTCTCCGCCCGCGTTTGTCTCCAGGTATTACGTGACCGGATACCACGTAGGGCTTTCCCAACAACTCTCCTGCCCGGGCGAAGTCGCCTTGTTTCAGCGCTTCGCGTATATCGGAGGAAGAAATGCGTTTCCCTCTGAAAAGAAAGGGTGGCATGACATCCACATGAAATCCGTACTGCGCACCTGCGGAGATGAGTTGCTGCGTTGTCCCTTCTGCCTGCCGACCAAACCGGAAGTGTTCCCCCACCGTCAGCCATTTCGTGCGCAAGCCCTCTGCCAGTATCGTCCGAATAAAGTCGGAGGACGTCATTTCCGCCAGCGCATCATTGAATCGCAGCAGGATGACGCGCGCCGCGCCCGCCCGGGACAGGGCGGACAGTTTTTCGCGCAGGGTGGTGATAACGGTTGGCGCTTCGTTCGGCTTTCGGGCACGGACGGCCAGGTATTCCCGTGAATGCGGAGAAAAAGTCAGCACGGTGGGAACCAGCCCGCGCTGCGCTGCTGCGGCCT
>JAISAG010000064.1 GCA_031266815.1 Burkholderiaceae bacterium | reverse complement strand
CGTGCTGCGAATCCCGCTTTTCCTTGCTTTTCCGGCCTACTTCGCCGGGCACGTGGCATTGGGCGGGCTGATGCAGTTGGGGTCGGCATTCCAGCGTGTGGTCACTTCCCTGTCGTGGTTCATCTTTTCATACAAATCGCTTGCCGATCTGGCGGCAACCAGCAATCGCCTGGGGCACTTCCTCGACGAAACAGGCAGTCTTGCCACCGTTGTTTCACCCATCACTTCTCGGCTTTCAGCAGACGGTACGTTGCGTATTCGGCATCTGCGTGTACGCGATCCAGAGGGGCGTTTGCTGGTAGAGCTGCCCAAGCTGAATGTTTTGCCGGGTGAAGCGGTCTGGCTGGAGGGTCCGTCCGGGCTGGGTAAATCCACGCTCATTAAAGCCCTTTCTGGACTCTGGATGTATGGCGACGGCGTCGTTGAAATGCCGAGGGGCAGGATACTGTTTTTACCGCAGCAAGCTTACTTGCCGCTTGGCAGTCTCGCTGCCGCCGTCACTTATCCGGGCGAACAGGAAGATGCCGACATCGCCAGAAAATTGCTCGTCAGCGTTGGGCTGGATCAGCCAAGACATTTGCAGCAACTTGATTGCCGGGAAGAGATGGCGGCGGACTACAAACTGTCTGGAGGAGAGCAGCAACGGCTTGTCATCGCACGTATCCTCGCCGCGAAACCGGACTGGGTTTTCATGGACGAAGCGACCAGTGCGCTGGACGCACAGGCAGAGTGGCAGTTATACCAGTTGTTGCGGCAATCCTTGCCTGATACGGGATTCATCGTGATCGCCCATCGGGAACCGCGTGGGTTGGGCCAGTACCGGCGTTTCACGCTGTCAGCACCCACAGCGAATATTCCGCCGCATTCCGGGATGGAACACGCTTATACCAACCCCTCAAACGGAACGATCTCGACTGTGTCACCTGCATGAGCGCCGCCGCTATCCGCGGGCAGGATAATGACGCAGTTTGCCCTGGTCATGGAGGACAGAATGCCGGACCCCTGTCCTCCGGTCGTTTTGACACACCATGTTCCCGTTTCATCCTGAAAGAGAATGCCTCGTTGATATTCGGTACGTCCCTGCCGCTTTGGGAGAGCGGATACTGTGCGTACCCGCATGGAAACAGGCGGGGAGGGAAGTGCCCCCATCATGCGCAGCAGCGCGTCACGCACAAAAAAATAGAACGACACCATAACCGAAACCGGGTTGCCGGGCAGCGCAAAGAAACAGGTACTTTTCTTCGTCGTAAATAACGTGCCGAAGGCGGTCGGATGACCGGGGCGCATGGCAATCCGCCAAAAAGCCATTTCCCCCAATTTTTCCAGAACCTGCTTCGTGTAATCTGCCGCACCGACGGAAACGCCACCCGTGGTAATAACAACATCGGCAACCTGTGCTGCTTTCAGGCACGTTGCTTCCAGTATTCTGGGATCATCCCTGATGGTACCCATGTCAACGGGGTCGCATCCCAAACGGGAAAGCAGGGCGTACACGGTATGGCGGTTGCTGTCATACACACCGCCATCATCAATTTTCTCCCCAAACAGGCGCAATTCGTCCCCTGTCGAAAAAAAAGCGACGCGCAAGCGGCGATAAACCAATGCTTCGGATAATCCAATGGATGCCAGCAAGCCAATATGAGCGGGACGAATCACGGTTCCTTGCGGCAAAGCCAGCGCACCGGCCTCAATACTTTCGCCTCTTAACCGAATGTTATCCCCCTTTTGTACTGCATTCGGTGATATCTGAATACCTGTTTCCAGAACCAGAGCGTCTTCAAGAGGGACAACCGTATCGCAATCATCCGGTATCACCGCTCCGGTCATGATTTTAACGCACTCATTGGAAGCAACACGTCCTGTATAGGCTCTGCCTGCGTGGGAAGAGCCCACCATTTTCAAAATCGGTGATGCGTGCATGTCCAGCCTCTCCGCAGAAAAGGCGTAACCGTCCATGGCAGAATTATTTCTGGCAGGTATATCCAGCGGTGAAAAAATGTCTTCTGCCAGTACACGTTGCAATGTTCTTCTCAGGACTGGTTTTTCTGTCTCCAGAACAGGAGCAATCGCGTGAGCAATAATCTCCCGCGCCGTTTCCACGGAAACCGATTCGGCATAACGGGATGCATGAAGAGGGGAATTGACTGACATAATTGATATATTATTTAATTGAAAATCAATAGGTTATTGAGCGATATTAAAGCAAATTCAATTCATGAAACGATTCCCTGTCTCGTAATTCTTCCGGTGTGTTGATGTTAACAAGAGCTTGTTCCGCGAAGCGGGCGTAAGCTACTTTCAACGACAAAAGCCAGGTTGCCACCTTGCGTTGCCCTGTCTGCAAAAAACCGTCAAGGTGCGGCAGGAGGGAAAGTGGCATCAGGCAAAAAACGGGGTGGGGGAAAGACTGGTTGTCCCGAATCGTCGCAGCGACCGCCACATCCGCCTTTTCCGTGAAAAGCGCTGCCAACATGCCGGACACCATGTCGTCCGGTAAAAAGGGAGAATCACAGGGAACGACCATGAGCCAGGGGGTTGCGCAGTGCCGCAAGCCCGTCCGGAACCCGTCCAGCGGTCCCGAAAAGCGGACAGGGTCATCAGAAAAAACGGGAAACCCGCCCTTTGCGTATTGTGCAACCTGACGGTTCGCGTTGACAAACAGTGTGCCGACCTGTGGCAAGAGTCGTTCCGCCGCATGCATGAACAAGGGTTTACCCTGAAACAACAGCAGACCTTTTTCAGCGGCTCCCATTCGCTGACCGCGCCCTCCGGCAAGCACCATCCCCGAAACAGCGCTTTTTTCGGGTAGCATGTTCATGTGGTGAAAACAGGGACGCATTCTCACATCAGCCGCCGATATACGACATTTCTATCTTGTTCCCCGGGAATGTCCGGGTATGCCGCAATTCGGAATAGCGATCTTCCCTGCCTCGCCAGTACGCGACGATGGATTCGGCGATTTCTTCATCGCTGCGCTTCTCTCTGATCGGCGTCTTCAAATCAAACCCTTCTGTCGCGAACAGGCAAGGGTACAGGATACCCGTTGTCGAAAGGCGCGCTCGCGTACAGCCTTTACAGAACGCCCTTGTCACACTGGCAATAACGCCAATTTCTCCTTGTCCGTCCTTGTAGCACCAGCGCGAAGCAGTTTCGCCGGCATAATTCGACTCCCGCTCTTCCAGTGGCATTTCCCGGTCAATCATTTGAACAAGCGCATCCGATGGAAGCACTTCATCCAGCTTCCACTGATTCAATGTCCCCACATCCATGTACTCAATAAAACGAGGAATGACAGGCGTTCCCTTGAATAAGCGTGCGATTGGCAATATTTCACTGTCATTACTTCCTTTTTTGACGACCATATTGACCTTGACGGGGGAAAATCCGGCCGCTCGTGCGGAAGCAATCCCGTTCAGAACGGCAGTAACAGGGAAATTCATATCGTTCATGCGGCGAAAGATATCGTCGTCCAGGGCGTCCAGCGAAATGGTGATGCGGCGCAAGCCTGCGCGATAAAGCGCGCTGGCCCGTCCGGACAGGAGCGAGCCGTTGGTTGTCATGGTCAGGTCAATATCACGACCATCCGGTGTTTTCAGCTCGCGCAACTGGACAATGAGGGTTTCTATGTGTCGGCGCAATAGAGGCTCACCTCCTGTCAGGCGAATTTTCTCCACCCCAAGCCGCACAAAAATGGCAGCGAGCCTGCTTATCTCCTCAAAGGAGAGCATTTCGTCGTGCGGAATAAACTGAAAAAATCGGCCGAATGCCTGCTTGGGCATACAGTAGACACAACGCAAATTGCAACGATCCGTTACCGAAATGCGAAGATCACGAAGCAGACGACCCGACCCATCCCTGACCCGCCGCACGTGAGAGGGAAGGGAAGGAGGGGTACAAATACGTTTGTCGGCAAGCACCAACTACATCCAGCCTGCCAATTCAGCGAGTTTGTACAGTCCATAAATGATGCCACAGGCCACAATCATCGTAACGAGCATGAATTTCATGAACATGACACGTGAACCTGCCGGTACAGATGCGGAACAACCACAGGATATGTCGTTG
>JAISAG010000148.1 GCA_031266815.1 Burkholderiaceae bacterium | reverse complement strand
AGGGTCAACCACCATGACATCCTTCTTGCTGTTGAAGCTGGCGCGGTAGGCCTCCAGACTGCGGTAGAACTTGTAGAACTCCGGATTCTGCCCAAAAGCCCTGGCATAAATTCGTGTCGCGCGTGCATCGCCTTGCCCGCGAATCTTCTCTGCTTCGCGATACGCTTCCGCAAGGATGACCGTACGCTGCCGATCCGCATCCGCCCGTATTTTTTCTGATTCCGCCGCACCCATCGAGCGCAATTCGTTGGCGACACGAGTCCGCTCTGATTTCATTCTTTCATAAACGGAGGTATTGATCTGCTCGACATAATCCAGGCGCTTTATGCGAACATCCACGATTTGAATACCAATCTGCTTGACTTCCTCGCTCATTTTTCGCTTGATCGCCGCCATCAGCCTTACTCTGTCTCCCGCAATAACCTGAGACAACTTTCTTTTTGTGATTTCGTCATTCAACGAGGCTTTCACAATCTGCGCCAGCCTGTCCTGGGTACGCTGCTCGTCGGCGCCAAAACTGACGAAATACAGTTTGGGATCCACAATACGCCACTTGACATACGAATCCACCAGGATATTCATTTTCTCGGCGGTGATAATTCTGTCCGGCTCATGCGTCTGTCCAGAAAGGATGCGTTTGTCGAGAAAGATGACGTTCTGCAGGGGCGCAGGCAACTTGAAATAAAGCCCGGGTTGTTCAATGACTTCCTTGATTTCTCCCAAGGCGAACACAATGGCGTACTGCCGCTGATCCACGACAAAGAAACCGCTTATCACCATGACACAGACGAGGATAAGCCCGGTCAGCGCCACCAGCAGGCGTATTATCATCTCTTCCCCCTGTCACGTGACTCGCGTGCGCGGGGCGGGGCGGAATCGGGTTGCTGCGGCGACGCGGCAGGCGCGTTTTCCTCATACGCCGAGGAGGACGCCTTTTCCTGCGATTCCGAGGCAGACGCCGTTGCCTGCGATATCAGCTTGTCGAATGGAAGATACAGCAGGTTATTCCCGCCTCTTACGTCCATCATCAGTTTGGTCACGTTGGAAAATATTTCCTGCATGGTTTCAATATACATGCGATCCCGCGTGACGACGGGCGACTTCTTGTATTCTTCGACAACCATACTGAAACGGGAGGCATTACCTTCAGCGTTGGCCACAACCTTGTCCCGGTAGCCCTCCGCCTCCTGTAACAGGCGGGATGCCGTCCCTTTCGCCCTCGGGATAATCCCGTTGGCGTAAGCTTCCCCCTCATTTTTCTGGCGCTCTCTGTCCTGACCCGCTTTCACCGCATCGTCAAATGCGGCCTGCACCTGCTCGGGTGGCTGCACTCCTTGCATGGTGACGTTGGTCACCTGTACCCCCGCCCGATATTGATCAAAAATTTCCTGCATCAGCCCGTGTGTGTCCAGCGCAATCTGGTCTCTCCCCTCGTACAGGACAAAATCCATTTTGTTCCTGCCAACAATCTCGCGCATGGATGCTTCGGCAATCTGCCGTACCATTTCCTCCTGGTCACGATTGTTGAACACCCAGTCCGCCGCGCTCTTCAAACGATATTGCACCGCAAACTGAATATCTACGATGTTCTCGTCATTCGTCAACATCAACGCCTCACGCGGCTGCTTGTTTTTCAATGACGAGCGATACCCCATCTCCACCGTTCGCACCTGTGATACGTTGACGACTTCATGGCTCTGAACCGGCGTGGGATAGCGCCAGTTAATACCAGACGATGTCATGTGGCTGTATCGACCGAATGTCATAACAACGGCCGTTTCTCCTTCCTGCACAATGAAGATTCCGGAACACAGCCACACCACAAGCAGGAGGAGCACGAAAAGAACAAACACCGTACGCCCGCGTCTGCGGCGCCCGGTATTGCCGTGCCTGCCGTCGTAGGGATCTTTCCCTTTCCTGCCAAACAGCCGCGCCAACCGTGCGTTGAACTTTTTCCACATCCTTTCTATTTCGCGCAAGTCGTTGTTGCTGTAGCCACCAGAGCCGCGACCAAACAAATCCTGTCGCACAGGTAGCCATCGGCGCAATCTGTTCAATGAAAAAAGTGACATGCTATCAAGAGTCCGCACAAGCCAAGACATCAACACCGGGTGGCGCTTTTGAGGCGAAAGGGTGGCGTAAACCACTCTCCCGCACATACTCCGCTATGGTCTGCCGCAACAGATCCAGACCAATCCCGTCCCGCGCACCAACAAAAACCCGCCGAATTCTACCATATTCGTCATGCTCAATGGCAGGTTCCAGACCGGCAAGGTCAATCTTGTTCCATACCATCAACTGGGGAACGGCTTCGGCGCCTATCTCCTTTAGCACCATGTTCACCTGCTCAATCTGTTCTCGCCGCACGGAACTGGCAGCATCCACGACATGCAAAATCAGGTCGGCGTGAACCGTTTCCTCCAGTGTCGCCTTGAAAGCCGCAATCAACTGGTGCGGTAAATCGCGCACAAAACCCACCGTGTCGGACATAACAACGTTTCCCAGATTTTCCAGGTGCATGCGACGGGAAGTTGTATCCAGCGTGGCAAACAGCTGATCCGCCACGTAAGCGTCCGCTTTAGTCATGGCATTGAAAAGCGTTGACTTGCCTGCATTTGTGTAACCAACCAGGGAAAGCGAGAACGTGCGGTTGCGTACCCGTGCCCGCCGCTGGGTCTCCCGTTGCTTTTGCAATTTTCCCAAATGCGTCCGAAGCACCTTGACCCTGTCGCCTATCAGGCGCCTGTCTGTCTCAAGCTGGGTTTCGCCCGGACCACGCAACCCGATACCGCCTTTTTGCCGCTCCAGGTGCGTCCAGCCACGAACCAAACGGGTTGCCAGATGCTGTAACTGTGCGAGCTCAACCTGTACTTTGCCTTCATGGCTCTTCGCGCGCTGCGCGAAAATATCCAGAATCAGGCTGGTACGATCAACGATGTGTATCTCCAGCCGCTTTTCCATGTTACGCTGTTGTGCTGGCGACAGGGGATGGTTAAAGACAAGTATGTCGCACTGATGCCGCGTCAGCGCCTGCCGGATTTCGTCCACCTTCCCGCTCCCCACGTACAGCGCTGCATCCGGGGTCTGGCGCTTTACCGTCATGGCAATGACGGGATCCGCACCGGATGACTTTACCAGCAACGCCAACTCTTCCATGCTGGCGGAAAAACCTCCGCGACCAAAATCAACCCCAACGAGCATTGCGCGCATCAGCTCATACCCCTCGATGGAAGCAAGGCATCAGGCGGACGATCTGTCTTCTGCGGGAAAAGAAACCAATCGCGACGGAACCACTGTAGAAACGGCGTGCTTGTAAATCATTTGCGTCACACTGTTGCGAAGCAGGATGACGTACTGGTCAAAAGACTCTATCTGACCTTGCAACTTGATACCGTTTATCAGGTAAATGGAAACAGGAACACGGTCTTTGCGAAGCAGATTAAGAAAGGGATCTTGCAACGATTGCCCTTTTGTTGTCGTACTCATAATATTTTCTTCGTTGTTATTCGTTGCCACACATTTCGGAGCGAGAAGCCTCCCCGCAGGGAAACACCTTCCCTGGAGATTCTACCATACTGTACCGTGGCAGTGCCACGCAATGTATTGGCGCAATACAAGCAGTGTGCAGATATTGGTTCTCATGGTATCCTAACCCGGCTTGTGTTCTTTTCAAAAGGGTGCAATCCAGAATCTATGCCTGACCAGACCGAGAATACGCTTTCCGACACGGAACAACATAGAACGTTATTTGACCGCATTGCCGCGCTGGTCTCTCCGGAGCCGGAAAATCGCAAGGAATTGCTGTCCGTGTTGCATGATGCGCACCAGCGCAACCTGATTGATGCGGAATCCCTGTCCATGATCGAGGGTGTTTTCAGGATGACGGAGTTGTCGGCGCGGGATCTGATGGTGCCGCGCTCGCGGATGCATGTCATTGACGTCAGTACGCCTGTTGGGGAGTGGCTGTCCAGGGCTGTCGAGAGCGGGCATTCACGCTTTCCCGCTGTTGATGGCGACATCGAAAACGTGGTCGGGGTGATTCTGGCAAAAGATCTGCTCTCTTACTCTGCCGGACATCCCTTCGAAATCGGGAAGATCATTCGCCCCGCTGTTTTTATACCGGAATCCAAGCGATTGAATATCTTGCTGCGCGAGTTTCGTCACAACTACAATCATATGGCCATCGTGATTGACGAATATGGCGGCATTGCCGGGTTGATTACGATTGAGGATGTACTGGAGCAGATAGTTGGCGATATCGAAGATGAATATGACGAGGACGACGGAGAAGAAGATATTCGCGTTATCCGCTCCGGCAATCGTGTGCGCTGGCGGGTTTCTGCGCTGACAGAGCTGTCCGCTTTCAACAAGGAGATAGGGGTTTCGCTGGATACAGGCGGCGCAGAAACCATTGGCGGTTACCTGACCGACGTGATCGGCAAGGTCCCGCAGACGGGAGACAGCATTGACACGGACGGTCTGCATTTTGTCGTGTTCCGTGCAGATACCCGGCAGATACACGTTTTGCTTGTCGAAAAACTGCTCACCCGACCAGATCAGGCAATCTGACTGTTGGCGGTGTCCGTGCTGCGCTCTCCTTTCCTCTTTGCTCTTCTCCGGCAGATACTGGCGGGTGCGGCGGGTGTTCTGCTGATCTTTTCGTTTGCCCCCTATGGCTTCAGCCTTGTTTGTGTCGCTGGTCTGGCATTCTTGTTTTACCTGGTGCTGCGTTGTCGCACAATCCGGCAGAGCGCGTTGACCGGGCTGGTATTCGGTACGGGCTGGCTCACCGCTGGCGTGTACTGGCTCTATTTCAGCATGCATCAGTTCGGCGGACTTCCTGCTGCCCTGGCGCTCCTTGCTCTTCTGCTGTTGGGCACGTTCATGGGAATGATTCCTGCCGCTGCCGTTGCGTTTGCCGCGCTCATCAGGGAACGGGCAAAAATGGCGGACGAATGGATTGCATTGCTGATTCTGCCGTCTTTGTGGACATTGTCCGAGTGGCTGCGCGGGTGGTTGTTGACAGGCTTTCCCTGGGTGACGACCGGTTATGCTCACACCGACAGTGTGCTGGCGGGCTATGCCCCTGTTCTTGGCGTGTACGGCATATCGTGGTGTAACGCCTTCCTCGCCGGCAGTCTGGTTGTTCTGCTGAATCGCCGGTACAGGCATCGTAAAAAGGTGCTGGCATTGGTCGCATTTTGCGTTGCTGTGGGCTATTGCCTCAAACCGCTCGAATGGACGCAGGCGGCAGGGAACCCCATTCAGGTACGCCTGCTGCAGGGAAATGTGCCGCAGGAAATCAAATT
>JAISAG010000129.1 GCA_031266815.1 Burkholderiaceae bacterium | reverse complement strand
CTTGTTGAAACCTATGCTGCCCCCTTATCAGCATGGCAATCTGCAATACATTTTATAAAGAGAAGCTGCATATTATTATTCATTGGACAATTCACTTAACATTAATAAGCCACTTGTACAGAGTAATATACCAGTGCCACTTACATTCCAACAGCACAGAGAAAGAAAAGTAATGATAAACAAACATGGAGTTGCCAATGTGCAATCATCTCTTCAGTTTTAACCTACTCATGAAACACAGCATGCTGACAAGGGAGAAAATTAATCTCATATACACATAACTACTCTGGCAGTGCTACAATCAAGTACTATGAAAATAACTTCCAAAGCTTAAAAATATATACTTTGGCTCAAACTTTCCAAAAAATATGAAGTTAACTGTGGACAACAAACACCTGTCCAGTACCAGATGAATGATTCATATGCAATTCGAGACTCAGCTGTATGATTCAGTACAATTAAACCTTTCATCACAGCAATACTGCTTTCCAGAAGGAATCACTGTCAATCTCATATCACTGTTTTTTACTACCGGTTTCCGAACCCCTTACTAACAGAGGAGTGCTACTGAGTACTCTTCTACATGCCATCCTTCGCCCTTCCCACCATTTGCTGAATGTATTATTACAGATCACAAATAAATTGGGTCTTTCTAAAAAAAAAAAAAAAAAAAAAAAAAAAAGGCAAACAATGTGCTTTGATTTCAAAGCTTTAAAGCTGAAACTTCAAGAAGCTTCTCACCAAAAAGTGATTTGTATTTGAGTGAATAAATAAAGAAACTGGCAGGATATGTATTGCATTAATCTAAAATTCAATAGTCATAATTCACAGCGATAACAAGAATCTTGATAATTTTCTTTCAGCTACCTTATGTCATACTGCAGAAATCATTATACGATACATGTTCATATCTTAATAAAGCATCAACTTTTTCCATAACTAACACTCTCAAGTTATCCCCTGGTAGTCATCTATCTGTAAATATTATATGATCAGTTTTGGGTGAAAGATGTTATGGCGTTATTTAAGTGTGTCGATTTACACACTGGTGAGTGTTCATATTGTAGTCTTCTGGATTGGGACAACATGTAATTTTGGAGATGGATACCTATGACCCTAAAGACTGAGGTAGCATATTCCCTTAAAATATTGGTATCCAATATGGATTCTGTGTCCTTCCTAAGGTTCTAAATATGAGATTCCCATCTCAGTAAGCAACTTACTGAGGGCAGCATATAATTGACTAACATACATAGAACATGAGTTAATTTCTTGACCAGAGTGACAAAATTCTTCACTCTGACCAGAGTATACAAAAGGACAGGTCTTCATAATCTCTAATGTGACCAGTACCAAGATGTCAAAAGTATGAGATATGTCTGTGTATATAAAAATTAGTAAGATTGAACTGTTAAGTCTTGAAAAAATAAAATTTCAGAAGTCAAAGAAAGAAATAAAATACGTATTCATTAGTGAAAAAAGCCATTACGGAGCAGCCAGGAAATAGGGGAATCTACATTTTTTAATTATTTAAAGAACATTCTCTGTTGAGATCTTTGCTTTGTCATATTTAATCAGATTTTGGATAGAAAATTACTGGCTGCTAAAAGGTCATAACAACCAAATTTGATTTTGTATCATATTGGAAGGAGAAAAATCTAAGTCTACTGCACACATCACAAACATTTTTATCAGAGCAGACTTCAGTAAAATTATTTTTGGGGGTGGGGGGGAAACCACATTTTCAATCATGCATACACACCTAAAGTATCCCCTCAACCTGCACAATTTTTTTATACACAACACAGGCCAGTTCCTAAATGTGGGCTGTCACTCCTTCAAGATCAGTAATAACGCTCACAGTGCATTACAGGAATAAGCCTATCATTTGGTTAACAAAATCTGAGCAGAGGCAGTGTACATTTAACATGGGACACAGTAACTAGTTTTAAAGGCACCCAATTTGTAAAATCTTATATACTTTATAAGGACTATAAACTGCTACAGAATTTGAAAATATTTACCTTTATATTCATGTAATGCATATTCACAGAACTGGTATCAAAATGAAAATTACAGTTTTCTGCGATGTGACATCATGTAGTTTCAATCAAATATCGGAATAACCTCCGTATGCAACAAAGTATTTTTTAGTGCTAGATTTATTGTGAGAAGTGCACAATAAATCTAGCGCTAAAAAATACTTGTTGCGTACGGAGGTTATTCCGATATTTGATTGATACACACGCAACAGGATGCATGACCCAATAATTAAGATCACGTAGTTTGTTAGATAGGAACAAATATATCAGATGAATCCACCGCATCCATCTCTGCCTATCCCAACTATGGAGGTGGCGGGTTTCTCCGAAACACTGGTGTGCTATCTACAAACTACACAACATCACATCCCAGATGACCACTATCTTCATACTCACTGCCATCAGAATATCAAATCTGACATTTGCCATTGAAAGTTTCCATTTTTAACAGTCTCATCCCACATGTTTTCAACTTCATCCTTTTCTTCTTCCAGGAAGAATGTATTTCTTTTTTAACAAATCAATTAATGTCACTTTGGGCAAATAGCATTTAATACGGACAAGTTTCCTAACAAATCCAGTGGTAAAATGGTGTCTGAAAACACTTTCCTCCACATTACTTCGAAGACAATCATTCTGCTATCAGTCTTTGGTTTGTACATTCCATGACTGAATTAAAAAGTGTCAGCCAATTTATAAGAACCTACAGTTCTTTCTTCAAGTAAAGGTCATGGATAAAGCTACTTATTCACACACCAAGTTCACTCTGGATCATGACAGTACTAATTCTATGACAGCCCTGATATCTGCTGGGTTCAGCCCATCTTTCAACTCCATTTTAAAAAATGCCATTGTACCACCAATTTTGATATATGTCCCTTCCGTTTTTGAGCCAGTTACTGCTGTTTGCAGCTATCTTTGCTGCGGCCTTTCTTGCTTTTCTTCTCAAGAGATGCTGACCTCCGCTGCCCCTGTATTGGCATATATGGTGGCACAGGGCTATCATCATCATCAAATTCTGAAACATAATGTGCACCCAATGTCAGGTTCTACAAAAACAGAAGAAATGTCTCAATTTAACATAGGATACTGGTTCTTTCCTCGTACATCTCACAATACAAAGCCAATAAACTTTAACTCCTTGCATACCATGAACCAACTGAATTTGCTATGGTTATTTCTGTTAAAACTTCCACAGTCTAAGAGATCTGTTTGATGATATATTAGTACAGCATTTCTGTCAATAGCTAGCACAGAGGGAAAGGATGGGCTTTTTACATGACATTAACACAATACTAGTTTTAACCTTCTGTAAGAAATCCTTGACTCATACATATGCATTACGCTCAATTCCAAATAAGGTCATTGGATATTTTTCAATTTACCTAATCATTCCAGTTGCACTATGGCCCTGGGGTTTACTCAGCCTCTAACAGAAATGAGTACCAGGAATCTTCCTGGAGGGTAAAGCATGACTGGCACGTAAGGATGACAACCTCACCGCCATCTGTTGAGCCAAACGTCTACAAAACATGGGAACCTCTACATCTCTCAACCTTATGTCCCCATGGTCTGTTACAGGGACAGATTTACTTCCTTTACGTGCGTGCGTGCGTGTTTTGTTGTGGGGGGGGGGGGTAACTCATTGTTTTTCCGGAATTGTCAGGTAATCTAAAGGATTCGAAAGAGACCCAAGGGGGCTGGCATGTCGGAACATTCTCAACCCACAAGACTGACCCTAACACGAGGTGTTGGCTTTAACCGGCACGAAAACGTTAAACGTTGCTCACAAGCAACGCTTTTGCCGCAAATAAATACATAAATGTTGCTTTGACACAACATTGTCTCGCCAAAAAAACGGGGAGAAACGGTGAATGCGGGATGAAGTGCAAGGCGTGCGGCAACACAGGAAATGGCGAGGCAGGATGCAGCACAAGGCGTCGTCGCAGCGAACGACCGAGACATATCCTCAATGGATAGGCGAGGAAGTGAGCGAGACGCAACACCGTGATGCGCCTGCATTCGCTGTTTCCTGCGCCGCCATTCCATCGGGCTGTACCAGTCAAGCAATGATGCGCTTGACCGGCGATTGAGGCACAATAACGCAGAGGCTATCCATGCGAGATGGCGAATGCGGGAGAGTACCATGACAGAAAATTGCAACACCATCGTCCGCTTTTTGGGCTGCGACTATGAACTCTTCGCAAAGGAGGCGGACGGCGCAAAAATCTGTGCCCGCCACGAAGAACTGTTCCTGCAAGGTCAACGGGAGGGATTCACCCCGTTGCTGATCTGCGTATCGGACACATTGTCCGAAGCCATTGAACTGGCGTGTGAGGATGCGGAGGTACCGCCAACGCCGGAAGGTGCGGCCGATCTGCGCCGGGATATTTTGCAAAAAGCGGCGGCGGTAGATGTGGACAACTTCCTGTCAGCGCGGCTGGCGGAATACATGGAAATGCACGAGGACGATGAGGTGTATGGCACCTTCCAACCCTGCGAACCCCGCGCCTGTCTGCTCACCATCATGGTTGAAAACGACATTGACGAAATTATTCTTGCCAAAATCCCGACAACAAACCCGTGGGAGTTGGCCGCGTGGGTGCCGATGGGCGGCTTTAACGATTGCCCTTCCCCCGCCGAGCAGGTGGCGGTGTTCCGGCGATGGCATGAACAGTACGGCGCGATTCCCGACCTTGTGAGCGGTGACGTGTGGGAACTGGAGCTGCGGGGCAAACCGCCAGTAGATGACGAGGCGAGTGCGGAACGCCTGGCGAAAAAACATTTTGCGTTCTGCTACGACATTGTCATGCAAGCCGCGTCCGGCTGGGACAATATCCGGGGACTGGCAAGCCAGTTAAAAGGTGCCACGACCTGGTATTTTTGGTGGGATTGATTTTGTACCGCCCCCGACAGCATCCCCATTACCAGTGCAATGATTTGTCCCTCAAACGGGGGCCTTTCAGTGCGCTTCGTCCCAGTTATCCCCCACCCCTACATCCACCACCAGCGGCACTTTCAGGCGGGCAACCTGCCCCATCAATGCGGGCAGTGCCTCGCAAACCGGCGTCAACTCCGATTCGGGCACTTCCAGAACCAGTTCGTCATGCACCTGCAAAATCAGACTGGATGCCAACTGCTTTTCTTCCAGCCACTTTTGCACGGATATCATAGCAAGCTTGACTACATCCGCCGCTGTGCCCTGCATGGGCGCATTAATTGCCGCGCGCTCCGCGGCCTGACGGCGCTGCCCGTTGGGTGACCCAATTTCCGGCAGCCAAAGCCGCCGCCCGAATACTGTCTCGACAAAACCGTCCTCCCGCGCCCGCTGGCGCGTGTCTTCCATATAACGGGCAACAGCGGGATAGCGCAAAAAATAGCGTTCAATATACGCTTGTGCTGCCTGACGGCTGATATCCAGATTATTGGCCAACCCGAAAGCGCTCATCCCGTATATCAGCCCGAAATTGATGACCTTGGCGGTGCGACGCTGCTCGGCACTTACTTCTGCGGGAGATATGTCAAAAATTTCTCCCGCCGTTGCCCGATGAATGTCTTCCCCGCGGGAAAAGGCCAGCAGCAAACCGGCATCACCAGACATGTGCGCCATGATGCGCAGTTCGATCTGGGAATAGTCCGCAGAAACGATGCGATATCCTTCCGGCGCAACAAAGGCAGACCGGATGCGGCGCCCTTCCACTGTTCTGATGGGGATATTCTGCAAATTGGGCTCACTGGAAGCCAGGCGACCGGTCACCGCAACTGCCTGCGCAAAGCTGGTATGAACACGCCGGGTTGCCGCGTTGATGGCGTGCGGCAATTTATCCGTGTAGGTGGACTTCAGCTTCGCCATCGTTCTGTATTCCAGAATCAGGCGAGGCAAGGGGTAGTCCTCCGCCAGCTTCTGCAGGACCTCTTCACCCGTTGACGGCGTACCGGAAGGCGTTTTTTTCGATACGGGCAACCCCAATCGCCCAAAAAGAATTTCCCCAAGCTGTTTGGGAGAATCCAGATTGAAAGCGGATCCTGCCGCATCAAACACTTGCTGCCGGAGCACATTTATTTTTTCCCCCAACTCTGCGGATTGGGTCCTTAGGCGCGCCACGTCAATCAGTACCCCATGCCGCTCTATCTTCTGCAAAACGGAAGAGGCGGGCAATTCTATCTCGCGGTAGATATGGAGATGCTGCGCATCAGCCGTTATCAGCGGCCACATGGCATGGTGCAGCCGCAATGTGATGTCGGCATCCTGCGCGGCGTAAGTCGTCGCCTGCTCAATATCAACTTCCCAAAATCCGATTTGCCCCGCACCCTTGCCACAAACGGCCTCGTAGGGAATCGTTGTCAAACCCAGCAGGTGACGGGCGAGACTGTCCATGTCGTGCCTGCGGCGAGATTCCAGCACGTAGGATTGCAGCATGGTGTCGTGGGCAATGCCGCGCAAACAAATGCCATGGTTCGCAAATACGTGGCTATCGTACTTGATGTTTTGTCCCAGCTTCTCCCTGGAGGGATCCTCCAGCCAGGGTTTCAGGATGGACAGCGCCCGTTCAAGGGAAACCTGTTCCGGCACACCGGTATAACGGTGTGTCAGGGGGAGGTAGGCGGCAACCCCTTCTTCCACACAAAAAGAGATGCCGACCAAACGGGCATCCATCGCGCGCAATGATGTCGTTTCCGTGTCAAGGGAAACCAGATCCGCGTGCAAAAGGCGTTCAAGCCAGACGTGCAGATGCGCTTCGTCCCAAATCGTTTCGTAGTGCGTGACAAGCGGGGGGGAATCCGTTGCGTCCGCACGGGGCGCCTCCTGTTCCAGTTCGTTGAGCCAGGTGCGAAACCCGTACCGGGAAAGCAGCACTTTCAGGGCGGGTATGTCCGCCGGTTCGGGCGCTAGCGCGCGCTCAATGGCGGCAAATTGCGCGCCAATGTCGCAATGCGTGTCAATAGTCAACAATTGACGCGCCGTGGGAAGCCATTCCCGCGCCTGACGCAGGTTCTCTCCCACCACGCCGCCAATGTCGTCGGCGCAAGACAGAAGCTTGTCCAGCGATCCGTATTGGGAAAGCCATTTGAGCGCCGTTTTGGGGCCTACCTTGTGAACCCCCGGCACATTGTCCGATGTGTCGCCAACCAGCGCAAGATAGTCCACCATGGCTTCCGGCGGCACCCCGAACTTTCCGACGATACCTTGTCGATCCAGTTTCTCGTCCTGACGGGTATCCAGCAGGGATATCCCTTCGCAAACCAGTTGCGCCATATCCTTGTCGCTCGTCACAATCAGCACTTCGTATCCGGCTTCCTTTCCCCGCCGGGCAAGTGTCCCAATAACGTCATCCGCCTCCACTCCTTCCACGGAAATTATGGGCAAGCCGTGCAAACGGATGATGTCTTGCACAACGGCAATCTGGGAAACCAGATCAACCGGCATGGCCGGGCGATTTGCCTTGTAGTCGGGATACAGGGTGTGCCGGAATGTTTTCCCTTTCGCGTCGAAAACACAGGTAAGATACGCAGAGGGGTATGCTTTCTCCAACCGACGCAACATGCTCAGAAAGCCATGAATGGCGCCTGTCGGCTCACCGGACGGACCGCGCAAATCGGGCAGGGCGTGGTAGGCGCGATACAGAAAGCCGGATCCGTCTACCAACAACAGGGTATTTTTCATATGGATAAAAAAAACGCGACAAAAAAACTGCACGAACTGGACGACATCACCGCCGCGACCATACTGAAAGCGCGTGCATCATGGAGTATGTTTTCCATTATGTCAGAGTTTATTGAGACCACTGAACAATTGTCTTCACTGAAAAAAGCGGTGAGTATTTTCGGCTCCGCACGGACTCCCAACAACGACCCCTATTACCTGCAGTGCGTGGAAGTGGCGCGCCGCCTCTCGGACGAAGGTTTTGCCGTTATTTCCGGTGGCGGGCCGGGTATTATGGCGGCGGCAAATCAGGGGGCCTTTCCGGGTCGTTCGCTTTCCATTGGACTGAACATTGACCTGCCGGCGGAGCAATCTCCCAACCCCTGGCAGGATGTTGCGTTGCATTTCCGTCACTTTTTCGCGCGCAAAGTCGCCTTTGTCAAGTATGCCGATGCCTATATTCTTTTTCCCGGCGGTTTCGGCACACTGGACGAGTTGTGTGAGACACTGACGCTGATTCAAACACAGAAGTCACGCAAAATACCGGTTATCCTTGTGGGTTCAGCGTTCTGGAGCGGACTGCTCGCGTGGTTGCAGGAAGTGCTGGTGCCGCACGGAACCCTGTCGGAATCGGATGTCGCCCTGATAACGGTGATTGATGAAACAGACAGGATTGTCGAGACAATCCTGTCGTTTTGCGCGGACCACCGAAACGCGCCGACGGATGAAGAAAAGCAGAAGCGAATGTATCTGTAAAAAACCGGTATCTTTACGGAGAATCTCTTTGCTACAATAGAACCATTGTTGATTTGACAGAATGAGGGCAACGACCATGAGAACACTCGCGGGATTCAGGCTGGCTTTGTTTTTCTCGTCCATGATGCTGGTGTCCCTCTCTTTCGCCCAGGAAGAAAAGCCGGAACACCTTGAGTTGCTCGACGAAGTGGATCAGCCTACCATCACCATCCGCAAGCCGGATGTGAGCGAAGAGATCACCGAGCGCCGTGAAGACGGAACAGTCCGGGAAGTCAAGGTACAGACCGGGGGAAGCACCTACTACCTTTACCCCAACAGACAGCTTGGGAGCGGCATACAGGGAGATACGGCCTCGTCGGTCGTGCGTCCCTCGTTGTGGCGCGTACACGAGTTCGATGTGGTCAGCAACAAACCTTCGCCCGAACCGGACGATGACGCAGATGGCAAGGCCGCTCCCGCTCCGCCATCTCCTTCTTCCACCGCGAACTGAGCCCGTCAACACCTACTGTATGGCTGTTTTCACGCCCGTCAGCCTACAGGAACTGAAACCGTGGCTGGCGCATTTCCCGATTGATGAACCACTCGACATTCAGGGTATTTCTTCCGGCATTGAGAACAGCAATTTTTTTGTCACAACCGGACGGGACACCTACATACTGACCCTGTTTGAAAGGTTGTCCGCCGACCAGCTTCCCTATTACCTTAACCTGATGCACCACCTTGCCTTGCGCGGCGTCCGGGTAGCAAGCCCCATTGCGGACAGGGAAGGGCAATTCATCCGGACACTGTGCGGAAAACCTGCCAGCCTGGTGACCTGCCTGCAAGGCGCGTGGCAGGAAAACCCTTCTCCTTCACACTGCGTTGCCGTAGGGGACATGATGGCAAGAATGCATCTGGCCGGACAGGATTACCCGGCGTACCAACCCAACGCAAGGGGGCTGCACTGGTGGCTGGAAGCGGTTCCGCAAGTTCTGCCCTGGCTGTCCGGGGAGAATGCCGCCATGCTGGAAGACGAAATAGCCTTTCAGCAGGCACAGGCCCGCTCCGCCGAATACGGACGATTGCTTTCCGGTCCTATTCATGCGGACCTGTTTCGCAATAACGTGATGTTTCACGGGGAAACCTTGTCCGGTTTTTTTGATTTCTACTTCGCGGGTAACGATACATGGTTGTTTGACCTGGCAGTCGCTGTCAATGACTGGTGTATTCATTTGGATACTGGCGAATGGGATCCGGTGCGTTTTCGTGCATTCGTGGGTGCGTACCAGGCAATACGTCCCTGCACGCCGGAAGAAGCGCACCTCTGGCAAGGGATGCTGCGCGCTGCGGCGCTACGGTTCTGGCTTTCCCGGCTGCATGACCTGTACCTGCCAAGAGCCGCAGAAATGCTGATTCCGCACGATCCGACCCACTTTGAGCGCATACTGCGCTTGAGAAGAAACGAAACGGCGCCGCCTCTGGTCGTGCCGGGAGCAAAAGAATATGAAACCCACTGACGCTGCTTCGGGTCTGCGCTGGATACGGGAAGGATTTCAGCTTTTCCGCAGGCGTCCGTTTTTGTTCAGCAACCTGTTTTTTGCGTATCTGATGCTGCTCTTCGTGGTAGGGCGTTTGCCCTTCCTGGGTTCCGTCCTGCCGCCTCTCTTGCTGCCTTGCTTCGCCGTTTTCTTCCTTCAGACCATCCACGAAGTCAGCGAAAATCATCGACCAATCCGCCCGATGCGGCTCTTTTCCCTATTCTCCCGCCCGGTGACAGGCAGATTGCTGGCGCTCGGATGCCTGCACCTAATCAGCAGCGGTATCGCTGTCTATGCTTCCAGCCTTATGGATGGAGGCATATTCATGCGCACCGCGATAGGGATGCAGCAAGAGATCACTCCGGCAACCATGCCGCTTCTGGTGAGAGCCTTTCTCGTTTTCTCCGTCATCAATATCCTGACCACCATCGCACTCTGGTTTGTTGCCCCGTTGACGGCATGGAAGAGCATGCCGCTCGGACAGGCGCTTTTTTACAATTTTTTCACCCTGCTGCGGATATGGAAGTCCTTCATCGTCTATATCGTCGGGTGCCTGCTTTTCGGGTTGTTGATTCCCATGCTGGTCAGCACGCTCCTGGATATCCTGCTGGGACGGATTGTCAGCCAGATATTTGCCATTTCCATTTTGATGCTGGATGTTGTCTGGGTATATTGCACCTTTTATTGCATGTATGTGGACATTTTCGGTCCTCCCGCTTCCGTGGTGGAACCCATCCGGGAACCTGTTCAGGGTGCGGACACCGATACGGACCCGCAGTAAAATATCCGTGGCGCCAGATAACGGAGAATAAAAATGGCTGACATGACACATCACACCAAGGCGGAAATCCTTGCCGAGGCATTGCCCTATATCCGCCGGTTTCATGGCAAGACCATTGTCGTCAAATACGGCGGCAATGCCATGACGGATGACACGCTCAAACATGGGTTTGCCCGCGATATTGTTTTACTGAAACTGGTTGGCATGAACCCCGTCGTTGTCCACGGAGGGGGCCCCCAAATTGACAATGCCCTGAAAAAAATAGGGAAGAGCGGCTCCTTTGTGCAGGGCATGCGCATTACAGATGCGGAAACAATGGAAGTGGTCGAGTGGGTGCTGGGTGGCGAAGTACAGCAGGACATCGTGATGCTGATCAATCAGTACGGCGGGCAGGCGGTCGGGCTAACAGGCAAGGATGGCGGATTGATCCACGCGAAAAAGATGCAGATGCCGGATAAGGACCATCCCGGCGAATACGTTGACCTGGGGTTTGTCGGAGAGATCACGCAAATCAACCCGGCCGTGGTCAAGGCATTGCAGGACGATGCATTCATCCCGGTTATCTCACCCATTGGTTTTGATGACGATGGCAGTGTCTATAACATCAACGCGGACCTGGTTGCCGGAGAAATCGCGCGCATTCTGAAAGCAGAAAAGCTGATTATCATGACCAACATCCGCGGGGTGCTGGACAGGGAGAGCAACTTGCTGCCCGAGCTGACCGCCCAGAAAATAGAGCAACTGTTTGCCGATGGCACCATTTCCGGCGGAATGATGCCCAAAATTGCGGCCGCACTGGCAGCCGCGAAATCCGGCGTCAACGCGGTCCACGTCATTGACGGACGGATTGCCCACTCGCTCCTGCTGGAAGTACTGACGGACCAGCCTTTTGGTACGCTGATCAGGCAATAACGCAAACGCCGTCAGGCACCCGCACGCGGCAACGTCCCGGAATAAAAAACGGGAAACGGCTTTGGCGTATCCGGCTTTGGCATATCCATCTGCTGCCTGTACTGTCGTTCGTAACGCACCCAATCGAAGCGGGCGCCGGGATCCGTCTTGCGTGCGGGCGCAATCTGCTGGTGACCGGTAATGCCCGCTATCCGATAGCGGCGGCACAGGGCAACGGTCAACAGGGCCAGGCCATCATACTGCGCTGGTGTAAAAGCCGTGTCATCCGTTCCTTCCAACTCAATTCCCACGGAAAAATCGTTGCAGGCCGCCCTGCCCATAAAATCGGAAACCCCTGCGTGCCACGCCCTGTTTTCTGTCGCGACAAACTGGAAAAGCCGCCCTTGCCTGGACAGGAAAAAATGGGCGGAAACCCTAAGCGTACGCAGTGCGGCAAAATAGGGGTGCGCCTGATAATCCAGACGATTCAGGAACAGATCGGCAACGTACTCTCCTCCAAATTGCCCCGGCGGCAAACTGATGTTGTGTATCACAATCAGGTCAACGAGTGTATGCGGGGGACGAGCGTCCTGATTGGGAGACGGCATTTGTTCCGCCAGGGGACAAACCCCCTGCGCGTCGATCACCCAGCCGGGAGAAGAATGCGGCATATCAAGCGCTGTGTTCCTCGCAGCAATACACTTTTCCGCGGCGGACAATCGCCTCCGATGCCGGAACGTACACCCCGCACTTTTCGCATGACACCATCTGCTCCACATTGCTGCTTCGCATTCCCTTGACGCGTCTGCTGAAAATATCGGCAGCCTGCCTGAGTTCCTGATGAAAGTCGGTAGCCTGGGCCGTACGCTGTTCCTCTGCCGACTTCGTCGCGTCTTCCTCTTCCTGCAGCCGATAAATCACCAGACGCGCGGAACGTTTGATCTTGGCGATGATAATGGCAATGACCACCACCACAAGTGCTATCCATATCCATCCCATGCCTTGCTCCAGAAACGGCCTGCCCTTACCGCCCATCCGACTGGACTGTCACCGGTAAAGAAAGACGCCTTGTTACGTTTTGTTGCTTATAATCCGCTTATGCGGTCAAACCCGCACCCGAGAACACACCGATTATGTCCAGAATAAGCGGCAACTTGCAAGCAGTTTTACGCAGTATTGCGCTGGCTGCCCATCAGGCCCGGCGGGAACCTGCCGATGTTGCCCTGCTCGCTGTTTCCAAAACATGGTCGGCAGAAGACATTGTTGAAGCGGCGCGCGCGGGACAGCGCGCGTTCGGTGAAAATTACGAACAGGAAGCCGTCCAGAAAAAGGAAGAGGTCTGTCGGCTTGCGCCGGACATTCCGCTGGAATGGCACTTTATCGGCCCGATACAGAGCAACAAGACGCGCGCCATCGCCGCCCACTTTGACTGGGTACACACCGTTGACAGGGAAAAAATTGCCCGGCGGCTTTCCGAGCAGCGACCAGCCCATCTCCCGCCCCTGAACGTTTGTCTGCAAGTCAACATCAGCCATCAGGGCACTAAAAACGGGGTGGCGCCAGAAGGGGTACTTGCCCTTGCCAACGCCGTATCCGCCCTGCCTCGCCTTCGCCTGCGCGGACTCATGGCAATACCCGCACCGGAGGACGATGAAGAAAAGCAGCGCGCACCATTTCAACAACTGAAGCAATGCTATACACTCTTGCGGGAAAAGGGCTTCAGGCTGGACACCCTTTCCATGGGAATGAGCGCGGACATGGTTCCCGCAATCAGGGAGGGAGCAACCATCGTCCGCATTGGAACCGCTATTTTCGGAGCAAGAAACCATGACGACACATAACATCGGCTTTATCGGCGGGGGAAACATGGCATCTGCCCTGATCGGACGGCTGGCGGGCACGCTGATTGAACCGTCACGAATCCATGTTGTGGATATCAACGCGGACAAGGGCCGCGCGCTGTCCCGGCAATGGGGCGTCAGCACTGCAACGCATGCAGATGCGCAGTTGGCAAATTGCGATGTGTGTGTACTCGCTGTCAAGCCGCAGCACGCCCGCACCGCCATACCCGATTTGCTTCCCTGTATCGGAAGCCAACTGATTCTTTCCGTGGTCGCCGGTATCGCCACGACAGACTTGTCGCGCTGGTTAAACGGTCATACAGCGATTGTCCGTACCATGCCCAATACTCCCGCCCTGGTCGGACAAGGCGTGACAGGAATGTTTGCCATGGACGGAACAGAAGACGCACAGCGCCGGATTGCCGACGAAATCATGCGATCAGTCGGCCAAACCTTCTGGGTGGAAAAAGAAAGTGACTTAAATTCCGTTACTGCCGTATCCGGCAGCGGTCCCGCCTATGTCTTCTATTTCATCGAAGCCTTGCAAGAAGCGGGAATGGCGCTGGGGCTGGATGAAAAGCAGGCGGCGGACATGGCGCTGGCAACATTTCGCGGCGCCGCCCTGCTGGCAGACCAGTCGGGTGAACCCGCTTCCGTTCTGCGCGAGCAGGTCACTTCGCCCGGCGGCACCACCTTTGCCGCACTGACGACGATGGAAACCGGAAAACTCAAGGCGCTCGTCGCCAAAGCGGTCAAAGCCGCATCGGATCGCAGTGTGGAACTGGGTATTGCGTTCGGGCAAGAGGCGTAAGCGCTTGCCAGGCGCACCTACTTCGTCCGACGCTGCCGCCAGCCTCTGACGAGGGGGAAAATGTACAGGGACGCGTAACGCCACCCCTGCAACACAATTGAAGAAGCGGCGACGATAGAGACCAGCCGCTTTCTGCGGGCGAACAAAAAACCCAGCGCCAGCAAAACACCGGACAGCAAGGTCTTTCCTGCCACGGACGACACGGACGAGGGCGCGGACGCATCCTTCGCCCTCGTCAGCAGACGGGAAGAGGGCGCAAGACCAGATATTTGCGAGACAAACTGCTCCCTCTGCAGGGCAACCTTAACCATCAGTTCCTCCCGCCGTTGTGACAATGTCCTGCCCTTATCCGTCATGGTTTCTTCTCCTGCATACGGCGGATATCTTTCTGGAGTTCGGCCCGGGTGTACACAAAAATACGCGGGTTCCTGCGGAAATGGCTGCGAATAGCGAGCAACAACAGGCACGACCCGCTTCCGAAAAGCACAGCCAGCGCCCCAATCGCTTCCATGCGATAGCTATCCCAAAAAAGAACCACCACGAACAGTATCGCGAGCAACAGGGTGATAACGAGACAGAAAACGGACAGCAATGCCAACATCATGTAGCGAAGCAGACGCAGGGACTCTTCTCTTAACTCGACCGAGAAGAGTTCCAGGCGCGTCTGGCAAATGGCAAGCAACGTGCATGCCAACCGCACGATATTTTTCAGCATACCTGTCAGAAAATGCGGTGCTTATCGGCGGCGGGCAAGCAACAGTCCAACCAGAACCCCCACGGCGGCAACCGCCCCCGCAGCGTGCCAGGGATGTGTCTTGGCGTATTCCACCGCGCATACTGCCGCGTCTTTTGCCTTGCGCGCCAGCACCTCCTCCAGTTCACGCAGGGCAAACTTGGCATCCATCAGCGTGGACTCCAGCTTGGCCTTCGCTTTCTGAAAGCTCTCGCTGCCCTGTGTCGCACTGTTTTCCAGCATCTTCTCCGCATCCTGAATAATATTCTTCAGACTGCTCATCAACTTGCTGCCTGATTCATTTGCACCTTCGATCGCATCCATTTTTTCCTCCTTTATCTCTTTGTCAAACCCACACCCGACGCAAGAAACACTCGATACACGCCGCGTATGGAAAACAGGACTTCCCCGTAATGATAAAACCTAAATCAGGGCATAGTCCAGCAGTATTCCCAAAAACAAAATAAAACCGATCCCGTTATTCCAGCGAAAAGCGGACAAACACCGCATACGGTCACGGGAACGTATCAAAAAATACTGAAAGACAACACCGCTGGCGGCAAGGCCGCAGGCAAAGAAAAACCACCTGCCCAACCCGGCGTACCAGCCGGTCACCGCAAAAACGGACAGCATCGCCGCATAGCACGTCATGATGGCAAAAACATCGTACCGCCCAAAGCTGATTGCGGCCGTCTTTATGCCGATCTTCAAATCGTCATTGCGGTCAACCATAGCATATTCCGTATCGTACGCTATCGTCCAAAAGAAGTTGCAAACCATCAGGCACCACGCCGTTGCCGGAATCTTGCCCTGTGTCGCGGAAAACGCCATCGGAATGCCGAACCCGAAAGCGATACCCAGCCAGGCCTGCGGGAGGAAAAAGAAACGCTTGAACCAGGGATATGTCACCGCTACCAACAAGGCCGCCCCCGCCAGCCAGACGGTCAGCCAATTGAGTGACAAAACCAGTATCAACGCCAGCAAGAGCAGCACCAGCGCCACACCGATTGCCTCCCACGGATGCAACTGCCTGCTCGCCAAGGGACGCCCCTTTGTCCGCTCGACATGGCAATCAATGTCCCGATCAGCAAAATCGTTGATGGCGCATCCGGCAGAATGCATCAGTAGGCTTCCCGCCGTGAAAACAAAGAAAAGAAAAAGCGGGGGCGCACCAGCCGATGCCATCCACAATCCCCACCAGGTAGGCCACATCAAAAGAAGCCAGCACTCCGGCTTGTCCACACGGGTCAGTGCCAGATACAAGAAAAAACGATTTTTCAACGCACCCATTTCATTCACGCTTTCATGAAATGTTCCGTATTGCCCAGCCAGCGATGAATGTGCGCATCCACTTGTGAACGCGTTTCCGGCGAGGGGTCGTCCAGCACTTTCTGCGCCCATTCGTATGATGCTTCCACCAGTTCCACGTCCGCGTTCAAATCGGCAAAACGCAGCATCATCAAACCGGACTGACGGGCGCCCAGCAATTCCCCTGGCCCCCGTATTTCCAAATCCCGCCGCGCAATGACAAAGCCATCCGTCGATTCACGCATGGTCAGCAGACGCTGCCTTGCCGCGTACGACAAGGGTTGTTGGTACATCAGGATGCAGACACTCTCCGCCATCCCCCGCCCGATACGTCCCCGCAACTGATGCAACTGCGACAGACCGAATCGTTCGGCGTGCTCTACCACCATCAGAGACGCGTTCGGGATATCCACCCCGACCTCAATCACGGTCGTCGCGACCAGAACATGGATACTCCCCAGGGAAAACGCTTCCATCACGCTCTGCTTTTCTGCCTGACCCATCCGCCCGTGAACCAGCCCCACGCGCAAATCCGGCAGAGTGCTGCTCAGGAAGGCATGCGTATCTACCGCTGTCTGCAACTGCAAGGCATCCGATTCGGTAATCAGCGGACAAACCCAGTATGCCTGACGCCCCAGCGACACCTCGGCGTGAATCCGCCGGATAACTTCATCGCGCCGGATACTGGAAACGATGCGGGTAATAACCGGCTTGCGCCCGGGCGGCATTCCCCGGATAACGGAAACGTCCAGATCGGCGTAATACGTCATGGCAAGCGTGCGCGGAATAGGCGTCGCGCTCATCATCAACTGGTGCGGCGCCATCCGGTCTGCCGACTCCCCCTTGTCCTGCAAAAGCAACCTTTGCCCCACACCGAAGCGATGCTGCTCATCCACAATAACCAGACCCAGCCTGTCAAATCGCACGCTGCCCTGTATCAGCGCGTGCGTGCCAATAACCAGCCTGGCAGCCCCTGATTCGATGTCGGTCAGCGAACGCGCCCGCTCCCGCTTTTTCATGCTTCCCGTCAACCATGCCACGCCAACGCCCAGTGGCGCCATCCACTGCGCAATCCGCTGAAAATGCTGTTCCGCCAAAATCTCGGTAGGCGCCATCATGGCAACCTGGAAGCCGCTGTCAATGGACTGTGCTCCCGATAGCGCCGCCACCACCGTCTTGCCGCTCCCCACATCCCCCTGCAACAACCGCTGCATGGGGAAAGACTTCGCCATGTCCAGACTGATCTCCGCAATCACCCTTTCCTGTTCGTCTGTCAGCGTAAAGGGAAGCACGGCACGCAGCCCGCGACTGACCTCTCCCGCCTGCGTCAGCGCGTGTGCCCGCTCCATGCGGCGAAACAGATGCGCCCGCCGCATGGAAAGCTGCTGCGCCATCAACTCGTCAAACTTGACGCGCCGCCACGCCGGGTGCGTCCGTTCACACAAAGCGGTCTCGCTGATGCCGGCAGGCGGATGGTGCAGCAGTGTCACGGCATCCCGAAACGAAGGGAGCGCCATCTGCCGTAACAGGGTATCGGGAAGCGTATCCGTCCAGTCCGCCCGCTCCAGCGCCGCCGCAATCGTTTTTCGCAAACGGGCCTGCGAAATACCGTCTGTGGCGGGATAAACCGGCGTCAATGCGGCAGGAAGGGGCACCTCCCTGTCCAGCACCTGCCAGGCGGGATGCACCATTTCCGTGCCGTAAAATCCGCGGCGCAACTCTCCCCGCACCCGAACACGCTCGCCCACCTCAAGACGCTTCATCTGGCTGGGGTAAAAATGGAGAAAACGCAGAAACAATTCACTCTGGCTGTCATCCGCCACGCAAACAACCAACTGCCGCTTCGGGCGATACCGCACTTCGCAAAGCGTAATCACCCCCTCCGTCTGGACAACGCCCCCCTCTTGCGCAACGGCTTCGCGAAGAGGAACCAGCGTTGTTTCGTCGTCATAACGCAGCGGCAAATGCAATATCATGTCCCGCTCTGAACGCAAACCGAGTTTTTCCAACAGGCGGTCACGGGTGGATGTGTTCCTGGACGACATGGCTGTATTTCATCGAATGGCAGACTGTATTCGGGAACAGTGTAGCAAACCTTGTGCAGGAAACACCCTCCCGCCTGTTCCGGCGCGCCGCAAGGAAGTGTATTAGAATGGCACTGGTGTGTCCGACCCAAAGAACTGATGACTTCCCTTGCCACCCACAAACCATTACGACGAAGCGGCATACTGCTGCACATTACCTCCCTGCCCGGCCCGCACGGCTCCGGCGACATGGGGAGCGCCGCCCACCACTTCGTTGATTGGCTCAAGGCAGGGCAGCAAAGCCTGTGGCAAGTGCTTCCCCTTGGAGACATTGGTGCGGGCAATTCCCCGTACATGAGTCCAAGCGCCTTTGGCGGCAACATCTTCCTGATTGACCTGAACCAACTGGCAGAAGCGAATTTGCTGACCCTGGACGAAATTACCCCTCCCTATCACTTCAGCACACACCGTATTGACTATCCCGCGGTCGAGCGCTTTCGGCTCTCCCGGCTTCGCATGGCATCGGACCGTTTCTTTTCCCGCGTAAAGAAGCGAGACCGTTTTGAGGCATTCTGCCAAAAGGAATCCGCGTGGCTGGACGACTACGCCCTGTTTCAGACACTGGATTCCCTCCACGCCAGCAAAGGGTGGCAGAAATGGCCATCCGGGCTGGTCAATCGCGACCCGCAATCCCTGCGTCACGCCGCAACGAGCCACGCAACGGAAATCCGCTTCTGGCAATTCTGCCAGTGGTGCTTTGAAGAGCAGTGGAACAAACTCCACCGCTATGCCAACGACAACGGGGTTTCCATTATCGGCGATGTCCCCATATTCGTTTCACTCAACAGCGCGGACGTCTGGTCGAGGCGTGCGCTGTTCGAACTGGACACGAAAAATCGCCCGCTTTTCGTCGCGGGCGCGCCGCCAGACCAGTTCAGCGAAACAGGGCAACTCTGGGGAAATCCTCTCTACAACTGGCGAAAAATGGCAAAAGACCACTACCGTTGGTGGATTGAGCGCATCGGGCACGCACTGCGCCTGTGCGACTTTGTCCGCATTGACCACTTTAGGGGTTTTGAATCGTACTGGAAAATTCCCGCCGCGGCGAAAACAGCGATTGACGGACGCTGGGACCAGGGGCCCGGGGCAAACCTGTTTCTGGCGCTGGAAAACGCGCTGGGGTCACTGAACCTGATTGCGGAGGACCTGGGCATACTCACCGATGAAGTTATCGCGTTAAGAAAGCGTTTTCGTTTGCCCGGTATGCGCGTCCTGCAGTTTGCCTTCAATCGGGATCCCCGCAACCCGCATCTGCCCTACCACCACGAATCGGACTCCGTTGTCTATCCCGGCACGCATGACAACAATACCACCCGCGGCTGGTGGAATGCCTTAGCAGAATATGAGCGCGACTATGTCCGCCGCTACCTGAGCGTAAGCGGTGACTGGATACACTGGGACATGATCCGTGCCGCGTTCGCTTCCGTCGCTCGTACCGCTATCGTTCCCATGCAGGATGTATTGGGGCTGGATGAGGCACACCGCATGAATCTGCCCGGCACCGCGACAGGTTCGTGGGAGTGGCGTTTTTCCTGGGATCAGGTGGAAAACTGGCATGCCCCCTTGCTCTCCGAGATGACGCAGCTGTACGGACGCGTTTGCGAACCGGAAGAAACGACCGCACAGGAGCGGCTCATCTGACGGTTTTCCCATGTACACCCTGTCTGATTTTGACTTTTCCCTGCCTGATACGCTGATTGCGCAAATCCCGCTTCCAGAACGCCATCAATCCCGCCTGCTGGAAGTGACCGAAAAAAAACTGCTTGACCGCACCGTGACCGAACTGGGCGACACCTTGTCCGCTGGTGACCTGCTGGTTTTTAACAACACCCGGGTCATGAGAGCGCGCCTGTTCGGCACAAAACAAACCGGCGGGCGGGTCGAAATACTCATTGAGCGTATCACGGGAGACAAAACGGCCCTCGCCCGAATCAGGGCATCCAGACCGCCCCGCGACGCATCCTGCATCCGGGTCAACGGCTACGAACTGCACATCCAGTCCAGACAGGGAGAATACTATTCCCTGCTATTCCCGGACACAGTTTTGCGCATACTGGAACACTGCGGTCATCTCCCGCTCCCCCCCTACATCACCCGGCAAGCAGAAAAGATGGACGATACCCGCTACCAAACCGTTTATGCGGATGTATCGGGCGCAATCGCCTCCCCTACCGCCGGCCTGCATTTTTCGCCTCCCCTGCTGGACGGGTTGCGGCAAAAAGGCGTGCAATTTGCCTACCTGACCCTGCATGTCGGATCGGGCACCTTTCAGCCTGTCAGAACAGAAAACTTGTCCGCACACCGGATGCACGAAGAATGGTACTGCCTGCCGGAATCTACCGTCACCGCCATCGGGCACGCAAAAGAGAACCGGCGAAACATCGTGGCGGTCGGAACAACGACCCTGCGCGCGCTGGAATCATCCGCCCAATCCGGCGTTCTGCACGCTGGCGAAGGGAATACCCGCCTTTTCATCACGCCGGGTTACTCTTTTCGGACAGCCAACCGTCTGCTGACCAACTTCCACTTGCCCAAGTCTTCCCTGCTCATGCTGGTTTCCGCTTTTGCGGGTTACGAGCGAATACGCGAAGCATACGCACACGCCATCACGCAGCGCTATCGCTTTTTCAGCTACGGCGACGCCATGCTTCTGAACTGTGCGAATCCGCCCCTTCTGTCAGAATAGGTGTTGCGCGTCAGGCATTACCACTCGCCTTGTCAGCGAGTCCCTGAACATCGCGATGCGAGAGTGGACAGGTTAACCCCCATCCCCACTGCGTGGCTACGGATGGGGACAATCAAAAATCAAGCTGTTCCGGCAGTATCCCGAACGCCTTTGCCGTTTTTTCACGCGTTTTTTTTCGAAGCACCTTCTTTGCCTCCAGTTGGGCGTATGCGCTTTGTGTGATACCTATCCGTTGTGCGATTTCTGACTGGGTAAACCCTAAATATTCCCGCCAACCTCTGGCGGCAGAAACTTGGTTATCCAAAACAAAGTCAACCACTTGGGAAGGGATGTAGTCATCGAATGCTGATGGCTTACCGAGTTTCATTGCCTGATATTCGGAGAAAGGCAATACGACAAAAGCGGGCTTTCCACTTGCATCACGAATGATGGTTATGCTATCGGTATGTCTGTTCATCGCGTTTTTTCACCTCCTCAATTGAGACTATTCGAACTTCCCCATCGAAGTTAAAAAACACCCGGTAACTTCCAACGCGGAGGCGATAGCCGTGCTGGTGGCCTGTCAGCGCCTTTACATTGCGGCAATTCGGCATATCAGACAGCGAGTTACACGCGTCACGAATCTTGATCGCTTCGTGATTTTGGAGCTTGGTCAGTTGCTTCACTGCCTTTGGCGAATATCGTATCCGATTCACGCCTATATTATAATAAAAATATAAGATTTTTCAAAAAAACTTATATTAATGCGATGTTCTGGGGCTCTCTCAAAAATATTTGCTTTCTGCCAGAAATTCCCGCTTAATGAAGATTCGAAGGGTGAACAACCTATTGGAACATTACAAATTAGGGACTGACTGACTGTCCGGATAACGAAACATGCCCGCATTTACCCTCCTGCAAACCAGCGGACAAGCCAGAAGGGGGCGCCTGGCTTTACGGCACGGCACCGTGGAAACCCCTGTTTTCATGCCCGTGGGCACATATGGCTCTGTCAAGGCGGTCTCCTCTGCGGAGTTGGAGTCCCTCCGGGCGCAAATCATTCTCGGCAACGCTTTCCACCTGTGGCTGCGACCGGGCATGGAAGTCATCCGCCAATTTGGAGGGCTCCACCGCTTTATGGGCTGGACGCATCCCATCCTGACCGATTCGGGCGGTTTTCAGGTTTATTCACTGGGCAAGCTGCGAAAAATCACGGAAGAAGGCGTTCACTTCGCTTCGCCCGTCAACGGGGACAAACTCTTTTTGTCACCTGAAGTATCCATGCAAATTCAACACACATTGCAAGCCGATGTTGTCATGCAATTTGACGAGTGCACTCCCTACCGAATCGGAGACCGTTGCGCCACCCATGACGAAGTTGCCCAATCCATGCGGCTGTCTTGCCGCTGGGCTGTCCGCTCAAAACAGGCTTTTGATCAGCTTTCCAACGATAACGCGCTTTTTGGCATCGTGCAGGGCGGCATGTTTTCCGATTTGCGGGAAGAATCGCTTGCGCGCCTGAGCGAAATCGCCCTCGACGGCATGGCCATTGGCGGTCTCTCCGTGGGAGAGCCCAAGGAAGAGATGCTGCGTATCCTCTCCCACATCGCTCCCCGCTTGCCAGCGGACAAGCCTCGTTATCTCATGGGAGTTGGCACACCGGAAGACCTGGTTGTCGGCGTTGATAACGGCATAGACCTCTTCGACTGCGTCATGCCGACCCGCAACGCCAGAAACGGCTGGCTGTTCACCCGCTGGGGAAATATCAGGATACGCAACGCCCGCTTCAGGCAAGACGACGCGCCGCTGGATAACACCTGCCAGTGCTACACCTGTCGCCATTTTTCCAGAGCTTACCTTCACCACCTGGATCGGGTGGGGGAAATGCTGGGAGCCCGCCTTGCCACCCTCCACAATCTGCATTACTACTTGGAACTGATGCGCGAAATCCGCGCCGCCATCGAAAACGAGAACTGGAGCGATTTTGTCCAGCAGTTTTGCCTGGAAAGACAGCGCGGTATCACATGAGAAACGGGATGGAAACGGCGATGGCAGGCGAATCGCGGTGTTGTGTGTCATGCGCTCCCGCGTCTACCCGTCAAGGTATGCCTTGATCGCGCCTTTCCACACGGCCTTGCGCTTCATCCTGCCTCGCCATTTCCTGTGTTGCCGCCTTGTGCTGCATCCCGCATTCGCCGTTTCTCGCGGCAACCCCTCGCGTTTCCTGTGGCGGCCTTTGCCTCGCCTGCCAGAACCCGTTCCAGCCACCGCGGCGCATGTGCCCACTCATGTTTTTGATGAACGAACCGGGTTTTTCACCGGGCCCACAGCAGGAACGCGCAAACCGTTTGGTTTTCTCCGTCTTCCATCAACTTGCGTTTTATGAGGGTTCCTCCCAGACAAGCGTGACACCCCTGTACTGTGCAGATGCCTGCCAACCAGCGGGGTCATTCGTTGCATCCAGCAGAGGGAGAACCGATTGCTTTTTCCGGGAAACGATTCGCACCTTTGGCGCGGACATGTCCGATGTATCTACTTCTGTCACGACGTAACCCATTTCACGCAAACCGCGTACGGCATGGTTGAGGTTCTTCAGTGACTTGAGGAACTCTGCACTGAACACGTGCGACTGGATTTCTGGTGCTTGCCCGAGTGGCTCCAATTTAATCTCTCACTGGTAGGTGAGGGAACGAGTACCGCAGTAACGCCGTGATGCGCCCGCATTCCGCGTTTCCCACAACAGCCCTCACCGCGCTGGAAAGCCTCATGCCGCCCGTGGCAT
>JAISAG010000078.1 GCA_031266815.1 Burkholderiaceae bacterium | reverse complement strand
CGTATTGTGACGGACATGATTACCGTGACGGGGACGGAAAATCTGCTGATGGCGGCCACGCCTGCGGAAGGAGAAACCGTGCTGGAAAACGCCGCACGCGAGCCGGAAGTGCTGGATCTTGCCCGACTGCTGGTCAAAATGGGGGCAAGAATTGAGGGGATTGGGACAGAGCGGATGGTGATCCATGGTGTTGAAGCGCTTCACGGTGCGCAGCATGAAGTGATCGCGGATCGCATCGAAACAGGAACGTTCCTGTGTGCCGTTGCGGCAACAGGAGGGGATGTGACGCTGGTTCATACGAAAAGCGGCCTATTGGATGCGGTGCTCGACAAAATTCGTCAGGCTGGCGCGGACATACAGTGCGGTGAAGACTGGATACGGGTTCGGATGGACGCGCGCCCCAAGGGCGTCAGTTTTCGCACCACAGAATACCCGGGCTTTCCGACGGATATGCAGGCACAATTTATGGCGGTCAACAGTATTGCCTGCGAAGCCAGTCATGCTGTGGAGACTATTTTTGAAAATCGCTTCATGCATGTGCAGGAACTGAATCGCCTTGGCGCAAAGATAAAAACGGAAGGAAATACGGCGTTTGTCAAAGGGGTGGAAAAACTGGTGGGCGCCCCCGTGATGGCAACAGATTTGAGAGCGTCCGCCTCGTTGGTAATTGCCGGTCTCGCGGCACAAGGAGAAACGCAGGTCAACCGGATCTACCATCTTGATCGGGGGTATGATCGCATGGACGAAAAATTGTCTGCGGTGGGCGCCAAAATACGAAGGGTCAGCGGATGAGTCAGGGTAAAGAGATGTCGCAGGGCTTGGTTCTCGCACTCTCGAAAGGGCGGATATTCGACCAGACATTGCCGCTTTTGCGCGAGGCGGGAATACAGGTGGCGGAAGATCCAGAGGTTTCCCGCAAGTTGATATTGGCGACCAATCGCCCTGATTTGCGCATCATTATTGTCCGCGCATCGGATGTGCCGACCTACGTTCAGTATGGCGCCGCCGATTTTGGTGTGGCGGGAAAGGATGTGTTGCAAGAGCATGGCAATACAGGACTTTATCAACCCATTGATCTTCACATCGCGAAATGCCGTCTGTCTGTCGCGGTGCGAAAGGATTTTGACTATGCCAATGCCATCCGTCAGGGCGCAAGATTGCGTGTTGCCAGCAAGTATGTTCAGGTGGCGCGGGAGCATTTTGCGAAAAAGGGGGTTCATGTGGACATGATCAAGCTGTATGGATCCATGGAACTGGCGCCGCTGGTCGGACTGGCAGATGTGATTGTTGATCTTGTGGATACGGGGAACACACTGAGAGCGAATGGTTTGGTCGAGGTGGAGCAGATACAGGACATCACATCACGTTTGATTGTGAATCAGGCATCCATGAAGCTGAAACACCGGCAACTGCAGCCGGTTTTGCATGCATTCAAGGACGCTTCTTCCGCGCACAATTGCCAGGACGAGGCATTGTGACACCTTCACTTTTCAGATTAAGTGCGGGTCAACCCGACTTCGAGCAACGCCTTGACGAGAGGCTGGCGATTGCCGCCGGGGAAGACGATGCCGTGGATAGTGCTGTGGCGAGCATTATCGCAGATGTTCGGGCGAGAGGAGATGCTGCGGTGCTGGAATATACCCGGCGCTTTGATCAGGTATCCGCGAGCAGGCTGTCCGAGTTGGAGGTCAGTATCGCATCGTGTGGGCAAGCCCTGAACCGGTTGACACGGGAGAGCCGTCAGGCCATCCAGATCGCCGCAGATCGCATTCGCTCGTATCATACGCACCAGCGCGACGTAGCGAGTGGCACGGGCTACACCTACGCAGATGAGTACGGTTCCTTGCTGGGACAAAAAATAACACCACTGGATCGGGTTGGTATTTACGTGCCGGGCGGCAAGGCAGCCTATCCTTCTTCCGTTTTAATGAATGCCTTTCCCGCGCAGGTTGCCGGTGTTTCCCAGATTGTCATGGTCGTTCCCGCGCCGGGCGGTGTGATGAACGACCTGGTGCTGGCGGCGGCAGGACTGGCGGGGGTTACCCGTATTTTTGCCATTGGTGGCGCGCAAGCGGTCGCTGCGTTAGCCTACGGAACGGAAACAGTGCCAGCGGTTGACAAGATTGTTGGTCCCGGTAACGCGTATGTGGCGGCAGCCAAGCGGCGTGTTTTCGGTCGGGTGGGGATAGACATGATCGCGGGGCCTTCCGAAATTCTTGTGCTGTGTGACGGAACAACGGATCCCGAATGGGTTGCCATGGACCTTTTTTCGCAAGCAGAGCACGATGAGTTGGCGCAATCTATTCTGGTTTGTCCGCACGCAGACTATCTTGATCGGGTGGAGGCGGCGGTTTGGCGTCTTTTGCCGGGGATGAAGCGCCAACATATCATCCGCACCTCAATGGAAAATCGTGCCGCTCTCATCAAAGTGCGCGATATGGAAGAAGCGTGTTCGGTCGCAAATCGCATTGCGCCCGAGCATCTGGAAATTTCCGCTGAAAACCCTGCGTACTGGGCAGACAGGATCAGGCACGCAGGCGCTATTTTTCTGGGGCGCTTTACCTCTGAAGCGCTGGGGGATTACTGCGCCGGACCCAACCACGTTTTACCCACATCTGGAACGGCCCGTTTTTCTTCGCCGTTGGGAGTGTACGACTTTCAGAAACGCTCCAGCATCATTCAGGTCAGCAAGGAAGGTGCACAGGCGTTGGGGAAGGTCGCGGTTGCGCTGGCGGAGAACGAGGGGTTGGAGGCGCATGGGCGCAGTGCGGCTTATCGCATGGAAGAATCCTGACACCCGACGAGGAACGGGAACCTGAAAAATGTCTTTCATCAACAAAGTGATTCGTCCCGATGTCCGGGCGGTGCAGGCATACCATGTCCCCGAATTTTCGGGTTTCCTGAAAATGGATGCCATGGAAAATCCCTACACACTTCCGTCGGAAATGCAGGTACGGCTTTCGGAAAAGCTTTCCCATGTCGCACTGAACCGCTATCCCGTTCCGTCTTACACCGACCTGAAGAATAAGATATGCCAAAAGATGGGGGTAGCGCCGGGTTATCGCGTAATTTTGGGGAATGGCTCAGATGAATTGATATCCCTTATTTCAGTCGCTTGCGCCCGTCAGGACCGACGCGTTGCCGTGATGGCGCCGGTACCCACCTTTGTAATGTATGCTACCTTCGCGCAATGGGCAGGCCTCCATTTCGTTGGCGTTGATTTGCGCCCGGATTTTTCTCTGGATATACCCGCCATGCTGGCGGCAATTGCGCAGTACCAACCAGCAGTACTGTATTTATCTTACCCCAACAATCCCACAGGCAATCTTTTCGACCGCCGCGATGTGCTGGCGCTTTTGTCGGCCATGGAGAACTGCGGTATTGTCGTTTGTGACGAGGCGTACCAGCCTTTTGCACAGGCGAGCATGATGGATGCCTTGCCGGATTATCCCAACTTGGCGGTGATGCGTACGGTTTCCAAATGGGGGCTTGCCGGAATTCGTCTTGGGTACCTGTCGGCGCAGGATGCCTTGCTGGATGAGTGGGAAAAGGTGCGTCCGCCGTATAATGTCAACGTACTGACAGAAGCGGCGGCCGGATTTGCGCTGGATCATATGGATGTATTCGAGCAACAGGCGTCTGCTTTGTGCGGTGAGCGTGCCGCGCTATCGGAAGCGTTGGCAGGCATGCCCGACGTGCAGGTCATGCCCTCTTTTGCCAATTTTCTGCTGATACGGGTAAAAAACGCGGATCGGGTATTCAAAAAGCTGCTGGAGCGTGGTATTTTGGTGAGAAATGTCAGTAGAATGCACGGGTTGCTGGAAAACTGCCTGCGTGTGACTGTTTCCACGCCTGAGGAGAGCGGGTTGTTTCTTGCGCAATTCAAGGCGTGTCTGGACTAATTGATTTTGCTTCATGTTATGCAAGAGCCACGAGTAGCGGAAGTAACGCGCGATACGAAAGAGACAACCGTACACGTTGTCGTCAATCTGGATGGGACGGGCCAGCAGAAGCTGGCGACAGGCGTGCCGTTTTTTGACCACATGCTCGACCAGGTTGCGCGGCATGGGCTGATTGATCTGCATGTCGAGGCAAAAGGCGACTTGCATATTGATTCCCATCACACGGTTGAGGATATCGGCATCACGTTTGGACAGGCCGTTGCCAGAGCGGTTGGAAGCAAAGAAGGGATTTGCCGTTATGGTCATGCGTATGTCCCGCTGGATGAAGCGTTGTCTCGTGTTGTCATTGATTTCTCGGGTCGTCCGTACCTGTCGTTTCAGGCCGCTTTTTCTCGCCTCCAGTCCGGCAATTTTGATTTTGAACTGGTGGAAGAATTTTTCCAGGCATTCGCCAACCATGCCCAGGTTTCCCTGCACATAGACAACCTGCGGGGGAAAAACGCGCATCATCAATGCGAGACGATCTTCAAGGCGTTTGCACGCGCGCTTCGTATGGCTGTTGCGCTGGATCCTCGTGCGGCGGGTATCGTCCCGTCCACCAAGGGTACCTTGTCCTGCTAAACGTGCGCGCCAGGCGTTATCGCACATGAAAAAAATAGTAGTTGCTGACTATGGCATGGGTAATTTGCGCTCGGTTGCACAAGCATTGTGTGTTGCAGATCCTCACGCGGACATACGTATTTCGGGCGATGAATCCGACTTGCGGCGGGCGGATCGGCTTGTTTTGCCGGGGCAAGGCGCCATGCCTGACTGTATGCGTTCCCTGCGCACTTCGGGTTTATACGAGGCAGTGTTGCTGTTTGCGCGCACAAAACCCATATTGGGGGTATGCATTGGAGAGCAGATGATGTTTGCATGGAGCGAAGAAGGCGACACAGTCGGGCTGGGGCTGTTGCCGGGCAAGGTCGTTCGCTTTCGGCTGGACAATACCCTACAACAGGATGGAACCCGCTACAAAGTGCCGCAAATGGGTTGGAACCGTGTTCGGCAGTGTGCCCCTCATCCTCTGTGGCGAAATATACCGGATGACTCCCATTTTTACTTTGTGCACAGTTTTTTCGCTGTTCCTGACGAGAGGCGGCATGTTGTTGGTGAAACAGAGTACGGTTTACCTTTTTGCAGTGCGGTCGCACACGAAAATTTATTTGCGACGCAATTTCATCCCGAAAAAAGCGCCTCTGCCGGTTTGCAGTTGTACCGCAATTTTATCAACTGGAATCCCTAGTGCGATCAACCCATTTTAGCCGATTGTTATTATGTTGCTGATTCCTGCCATTGATCTGAAAGATGGTCGTTGTGTTCGTCTCAAACAGGGAGATATGTCCCGGGTCACCGTTTTCTCCGAGGACCCGGCTGAAATGGCCTTGCACTGGGTCAAAAAAGGCGCAAAACGTTTGCATTTGGTTGATTTGAACGGCGCGTTTGCCGGAAAACCCGTCAACGAACTGGCGGTCAGGCACATTGTTCGTGCGGTTCAGGGCTATGCGCTCGAAAACGGTTTGCAAGACGTGCCGATACAGCTTGGTGGCGGTATTCGCGACCTGGATACGGTGGAACGCTATCTGGATCACGGATTGCGTTACATCATTGTGGGGACTGCGGCCGTCAAGAATCCGGGGTTTTTGCAGGACGCCTGCGGTGTTTTTGCCGGTCACATTATTGTGGGGCTGGACGCGCAGGATGGTAAGGTGGCAACGGATGGATGGAGCAAACTTTCCCGTCACGATGTTATCGAACTGGGCAGAAAATATGAAGGGTTTGGCATTGAAGCCATCATTTATACTGATATTGGGCGTGACGGCATGTTGCAGGGGCTGAACATTGCGGCAACGGTCAGGCTGGCGCAAGCGGTAGGTGTTCCGGTTATCGCTTCCGGCGGGGTGCAGAGTATTCGCGATGTGGAAGCCCTGTGCGCCGTGCGGCACGAGGGCATTGAGGGGGTTATCTGCGGGCGCTCCATTTATGAGGGAACACTGGATCTGGAAGAAGCGCAACGGTGTGTGGATGCGTTGGAGGGGAGTTGAGTGCCAGTACACGCAATTTGCGTTGGGAGAGGGCGTGTTGTAATCCGGCAAAAAGCGAGCAGGTCTTGTTGCGTCGGGAGCGGGTACGTGAAGAAATGGTGATCAAATGCTGACGAAAAGGATCATTCCCTGCCTTGATGTCACGGAAGGGCGTGTTGTCAAGGGCATCAACTTTGTTGGTTTGCGTGATGCGGGAGATCCTGTCGAGGTCGCTCGACGCTACAACGAGCAGGGTGCGGATGAGTTGACTTTCCTGGACATCACCGCCTCCAGTGAGGGGCGGGATATTATCCTGCACGTCATTGAAGCCGTCTCATCGCAGGTTTTTATTCCTCTGACGGTGGGGGGCGGTGTTCGGACAGTTGAGGATATTCGGCGGTTGCTGAACGCCGGCGCGGATAAAGTGAGCATTAACTCCTCTGCGGTAAGCAATCCCTCCCTGATTGAGGAAGCATCGGGGCGTTATGGTTCACAGTGCATTGTGGCTGCTATTGATGCCCGGTGCGTTTCAGCGGGGAAGTGGGAAGTATTTACGCATGGCGGGCGAAAACCGACGGGATTGGACGCGGTATTGTGGGCAAAAAAAATGGAAGCGCTGGGCGCGGGCGAGATATTGCTGACCAGCATGGACAGGGATGGGACAAAAAGCGGATTTGACCTTGAGTTGACACGTGCGATTGCCGATGCCATTGCCATTCCGTTGGTTGCGTCCGGCGGTGTTGGCACGCTTCAGCACCTCGTTGACGGCATTTTGGATGGGCACGCCAGCGCCGTGTTGGCGGCAAGTATCTTCCACTACGGGGATTTTACCGTTCAGGATGTCAAGCGCTATATGGCAGACAGAGGCATTGCGGTGAGGCTCTCGTGACAGGGCGTTGGCTGGATCAGATACACTGGGATGCGCAAGGGCTGGTACCGGTCATTGTGCAGGAAGTTGGCACAGGGATCGTGCTGATGTTCGCCTGGATGAATCGCGCCGCGCTTGTCCGAACGGTTGAAACGGGAGAGGCCGTTTACTGGAGCCGATCACGCAGCCGTTTGTGGCACAAAGGGGAAGAGTCGGGGCATATCCAGAAGGTGGCGCGCGTTCAGATAGATTGCGATGGAGATGTTTTACTGATCCACGTTGAGCAGACAGGCGGCATCGCCTGTCACACAGGGCGTCACACCTGCTTTTACAGGTCGTTGCAGGAGGAAGGGGCGAGGAAAGCATGGGTTGCCACGATCCCTGTCCTGAAAGATCCGAAAGACATATACAAGTGAAGTGATATGAACACCATTCTCCAGAAACTGGGAGCCACAATCGCCGCTCGCAAAATCGAAAATGGCGGGGATCCGGACACATCGTATGTGGCGCGGCTGTTTGCAAAAGGGGACGACGCCATACTGAAAAAGGTCGGTGAGGAAGCGACCGAGACCGTGATGGCGGCGAAAGACGCCAGATATGGTGGGGATGCAGCAAGAATTGCATCGGAATGTGCCGACTTGTGGTTTCATTCGCTGATTTTGCTGGCACAATTCAATCTGACCCCGGATGATGTGCTAAGAGAATTATCAAAGCGCGAAGGTGTATCGGGCATAGAAGAAAAAGCGCACCGCAAGGACATGCTTCGGGACGCAGACAAAAAGCGATAGTCGGTGCGCCAACCCGCGAAGGAGAAATAGATGGAAAACTGCCCTTTCTGCAAAATTGTCAACAGGAGGCTTCCTGCGGACATTGTTTATGAAAACGACAGAGTTCTTGTATTCAGGGACATCCATCCGGCGGCGCCGGTCCATCTTCTGGTTGTTCCCAAAATTCATATCCAGACATTGTCCGATTGCACGGGTGTCCATGCCGGATTGTTGGGTGAAATGATGGCATTGATACCGAGCCTCGCCGATCAGCAGCGGATTGGCGTGGTTGGCAGTACGGCGGAAACACGTGTGGGCGGGTATCGCATTATTATCAATACAGGGCCTGATGGAGGGCAGGAAGTGTACCATTTGCATATCCACCTGATTGGCGGCCCGCGTCCGTGGAAATACAAAAACTGAATATGGCGCCAACCTGTTGCCGGAAGGGCTGACGAACAAGACTCTGCATTGTGCGCTAGAGCATTTTTGGTTTAAGTGTTGTCATATATAATAGGTTCGGAGGAGGGAAATCCCATGCGAGCCTATTCACAGGATTTGAGAGACCGGGTACTGAGAGCGCTGGAGCGTGGGGAGCGTCCCAGCGACATTGCCCGGCG
>JAISAG010000061.1 GCA_031266815.1 Burkholderiaceae bacterium | reverse complement strand
GTCTTTCGCGGTAATACCGTTTGCCGTAAACTGCGAGGCGTCAAAGTCCGCATAGCTCGCTTCTCCGTGCGCACCCGCTGTCGGGACGGTAACACTCCATTCAATGGTGGTGTCTTCTGTGCTCGGCGAGGATTGGCCCACCGTAAAGACCAGATTGTCACCTTCCACCGCAAAGGCTGCCGTACCATCCGTCACATAGCTGTCTGGATTGTTTGGGTCAAGATTGCCCGGATCCACCGGACCGATCAACAGGTCGTTGTCCCTGATCAAGCCCGCAAAATCAATTTCTGTGACGCCACCCGGCAGAACGGCTCCCACAACATTGTCCAGCGTCAGCGTCAATCCTTCGTCGAATTCGATGGTCGTATCGTCGTAGGTCGGAACGCGAATCTCTCCGGTTACCGCGCCCGCCGGGATTGTTACCGTGCCGGACAGGGTCCAGGTGCCATCACCATTATCTGTCGCGGTAATACCGTTTGCTGCAAACTGCGAGGCGTCAAAGTCCGCATAGCTCGCTTCTCCGTGCGCACCCGCTGCCGGGACGGTAATGTGCCAATTGGCAGTGACATTGCCCAAACTGGCTGTCGATAGTCCCAGCGTGAAAACCAGGTCGTTTCCTTCAACCGCAATCGTCAACCCGCCATTGGCATCCCGACCGAACAGGTCCAGCGTCGGCGTAACACCGCCACCCGCTCCCGCTGTCAGAATCTCACCGAATCCGACTCCTTCCAGTGCGGTGGTGGTCACTCCGCCGGGCGTTACTTCACCTCGGGCGGCATTCTGCTCAACAATCACAAAACTGCCGCCTTCCTGTGAGCCGCCGCCTCCCGCGCCGGGTCCAGCCGCCGCTGCTTCCAACAACTGGGTGGGGTCGCCGCCTTGCGCAATCTTTTCCTGGATGGCTTCCATTTCCTTCGCTGTCATCTGGGGCGCCTGTGCCTGATCCGGAGTGGTACCCGCCGCTTCTGCCGCCGCCTTCGCCGCATCGGACAACAATGCACCATCCAGCGTCACGGTCAGGCCGCTGCCCACTGTGGCAAACCCGCCCTGTGTCAGCTCTATGTGCGCTGTGCCGCCTTCGGCGTGAACTTTCTCGCCCTCAAAGACTTTGTCGCCGGCGTGGAGTACCCTCGTGTTGCCGCTGGCATCAACCGCCGTCACCTTGCCGGTGATGTTCTTGACGATGCCTGCTGCTTGTCCTCTGGTAGCCATGATTATCTCCTTCAACTCTGATTGGTATCCTGAATGATGCTTGCTTCGTTATATTTTCGTATTCTTGTTCCCGTCCCGCTCAAAACGCGCGAACGCAACCGCCCCGGCACATGCTGACAAAGCAGCGCATTATCCGGCAGCGGGAAATGTCCAGCGACAACACAGGCGATGCCGCGACCGAAAGAGGACAGCCGCCCTTCTTCATTGGTCAAAATCAGGTTCACCATCGCTTTTTCCTTTCCGTCAGGACGTCATACAACGGGAAATGTTGCCTTTGGGAAAAATAATAGCGTCATACACACAGGCATGAATATTGTACTTTGGTACTACTTTTGCCTTAAATCAAGACTTTTTAATAATAAAACTATAATTAGATAATAACTATTTTGCATAAAGAGGAGTTTATGGGAGTGCAGGGGGTTCATTACGCCGCGGACAGCACCCGCCCGGCGACCAGGGTGTAGCAGGGATGACCCGCCGGTGTTGTGGCAGGGGTGGAGCGCGCCAGTACCAAGCGATTCAGTCTTCCTTCTATCGGCACAGGCAAAGAATCCCCTTCAAGCGCAGACTGACGCGCCAGGGTAAAGTGCGGCTTGAAACGCCCCGTGTCGGAAAAGATCAGCCCGCTGTCCTTCAAGGCAGACAGCAAGGCCCGGCGCATGTCCAGAATGGCATGGGCAGACTCGCTCGAACCCGCCCACACAATTTTAGCGCGGGGAAAGGAACCCACCACATCAATGGGAATCAAGACCGCATGGGCGGACAAATCCATCAGGATGGATTTGAGGCGGGGTAATACACTGACTGGCTGCTCACCCAGAAAAACCAGAGTGAGGTGCAGGTTTTCCGCCGGAACAACACGTCCCGACAGCCCGCCCTGCAAGGCAGAAAGCGCGCGACAGGTGGGCGAATCCGGCCAAAGCGCATAAAACAGGCGCAAGGTCTGGCGGGCGTCCCCGCTTGTTGCGCGTCTGCGCCGGTTCATGTCTCGCCCACCCCCGCCAATCGTTCAGCACGCCGCTGCACCCCGACAATCAGAATGGTCAGGCTGATAGCCAGCAGGGAAACGCCTACGGTGTAGCTGAACCAGAATCCGCCCGCACGGGTAATGGATGCAGGCGGCATCAGGTTCAGTACGTCAAAAGCCAGTATGTAGCCTCCCCCCAATCCAATCCCCCACAAAATGGAGAGGTAAAGCAGGGTGGGCGCCAATACGACTTTGTAGGCGCGCAATACGTAGGCAGAGGTGATCTGAATGGCGTAAAAGAATTGATAGCTACAGACAAAGACTATAAGCGGCAGGGCGTTGTCGGCAATGCGCGGGTCATGAGTATACAGGGCTATCAGTTCTTCCCGCGCAAACCAGGTCAGGCACGCCATCAAAACGGCAATGCATGCCGCAAGCCGTCTGCCGGAAAAGGCAATGCGTCTCGCCAGCAGCAATTGTCGCGCGCCGATGGACTGGGCAACCAGGGTGCTGGTTGCGCTGCCCGCCGTCAGCGGCAACATGTACAGGACAATGGCAATGTTGGCTACAATCTGGTGCGCCGCAACCGCTTCAATGCCAATGCGCGCAATGAAAAGCGCCATGAAATTGAATGAGGTGACTTCAATAAAAGAATTAATTCCCAACGGCAAGCCCAGCTTCAGCAATTCTCCCAGCTTTTTTGTATCGGGCAGCGCCATGCCCGTATCAAACAGGTGCAAAAACCGGTAGAAGGGGTTCCAGCGCAGAATCAGCCAACCTGTGACAACGGACAGCCAGGCGAGCAGACAGGTCGCCAGGGCACAACCCGCACCGCCCAAGGCAGGGATGTTCAAATACCCGAAAATGAACATCCAGTTCAGCGGTATTTTCAGCATGAGTACGCCTACTTGCAGTGCCATTACCATGTGAGGACGCGCCATCGCGTTGTTCAGGGTGCCATAGACAAGAAAAAGCAAAGAGGCAGGCAGGGAAAACGCCAGTATGCGCAGGTAGAGCGTTGTGTTTTCCCGAAGCGCCAGCGGTGTTTTGGCAAGGCGCGACAGCGGGGCGGGGAAAAACAAAAGTGACGCGCCAAGCAGTGAAAGGCACAGCGCAAGCCAGATGCCTTGCTTCGCCATATCCCCCATAGCAGCAAATTGTCCCGCACCATACATTTGCCCAAAGGTGGGCATGAGCGATTGCATAACACCCATCAGGGCAACAAAAATGCAAACGTACAGGGAAGCGCCCACCGCCAGCGAGGCCAAATCTATGGCGGAGTAACGCGCGACCATCAGTGTATCCACAACAGGATTGCCTACCGCCGCCAATAGCCCAACGAGCATGGGGGCTCCCAGTCGGGCAATGCTGACGGTTAGATTGGACGAGCTAAGCCTGACGTTTTTCATGGGACAATGCCGATGTTTCTCTTCGGCAGGACAGGACACGAAAGCGGGTACATCATACCGTATGCGCCCACCTGCCCGGCGCTACGCATTTTCCGCCCGCCTTTCGACCCGGTTGACCAAGAGGAGGAAAACACCCGAGAGCAAAACCAGCCCAAGCGCATTACAGAACCAGAAGCCACTCGCTCCCGTCAGCCGCTGGGGGATGTCCAGTCCGAACGGGTTGAAGGCGAACAGGTATCCTCCACCCAAGCCAATGCACCACAGGGCAGCAACATAGAGTACGGTGGGTGCCAATACGACTTTGTGCGCACGCAAAATGTGGGAGGAGACGGCTTGCAGCGCGTCAAAAATCTGATAGGTGCAGACAAACAATACCAGCGGCAAGGCATTGCCCACTATGCCGGGATTGTCGGTGTAAAGCCCAACAACGATGTGGCGCAAACACCAGAGCAGTGTCGCCATGACGACTGCAACACACACGGCAAGACGCAGCCCTGAGAAGGCAATTTGGCGCGCCAGTGGCAATTTTCTTGCGCCAATGGCCTGCGCGACCAACGCACCTGTCGCGCCAGCAGTGGATAAGGGCAGCATATAGAGGGTGGTCGCCATGTTGGCAACGACCTGGTGGCCCGCAACCGCATTGATGCCAATACGGGTAATGAATAGCGACATGAAGGTAAAGGCGGTCACTTCAATAAAGTAGTTCATGCCCAACGGTAAACCCAACTTCAGCAGTTCTTTCAGTGATTGCCAGCGGGGTGGTGTAAATCTCTCTTTGGGCAGGCGCAGAAAATGGTAGAAGGGATGCGTGCGCAAAATCAAAAGTCCCACCGTCAAGGTCGTCCAGGAAAGGATGAGTGTGGCAATGGCGCACCCCGGCGCGCCGAACGCCGGAATATGCCAACCACCAAATACCAGCAGCAGGTTCAGCGGCAACTTGAGAAAAAGTGCCCCGACCTGAATGACCATGACCATTCTGGGACGCGCCAGTGCATTGTTCAGGGTGACATAGACCAAAAACAGCATGGAGGCCGGCAGGGAAAACGCCAGTATGCGCAGGTACAGGCTGACTTTTTCCATCAGTTCGGGTGAGGCACGGGTAAGAGAGAAAAAAGGAGCAGGAAAGAAAAGGAACAGCATCCCCACTATCGCCATCAACACCGCCAGCCAACTCCCTTGCCGGGCTTCACCCGCGATTTTACCAAGTGCGCCCGCCCCGTACAGTTGTCCGAACGTGGGCATGAGGGACTGCATCACACCATTGAGTCCCACAAAAATGCTGACGTAAATGGACGCGCCTACGGAAAGCGCCGCCAAATCGGCAGCGGAGTAACGCGCAACCATCAGGGTGTCCAATACAGGATTGGCAATGGCAGCGAGTTGCCCAACCAGAATGGGAGCAGCAAGACCCGCAATGCGGGCGGTAAGGTTGGGGGATGCCAACGCGGGCGGCTTCATCAGCAGTGCGGGTTGCCGGGACGAATGTCCGCCCCGCTCCGCCGGTTACGGTGAGGGTTCGGCAACTTCTCCCCGGCGGCAAAACACCCGCCGACGGATACAGGAGGTCTCCGCGCAGAGGAACCGGAAAAGGACATCAGGCATATCCACTCGGGTTGTTCTTCTGCCAACGCCACATGTCTTCACACATCCGCGTCATGTCGTATTCCGCGCGCCAGCCCAGTACCTGATTCGCCAGTGCCGGATCGGCATAGCATTGTGCGACATCGCCCTGCCTGCGTGGGGCAATCCGGTAGGGAACCGGTCTGCCAGCCGCTTTTTCAAAGGCGGCGACGACTTCAAGTACGCTGTAGGGACGCCCCGTTCCCAGGTTGAGGGTCACCAGGCCCGCGCTCTCTTTGTCAAGCGCATCCAGCGCAGCAAGGTGCGCCCTCGCCAAATCCTGAACATGAATGTAATCACGTACGCCTGTGCCGTCCGGCGTAGGATAGTCGTTTCCGAATACGGCAAGCTGGGCGCGCCGACCCTGCGCAACCTGGGCAATGAAAGGCATCAGGTTGTTGGGAATGCCCATCGGATCTTCTCCAATCAGCCCGGAGGGGTGAGCACCAACCGGATTGAAGTAGCGAAGCAGGGCAATCTTCCAGCGGCGTTCCGCTTCTTTTGCCGCACGCAGGATGTCTTCCACCATCAGTTTGGTACGCCCGTACACGTTGACCGGTGCAAGCGGCGTATCTTCCCGGAGCCGTGCATAGCCCGGATCACCATACACGGTGGCGGACGAGGAAAAAATCAGGGTATAAACGCCCGCCCGCGCCATCTCCTGAAAAAGGGTCAAACTTCCCGATACGTTATTTTCGTAGTATTCAAAGGGTTTTTCCGCAGATTCGCCTACCGCTTTCAATCCCGCAAAGTGGATGACCGCCCGGATGGGATGGTCGCGGAATATGCCAGCCAGCAACGCCTTGTCACGAATGTCGCCTTCAACAAAAACAGGGCGCTTGCCGGTAATCTGCGCAATGCGGTCAAGGACTACACGGTGGCTGTTGCTCAAATTGTCCAGCACGACCGTCTGCACGTGCCTGTCCAGCAACTGGACAATCGCGTGCGAGCCGATGTAGCCGGTGCCACCAGTAACCAGAACAGATGTGTGCTTGCGGGATGCCGTCACAATGGTCGGAGGGAAAAGCGAACATGTTCGCAGTGCCACGATTCTACCAGAAAAAAATCTGCGCATGACACCGGCGAGGCATGTCCAGGATCCTTCCTCTCCCATCGCTCGTGCGAAATCACGTCACATCGCACGCCAGGCGATGCGCCCCGCAGACACCACACCCGTGGCAGGAAAGATTTGCGCGCATTTCGGGTAGAATGCTGGCTCCGACCATGCCGCGCGAGGGTGGCGAAATTGGTAGACGCACCAGGTTTAGGTCCTGACGCCAGTTATGGTGTAGGGGTTCGAGTCCCCTCCCTCGCACCAAGAGCCTGTTTCAGGCGATTTCTATCGGTTTCACGGAACCCCCAAAACGTAGTGCCCTTGCCATTTTCCTGTTTCAAGTTGTATCATGTGGTTTCAGGTAGCGCCACGTTTTTAACGGTATTGTTTCGACGTAAATACCGTAAAACCGAATTCGATACCGTAAAACCATGCCAAAACTAGTCAAGCCGTTGTCTGATGCGCAGATCAGAAACGCGAAGGGAAAGGGCAAACCGTACAAGCTGGCGGACGGGGGAGGGATGTATCTGACGATTCAACCGCACGGCGCAAAGCTGTGGAGGATGGATTACACTTTTGGCGGAAACAGAAAAACCCTCTCCTTCGGCGCATATCCTGCCGTTTCACTGGAGCAAGCCAGGAAACGCCGGGACGAGGCGAAGAAACTGCTGGCTGCCGACATTGACCCATCGGACGTGAAAAAAGCGCAGAAGCAGGCGAAGCTGGAACGGGCGGCAAACAGCTTTGAGGTCGTCGCACGGGAATGGTTGGAACGCCGGAAGGCTGTTATTGCGGGAAGAACTGCAACCCATACGCTGGCTTTTCTTGAAAAGTGGGTTTTCCCATTCATTGGCGACAAGCCGATAGCGGACATGAAGGCATCCGACTTTCTCGCCGTTCTGCGGAGGGTTGAATCGCAGGGGAAAATAGACACTGCCCACCGGATAAGAGGGTATTGCAGTCAGGTGATGCGATACGCCGTCGCAACGGAACGCGCAGAAAGTGACCCGCTAATTGCCCTGACCGGAGCAATACAACCACGGAATGTCGCGCACAGGGCAGCGATAACGGAACCGAAACAAGCTGCGGAGTTGCTGCGTATGATAGACGGGTACAGCGGCACATTCGTTGTTGCGTGTGCGCTGAAGATTGCGCCGTATGTGTTCGTTCGACCCGGTGAACTTCGCGCGATGCGCTGGCAGGATATTGACCTCGACACGGCGGAATGGCGATACGCCGTCACCAAGACGAAGACAGAGCACATCGTCCCGCTTGCCAAGCAGGTTATTTCCATCCTGAAAGAGATTCATCCCGTGACGGGGCATGGCAAGTACGTGTTTCCTTCGCCACGCACAGGAGAACGCCCTATGAGCGACAACGCTGTGCTGTCTGCCTTCCGGCGCATGGGTATCACAAAAGAGGAAATGACCGGTCACGGCTTCCGCGCCATGGCGCGCACGATATTGGATGAAGTGCTGGGTGAGCGAGTGGATTTGATAGAGCACCAGCTTGCCCATGCGGTGCGTGACCCGCTGGGCAGGGCATACAATCGGACATCACACCTGCCGGAACGCAAGCGTATGATGCAGAGGTGGGCGGATTATCTTGATGAATTGCGGGATGGTGGTCCTATCACACATGAAAACCGATGAGGCGCGGAAAGCTAGATATGGCTCGTTTTCCCTATCACACACGAAAACCGCCAGAGAACAGGGTGTTTCACCATCATCATCCACGCGAGGGGTAAATTCCTTGTATGCATATACAATAGCCTGGTTTGTTCGGAAGATTGAATGCGGTTACTCCGTCTCCACCATACAAGGTACCGATCAACGAAAAGAGCGCTGTGTTTTGCGAAATTTGAAGTGTTGCGCCATTACACAACATAAAGCCTCTTGGCGCCCATCCAAAGGCAAACTCCACTAATTGTCCCATGTAATAATCCATTTTTTCCTCCGCACAGGTTAAAAGCGTATCGTACCACATCACGACAAGTACAATGCCCGTTCGGCTTCCCTTCTGCGCGTCAAACCACGCAGTGCCTTGCCGCCCGCCTTGTTCCACAAGAGAAAGGCATCCGCTGCTTGCGGATATTCCTTTCGGGCAGTCAGACGACACACCGACGACGCGCCAAACGCCGATACGCCGATGTTGTACGCCAGCGAAGTACATGCCGCCAGACGGTTCGGATGCTCCGCATACAACTGCGGGCATTTGGTGAGTACCGCACTCATGAACTGCTGCACCCGCTTTTGCAAGTGCGCATCCGCTTCTTCCGCCGTCCACACCATGCCGGGTACAACATTCAGCGTCTCCCCGTAACCAATCGTCCACACGCCCACCACGTCCTTGTACGCCGTCAGGCGGCACCCCTCAAAGCGCTTGATGAGAGGAATAGCAATGTCCAGCGCCGCATTCATGATTTCCTGTCCAGTACCCGCCCCACAAACCAGAACGAGATAATGCCAGCCAGAATGGTTTGGTCATCCTCGCCGTACATCCGTAAAAGCGCCTGCCACATGTCAACCCCGCCGGACGCCGCAATGACAAACACTGCCAGCTTCGCCAGCCCATAAATCAGCAGAAAGTAGTATGTCGTCAATGGGCGCACCAGAAAGTTCAGCGCATCCACGAACCGGATACCGGTCTTTTGCATCTGCGACGCCAGCGCGGCAGCGCGCGCGTCGTACGAGGCAAGCGCTTGCTCATTGTCCGCCGTGATACGCAACTCATCCGTTTTGAGGCGTGCGCGCTGCTCATCCAACGCCATCTGCTTGTCCATCATGGCGAGTTCGTGGCTGTAGTCCTTGCTCTTGTTCAGGAACGAAAACACCTCCGGCGCAAGACGCATCAGTCCCCCGCCAATCATCGAAAGTAATGTCATCAGCATGATTTCTCCTTTCAGTATACCCCGTCATCCTGCACGTCTCTCTTTCGGCGCCCGTACATGACCTGTACCTCGCGAACCGTCGTCCATAGCTTGGCAATCTCAAGGCGTAGATCGCGCTCTTTATCGTGGATACAGCGCTTGATTTCGTCCAGCTTTGCGAAAATGCGAACGCCCAGCCAGCCGATGAGTCCCAGCAGGGTAATGAGCAGAACCTGTGTGATTTCCTGTCCCATCGCTTTTTATTACTCCTCAATATTTTGTATTTTGACAATAGGTTTTATGCGCAATGATTAGCTCAATCGTTGACCCGCTCCCAACAGGCGGAAATCCCGGTGATGTCCTTACAAGAAGCGACGATGGCGGAACGATGTGGTCAATCGTTGACCCGTTTCCCACAGGCGGCAATCCCGGGAATGTCCTGATGCTCAATGTTCTGGGCGAAAAGATATGGGGCGATGTCTATGTGCTCTACGAAACAGAAGAAGAAGCAGAAGTTGCCTCGCAAGCAAATCCAAATGTCTTATGTCTATATCCTGATGAGTAAATAATGGCACTCTTCGTAAATAACACAAAAATCCCACGACCCTATTTTTCAGGGCTGCGGGTTAATGCCTTTGTGAATGGTAAGAAGGTGTGGAATCCCATCCCGACGATATTGGCGTTGTCAGTAGCAAGGGGCGACCTGTCAGCCACCACGGTAGGCAACAACGCCATTTTTGGTGGAGGCGGCACCCCGTATAGCGCTGTAGTAGATGCTTACGATGCATCGTTGACAAGAACCATACCAACAGCACTTTCACAGTCGAGGAGCATTCGCTATGGCGCAGCTACGTTCGGCACTAAAGCCCTTTTTTGTGGCGGGTATGCGCCCGGCACTAACACCTATAGTGCTGTGGTAGATGCTTACGATGCATCGTTGACAAGAACCAACCCAACGGGACTTGCCTATGGCAGGAGCAACCCGGGTGTCGCCAAAGTAGGCGATTACATCATAGTTGCCGGGGGCAGCTATTACGGTGGTAATGGCGATAGCTCGCTTGTTGAGGCTTACAACACTTCATTGGTAAAGAGCACCCCAACAGCGCTTCCTGTAGGTCAGGTTGGTTCTGGTAGCGGCAGTATAGGAATCTACGCGCTGATTGCCGGTAGCAACTATAACAATGTCGCTCGCGCGACAGTGACCGCCTACAACACGTCCTTAGCAAGGAGTACGCCTACTGCGCTCTCTACCGCAAGGAGCTCTATTGGTGCGGTAGCAATCGAAAATCACCTTCTGTTTGGAGGTGGGATTCCCGCAAGCGCTGTAGTAGATACTTACGATGCCTCTCTTACCAGAAGCACCTTAACACCACTGTCATCGGCAAGGGGTTTATTAGCTGCCGCCTACACGGGCGCTGGCGATATTCTGTTTGGCGGGGGCGCTACTAATTCTGGCACAGTAGACGTTTACAACACTGCATTAACAAAGACCGGGGTTTTAAGCCTGTCGGTAGGAAGGAGTACTCTCACCGCCGCCACCGTAGGTAACTACACCCTGTTCGCCGGCGGAGTATCTCCCGCTAGCGCAAAAGTAGATGTCTATACCAAAAATCTCAAGCACTTTTTCTCAACGTAAGAGGAGTTTTAACAATGGCACGATATAAATTGTGGGACAAGCAAGAAACCCTGTACACCCCTTCTGGCGAAGCATTCACCGCAGAGGAGTATCTGGGAAAAAACAAGTGGGCTGGAAATCCCGCCATCAAGGTAATCATCTGTAACGCGCCTATCAACTGCGGTGTGTTCATGGAGTATTCGCAGACTGTAGCCCAGTACAAGAAAATGGGCGCGGCAATAACGGATGACATGACAGATGAAGAAGTGTTGCAGGCCATTGAAGATTTTGAGGATACGCCACCAGTAGTAGACCCGTCACCGGAAGAACGCATGGCGGCGGCACTGGAATTACAAAACCTTATGTCTATGGAGGATCAGCAATGACTTACGAAATTATCAAACGAAACTTTGAACGCGGCTTGTGGCCT
>JAISAG010000118.1 GCA_031266815.1 Burkholderiaceae bacterium | reverse complement strand
GAATTCATTCGCGCAAACGTTCTTCGATTAGGTTTCATGAGCGCTCCGGGTGATGGCGAACGATGCCTCCGCCGTCCGCACACACAGCACGGGCCGCGCGCCCGACCAGGAACCCAGGCTCAATTGATTCCGATTGATCTGTGCGTGCGCAAGGAAATAACTTGGCTTGCGGCCATCGTGCCGTTCGATGAAAAAAATGCGATCAGGGTCCTTGCGCACGCGCGGCTCGCCATCCAGCATCACCTGGGCCGTGCTGCCCGGCTTTAAGCCCGACTGGAAAAAAAACTTGTCCAGTGACCCTGTCTCCCTGTATTGGGCTTCGATATCCCGCCAGTCGGCCACCCGGTAGCCTTTCCCGAATTCACTCGCGCAAACGCTCTTCGAATAGGTTTCATGAGCGCTTCGGGTGATGGCGAACGATGCCTCCGCCGCCTGTGCGGGTAAAGTGGCGATGCCACAGAGACTCAAGAACAGCAACGCAACGCGCGCGGCAGATATTCGGGTGAAGAAGAGCGAGCAGGGAAAGGGCACGACGGTATCTTTTATGTGACGGTGATGACCGAAGCATCATATCATTTTGCTATCGGTTCGTGTAGGTCGGGGTGAATGAAACAGGGCTATCGGCATTTACCAGGGATCACCCCCGCATATAGCATAAATATTTATATTTCAATGACTTACGTTATTTCCCTTTCCGCAATTTGCTCGGCCCCTCTGAAAGTGTCCATTGGCGCGATATGACCATCGGGTTGCGGAAATAACTTTTTGCACTGTTCGCATAGCGCCGCATATAGTATCACTCAGGTAATGAGCACTGCCATCACAGGGATTGACGCATTGAGCAATTGCAGACAGTTGCGCGGCAGCGTGACATGGCGACAATGTGGAACAACCCACTGTATTTTTATGTGACGGGACGGGAGAACGCTGCCGGTTCCGGTGCTTCGCCCTGTTAAACCTGTGTCTGTCAGGAAGTTCGTTGCGCGTGCCGATGCGGCATGTGCGAGAAATGGGCCGTTATGGTGGATGGTACGCGTTTTCCCGGGAACGACCGCCGATTTTGGGAGGGCGTCGAGGTCGATTTTAATGCAGAAGCGATGGAGAATGGGAACCAGCGCGTTGTTCATTTGGCGTGGCCTCGCCAATCGTTGTTATCATGGTAGTTACGCAGGCAATGATGCTGCTCGCGGGGAGCGGGCGAAGTTGTTGTTTCCCGCAGGCGAGGTGGTTCGCCTGTTTTTTGCGCGGCGGTTGTGGCAGAGCGGAATGCGATGCGGGCAATTCCCTTGCGAAAACCATCAGGAGGGCACTGTATGAAAAGTCACCGCAAAGAACTGTGGTTTCAAACGCCGGGCAGGCGCGCCTATATCAACATCACACCGGCGGTGTCGGCAGAAGTTCGCGCCTCGGGCATCACAGAAGGGATGGTGTTGGTCAATGCCATGCACATTACTGCGTCGGTTTTCATCAATGACGATGAGCACGGCTTGCACAGTGATTTCGAGCGGTGGCTGGAGAAGCTGGCGCCCGAAAAACCGCACAACCAGTACGCGCACAACGGCTACGAAGACAATGCGGACGCGCACCTCAAACGGCAGATAATGGGGCGGGAGGTCGTCGTCGCCATTACAGCGGGAAGCCTGGATTTGGGGCCTTGGGAGCAAATATTCTACGGTGAGTTTGACGGCAAGAGGCGCAAGCGGGTGTTGGTCAAAATTATTGGGGAATAGCTTTTTACCGAAGCAGAAATTTCGTCTGGCGCACCGCTTCGAACTTGAGGAGACACAGGCAATGTGCCTGTGCGAATGACTTTGGCAGCATTGTCCGCCTCCTCTTTCGAGGAAGGGAGATGAGGAACGTCCCGGGTGTTAACTTACGAGGAAGCGCCTTTTTCGTGTATGCTGACAGTCTCCCCGGGCAGACACCGAATTTGATCGCCCTGGTTTCGACAGACCTAACTCATTAAGCAATCGATTTTGAATCGTTATCCCTATCCTATCCCCAGCCGGGAGGACATCCTGGCATTGTTTAGAGGCTCAAGGAAAAAGCCGCTGACCGCTGCAGCGATTTCGTCCGCGCTGTCCGTCAAACGCACCGAAATAGATGGGCTGGTTCGCCGTCTGAACGCCATGCAACGGGACGGGCAGCTTCATTTCAGCGAAGAGAAAGGCTACGCGCTCGCTTCAACGCGCTTTATTGCCGGGCAGGTCAGCGTGCATCCGGATGGGTACGGCTTCTTGCTGCCGGACGAGGGAGGAGATGACATTTTCCTCGGCGAGAAAGAAATGCAGAAGGTCATGCCGGGTGATCGGGTGCAAGTGCGTGTGATTGCCACCGGCAGGCGAGGTGAGGGTTCGGAAGGGACTATTGTCGAGGTATTGAGCCGGGCATGTACGCACGTGGTGGGGCGTCTCGCCAAAAAAGACGGTGTGTGGCTGCTTGAGCCGGAAGACAGGCGGATTATTCATGACATCATGCTGGACAAGGCTCCTTCCAGAGGAAAGCCCGGTCAGTTTGTCAATGCGGAATTGGTGACACAGCCCTCGCATTACGCGCCGCCTTTGGCACGGGTGGTTGAAGTACTCGGCGACGCAGATTCTGCCGGTGTCGAAATCGAAATTGCTGTTCGTAAATTTGGATTGCCCTACCTTTTCTCGGAAGCGACGCTGGCGCAGGTGGGGACCTTGCCGGATACGGTGGGTGAGGAAGAAGTTGGGGGCAGGGTGGATTTGCGGGATATTCCGCTGGTCACCATTGATGGCGAGGATGCGCGCGATTTTGATGATGCTGTGTACTGCGAGCCGATACCCGGCGGGAAAGGCAAAAAAGCAGGCGCGCACCGCCTGATCGTCGCGATTGCCGATGTCAGCCACTATGTCAAGCCAACCGATGCCATTGACGCCGATGCGCTTTTGCGTTCCACGTCAGTCTATTTCCCGCGCCGGGTCATCCCCATGCTGCCGGAAAAACTTTCCAACAGGTTGTGTTCGCTCAATCCAGACGTAGACCGCCTGGCGATGGTGTGCGATATGGTCGTTAGTGGGGAGGGGGTGCTTGAGGCGTACCAGTTCTATCCAGCGCTGATTCATTCCGCCGCACGGCTGACCTACACTGCTGCTGCTGCGGTGATTGCCAATCCGGGCGGGCCGGAGGCGATCATCCATGCTGCGATTGCGCCGCAGATTCACAGTTTGTATGCCGCCTACCTTGCCCTGAAAAAAGCAAGGGAGTTGCGGGGTGCCATAGACTTTGAAACAGTGGAAACCTATATCGTCAGCAACGAAGCGGGCAGGATTGAAAAAATTCTCCCGCGTGTTCGCAATGAAGCGCACAAGTTGATTGAGGAGTGCATGCTGGCGGCGAATGTCAGTGCGGCCGATTTTCTGATTCGACATCACCAGTCTTGCCTTTTTCGGGTTCATGCCACGCCAACAACGGAAAAACTGGATCAACTGCGCGCTTTTCTGGCGCCGACAGGTCTGAGTTTGACAGGAGGCGCAAAACCGCAATCGCTGGATTATGCTGCTTTGCTCAAACGGGCGGCAGGGCGTCCGGATGCAGGCTTGTTGCAGACCATGTTGCTGCGCTCCATGCCGCAGGCGGTTTACAGCCCGGACAACGCGGGGCATTTCGGATTGGCGTATTCCGCTTACACTCACTTTACCAGCCCCATTCGCCGCTATCCTGATTTGCTGGTGCACCGCGCCATCAAGGCGATTTTACGGGGCGGACGTTACAAGCCGGAAGGCGTTGACACAAGCCGTTTGAACCGGAATCCTTCCAGCGCCATGCGTCGCCAGAAACGGGTGCAGGCAGATGATGCCGGGAACGAAAAGAAAGACACTATCTGGCACGCGTTGGGGTTGCACTGTTCCGTCAATGAGCGGCGAGCAGATGAAGCCAGCCGGGACGTGGAATCGTGGCTGAAGTGCTACTTTATCCGTGACAGGCTGGGGGAACATTTTTCAGGTACGGTTTCCGGTGTGGCGTCGTTCGGCATTTTCATCCAGTTGGATGAGGTATTTGTTGAAGGGTTGGTGCACATTACCGATCTGGGAAGGGACTTTTATCGCTTTGACGAAATTCGCAACGAACTGCGTGGCGAAAGGACCGGAGAGTGCTATCGCTTGACAGATCGCGTGGTCGTCCAGCTTGCCCGCGTGAACATGGACAGCCGCCAGATTGACCTTGTTCTGGTTCGTAACAAGGAAAAGAAAGGGACGGCGAAAGATACAGCGTCCGCCCCTCTTTTCGGGCGCTACAAGCAACGGAGCATTGCTTCGCTGGAAGCGACCCGCAAGTATTTCCATGAAGCTTCACCGGACGGCAGGAAGGGCGGTGCGCCGACGCAGGTGGTGGGGTCGGTGAAAAAGAAGTCAGGAGGCAAATCTCCTCACACGAAAAAGCGGAAACGGACAGGGTAACGGCGCGAGCGGGCCTGTTTTTCGAGCGGGATGATTGTGGTTGCAATGAAAAATAAAATTCTGTTTGGCTTTCACGCGGTAACGGCGCGCATTCGTCATGACGCCAATACAGTGGAGGCACTGTACGTGGATGCGTCCAGGAAGGACAAGCGGATGCAGGAAATGCTTCGTCTGGCGAAGGAAAGAGGTGTTCGTGTCGCGGAAGCGGACGAAAATCGTCTGTTCCGGTTGGCTGGTACGCGCCATCATCAGGGAGTTGTCGCGCAGGCGAAACGCCTTTCGCTGGCGCACAATCTGGACGAATTGCTGGATGGCGTGGAGGAAGAGGTATTGCTTTTAGTTCTGGACAGTGTGACAGACCCGCACAATCTGGGCGCGTGCCTGCGGGTAGCGGATAGTGTGGGCGCGCACGGGGTAATTGTTCCCCGGGACCGCTCGGTCGGGTTGAACGCAACAGTTGCCAAAGTGGCCAGCGGGGCGGAAAACACGGTTCCCTATATTCCAGTGACCAATCTGGCGCGCGCGTTGCGTGAACTGAAGGAGAGAGGGATTCGTGTGCTGGGCACAGCGGAAGAGGCAACGCAATCGCTTTATGAAACAGATTTGACTGACAGTCTGGCGCTGATTATGGGTTCGGAAGGAGAAGGCTTGCGCCGCCTGACGCGCGAAACGTGCGATACGCTGGTTCGCATCCCCATGTTCGGGAGCGTGGAAAGCTTAAACGTTTCTGTCGCGTCCGCTGTTTGCCTGTACGAGGCAAGGCGGCAGCGGACGGGAAAATCCCTTTCTGCCTGAATTATGCGGAAATGCCGTAAACAGGCTATCATTCATATCCCGATATGAGACATATGAGATAAGCGATCATGTTTCGTTCCCTGCGAGAAAATATTGCCAGCATATTGGCGCGCGACCCCGCCGCACGCAACGCATGGGAAGTGCTGACTTGTTATCCCGGGGTTCACGCTATTTTCATGCATCGCATCGCGCATCGTTTGTGGCGCTGGAGGCTGTACTGGCTTGCCCGCCTTGTTTCACACTTCTCCCGTTTTTTGACTGCGATCGAGATCCATCCGGGCGCTACCATCGGGCGCCGCGTCTTTATTGATCACGGCTGTGGCGTCGTCATCGGCGAAACGGCGGAAGTAGGGGACGATTGCACCATTTATCAGGGAGTGACCCTGGGGGGGACAACGCTCGCCAAAGGCGAAAAACGTCATCCGACACTGGAAAGAGGGGTGATTGTCGGGGCGGGGGCGCAGATTCTGGGCAATTTCATTGTGGGAGAAAATGCCAAAGTGGGTTCCAATGCGGTGGTCGTTCGTCCGGTTCCCTCCGGCGCGACAGCGGTGGGTAATCCGGCGCGCATCATCATGGTAGCAGACCCGATGGTGCAGACGGGAGCGGACGCTGCCAGTACGCTTTTCTCCGCATATGGCATCACTACCGTTGGCGACGACCCTCTGCTTAAAGTGCTCCGCTGCCTGATCAACAATGCCGCCGCACAGGAAGCGCATTTGCGCACGATGATGGAAACGCTCAAGTCGGCGGGCATAGAACACGCCGATTTGCCGGAAGAAGACCGTGTGGATCTGGAGCATCTCAATAAGCTGGTTGGATAACCCCCGGCGGCACACGCTGGTGGAAGCCCGTGCGTGCCGTTTCGACTACTCCGGTTATTCCCTGTCATTCACTCATTGGGCAAGCTCGCCCGCGACGTGGAAGTGCTCAACTACGGGTGGTTTGGCGAGGTAGGGAGTAATATACGCCCGCCACTGGGGAAAGGCGGGGGATCCCCTGAAATCAACCGTGTGGTTTTCGAGCGTCTCCCAGTAGTTCATCAGGACATAGCGTGTGTTCTGCTCAATGCCCTTGTTGATGCGATAACCCCTAAATCCCTTTGCGTGACGCAGCACATTGTGCAATCCTTGTTCCAGCGCCTTGTCGAATTCGGTTTGCGTCCCGTCATGAACAAACAAATCAACCAGTTCCAGAATCATGACTCCTCCCTCTCTTCAGGCTGGCGGCATTCTATCATACCGTGTGGGTTGTCTTTTCCGCGGACAGGGTAGCGCAAGCTGTCCAGGTGTGCGATGAGCGGCGCGGCGGAAGGCAGCAATGGCGATACATGGATATGCGCCAGCCACGAAAACGCCTGGTTTTCAAGGCACTGCGGCTCCCCCTGCCATTGTCGGCAAATGTAGAAATGCAGGTGGACACGTGCGTGAGGATAAATATGCTCAGCGCAACACCACGGCTCTGCCGATTGAATCCGGATACCCAATTCTTCGCGCAATTCGCGCCTTAGCGCGGACAAGAGGTCTTCTCCCGCATTCACCTTGCCGCCAGGAAATTCCCAGTAGCCCGCGTAGGGCTTGTTTTCAGGGCGGCAAGCCATCAGCACCATTCCGTCTTCGCGCATCAGGATGCCCGCGACAACATCCAGAAAAGGAGTGTCCGTCCCCATCAGGGCGCCTCTTGCGCGCTGTCCCACAAATCGGGAGTTGTGCCGGAAGAGGCAGGGGGTGTCAGGCCGAAGTGGCGGTAGGTCGCTGGCGTTGCAATGCGTCCCCGTGGTGTGCGCTGTAAAAATCCCTGCTGGATGAGATAGGGCTCAATCACATCTTCAATGGTATCCACTTCCTCTCCGATGGCGGCGGCCAGGTTGGTAACGCCGACTGGTCCGCCGTTAAAGCGCGACAGGATAGACTCAAGCAGTTTTCTGTCCATAATGTCAAAACCCAGCGGGTCCACATCCAGAAGTTTCAGCGCCTCCTCTGCCACCTTTCCAGATATGTGTCCGGTACATTTTACTTCGGCATAATCCCTTACCCGGCGCAGAAGGCGATTTGCAACGCGGGGAGTTCCTCTGGAACGTTTGGCGATTTCCTCTGCACCGTCCGTGTCAATATTC
>JAISAG010000092.1 GCA_031266815.1 Burkholderiaceae bacterium | reverse complement strand
TTCCTCTTCTGGAATAACCCGCCGTATCGCGCGCTGAATGTCGGAAAAGGTTTCCGCCGTCTTTTCAACACGGAGTCCCGGCGTCGTCCTGACGTAAAAACGCATCAGTCCCGCATCCGTCCTGGGAAAGAAATCGCGCCCCAGCATACTGATGGTAAATACCCCGACAGCAATCGTACACAGCACGGCAACAATGGTGAGAAAGGACAACCGCTGAAAGAAGCGCAGCAGAAAGTCGAGAACACGCTGTGCGAGGGCGAGCAGGCGCTCTATTTGATGGTGAATCGCCGCCAGCACTCCCTTGCTTGCCTCCTGCGTCTGCCGGGGAATCAGGAGCATGGCCAGGCATGGCACAACCGTACGGGAGAGTAGATAGGAAGCCAAAAGCGAGGTCATGACCACGATTGCCATCGGTCTGAAAATAAACCCGGAAACGCCCGTGAGCATGAAAATAGGAGAAAAGACAACGCAAGTTGACAGCGTCGAAACCAGTTCGGGGAACGCCACCTCGCTGGCGCTTTTAAGCGCGGCATCGCGCGACGCCATTCCTTCCGACACATGGCGGGTAATGTTTTCAATTTCGACCAGCGCATTGTCGACCAGTATGCCAATGGCAAGCGCCAGCCCGCCCAGACTGACCAGGTTCAAGGTGTTGTTCGTCAGATGCAGGACGAATACCGCGCTCAACAGTGACAGGGGAATGGAAGTCAGGACGATCAGGGTCGCGCGCCATGAACCGAGAAACAGGACAATTGCCAGCGCAACCAGCGAACCGACGATAAGAATCTCGCTCTGAATGTGCTTCATCGCCCCGCTGACAAAAACAGACTGATCGAAGATGGGGGATATTTCCAGTCCTTCCGGCGCGGCCTTCCGTATTTCAGGCAAGCGCTCCATCAACTGCCGGATAATCTCCAGCGTGGACGCGTTGCCGATACGGATCAGCGACACGATGACAGCCCCTTCACCATTGACGCGCGCCACATTGGTACGCAGGGCGGTGCCATCGCGCACATCGGCAATATCCCGCAGCAGCACGTTGCGACCATTAACCGACTTGATGGGGAACATGTTGAAGTAATCCACGCTGTCCGGTCCGGTATTTAACGTAATTTGCAGGTCCTTTTCGTTCTCGCGGATGGTGCCGGAAGGCAGGGTGCTGTTTTGCGTCGAGAGAGAGCGGGTGACATCTGCCGCCGTAATTCCTTGCGCGTGGATGGCTTCCGGCTTCAGGTCAATCATGATCTGGCGATCCGCCGCGCCGTAGGGAAGCGTCATCAACACACCGGGGATGGATTGGACAAGGCTGCGCAATTGCAGGCGAGCAAAGTCCGCAACCCGGGACTCCGGCAGGGTGCTTGAAGAAATGACGAGTTGGATGATGGGTGTGCGGGATTGGTTGTACTGGATAATCTGCGGCGGGTTCATGCCTTGCGGCATTCGTTTCAGGATAGTTTGCGATATCGCCGTTATCTGGGAAAGAGACTTGGGAATGTCCACATCCGGCTGAAAGCTCACCCGAATCTGTGAAACCCCCGCAACCGTCAATGAACTGATTTCCAGCACGTTGTCCACGTTGTTCATAATGGCGGTTTCACTGCGCGCAGACACTTTGGACGCCATTTCACTGGCGTTTAAGCCGTTATATATCCACAGAATCTTGACGGAGGGAATGTCCACATTCGGCATGACATCCACTGGCAGGCGCAAATAGCTGGTGACCCCGGCGATCAGAATGAGCAAGGCCAGCGCGGCTATGGAGTAGGGTCTTCTCAGTGCGTATCTGACAATCCACATACGGTTGCTATATCACACGAAAATCAACACGTCATCGCCTGAAAGCCGAAGCGGCTTTACCTGCGGTGCAAACGTAACGCAACACATTTCAGTGTACCGATTTTAAATCTATATCAAAAATATTTTTTGTGTATTTGATCTATACGTATCGCATATACGCCCGCCAACCTGTCCCGCTGATGCACCACACCCACCACTTTGCTCCTGCAAAACGAACCGGGAGAGTTGCGTGTTTTGAAAAAGAGCCTTATAGTGCGAGGATGATGATGTTTGCCTTGTCTGTTGTCTTTCCTCCTGTCGGCGGCGGGTCACTCGCCCTGCTATCCTTTCTAGCGCGCTTTGCGTGCTGAATATTCCTTTCCCACAATCTGTTTTTTTTGCGTCTGACAGTCGTGCCGACCGGACGGGCACGGCGTGCAGACAAACCGCTTTCACCTTTTGATACAGAAGGAGTACCGCATGAACACGAACCAGGGAGACAAGATATATATTTTTGACACCACCTTGCGCGATGGCGAGCAAGTGCCTGGCAGTCAGTTAAATACGCTGGAAAAAATCGAAATTGCGCGCGCGCTGGAAGAGTTGGGAGTAGATGTCATTGAGGGAGGCTTCCCCATGTCCAGCCCGGGAGATTTCAAGTCGGTAGTGGAAATATCCCGGGCGGTAAAAAAACCGGTCATCTCCGCGCTGACCCGCGCCATTACGCGCGATATTGATATTGCGCTGGAAGCCCTGCAATTCGCTGAAAGAGGGCGCATCCATACCGGTATCGGCGTTTCCCCCCACCACATGAAGTACAAGTTCAACCTCTCGCCTGACGAAATTGTTGAGCGGGCGGTAACGGCTGTGGCATACGCCCGCAACCGGATAGACGATGTGGAATTTTTCGCGGAAGATGCGGGGCGCAGTGAAAACGCGTTTCTGGCGCGTATTGTCGAAGCGGTTATTGACGCAGGGGCAACGGTCATCAACATTCCGGATACAACTGGCTACTGCACGCCACAAGAGTATGGAGACAAAATCCGCTACCTGAAAGACCATGTCCGCAACGTGGACAAGGCCATCCTGTCCGCGCATTGTCACAATGACCTGGGTATGGCAACCGCCAACGCACTGGCAGGCATTTTGAATGGCATCCGGCAGGTGGAATGCACCATCAACGGCATTGGCGAGCGTGCGGGAAATACGTCACTGGAAGAAATTGTCATGATCCTGAAGTGCCGCAGGGACATTCCCGCCTACACGGATATTGACACCACCCGCATCACCCGGACATCCCGCCTTGTCTCCAACCTGATGCGCATGCCGGTGCAGCCAAACAAGGCGATTGTTGGTCGCAACGCGTTTGCGCACTCATCCGGCATTCACCAGGACGGCATGCTGAAAAACCGTGAAAACTATGAAATCATTGATCCGGCGGACATTGGCATCAGCGATTCTTCCATTGTGCTGACCGCCCGCTCCGGGCGTGCCGCGCTGGATTACCACCTGCGCCGTTTGGGTTACAGCCTGTCGGCGGAGCAACTGGATGTGGCATACAGCCAGTTCCTTGTCCTGGCAGACGAACAGAAATCGGTTTCCGACGACGATCTGCGGATGCTGGCGGGTGTGGATACGACAGCGGACGCCCGGCGCATCCGCGTGGACTACCTCCAGGTCGTCTGCGGAAAAAGTGCCATTCCCATGGCAACTGTCCGCCTGATTGTGGATGGAGAGCCCTGCATGGCAACCGCCGCGGGAAACGGTCCCATTGATGCCTCGCTTAACGCAGTGCGTCAACTGCTCCGCCAGAAAGTAACGCTGGAGGAATTCCTGATTCAGGCCATCACACGCGGAACCGATGATGTGGGCAAAGTCCACATCCAGGTCGAAAACAACGGGCACGTCTACTATGGCTTCTCTGCCAATACGGACATCATCACCGCCTCGGTCGAAGCCTATATTGACGCCGTATCCAAGGTCGTCTCGTAGGACAGAATGTGCGGCGCAGGCATGTCTCTTCGAAAAACTTGTCGGCAGTCCCCGTCAGTGTTACATTTCCACATACACTTTTCTGCCGTTTGCTGCAGAAACGGCGGGGACAGACGAGGTGACGCGAACATCTGCCCTTCTGGGAAAAGCCCGTCGGTCGGTTGGCGGTAGGTTCCGTATTGCACCGCCACGGGGAGAAATACGACGAAAGTTGCGCCATGGGTCAAGGAAAAGAGAAGCTCACTCCCCTCATGCAGCAGTACCTGCGCATTAAGGCCGCGCATGCGGACAAGCTGTTGCTCTACCGCATGGGTGACTTCTACGAACTCTTCTTTGACGACGCCGTACGTGCATCCCGTCTGCTGGGTATTACGCTGACCCGACGCGGCACACTGGCAGGCAAGCCCATTGATATGGCGGGAGTGCCCTTTCATGCAGTAGAGCAGTACCTGGCAAAGCTGGTTTCGGCGGGCGAGTCGGTTGCCATTTGCGAGCAGATTGGCGACCCTGGCGGGAAAGCCCCTGTCGAGCGGCAAGTTGTCCGCATCGTCACACCGGGCACCCTGACCGATACCGCCCTGCTGCCGGAAAAAGTGGATCGCCCGCTCCTTGCCATGGCGCCCGGTCACACCCGAAAAGAATTTTTTGCGGGTCTGGCGTGGCTTTCTCTTTCCAGCGGCATCATTCACCTGATGGCGTTGACGGCGACGGAGAAAAAAACGCTGGCACAGCGGGTGCAGCAGGAAATCGAACGGATTGGCGCGGCGGAAATATTGCTGCCCGAAGAAGGAGACTTTCTCCGCGATACCACACTCTCCTCCCGCACCATTACCCTGCCGGAATGGCACTTTGACACGGATAGCGGACGGCAACTGCTGCAAACGCAATTGGGCGCCAGCACACTGGACGGATTTGGCGTACCTCCCGCCGCACTGGGAGCGGTCGGTGCCCTGCTGCGGTATGCGACCTCCACCCAATCCCGCAGCCTGAGCCATGTCCGAACCTGTCACGTTGAAACAGAGAGCGATTTCATCGGCATGGACGCCGTCACGCGCCGTAATCTGGAACTGACGGAATCCATCCATCTGCGCGAAGACACAGCGCCGGTCACCCTGTTTTCCCAGCTGGACCACTGTGCAACCAGCATGGGGTCGCGCCTGTTAAGGCACTGGCTGCACCATGCCCGGCGGGACCAATCCGTCGCACAGGCGCGCCATGCCGCCGTGGGAAGCCTGATCCAGTCCAGCCTGATTGACGGTCTGCGTGGAACCTTAACCCACTTCCCGGACATGGAACGCATCATCGCGCGGGTAGCGCTGCACTCCGCCCGTCCGCGTGATCTTGCCGCCCTGAGGCAAGGGTTGCAGCAACTGACGCCTCTGCGCGCCTATTTGACACAGTGCGCCGGGGAAGACTGCCCGCCACTTCTGGCAAACATACGCCACGCGCTCGTCGCGCCCGCGGATTGCCTAAACCTGCTCGAACGGGCCATCGCACCGGAACCCTCACCAATGGTGCGTGATGGCGGCGTCATCATGCACGGCTTTCACGAAGAACTGGACACCCTGCGCGGACTGGCAGACAACGCGGGGCAATTCCTGGTTGACATGGAAGCGCGCGAACGGGCAAACACCGGCATCGCCAACCTGCGCGTGGAATACAACCGGGTGCACGGGTTTTACATCGAAGTCACCCATGGTCAGACCGCACGCGTCCCCGACCACTATCGCCGCCGGCAGACACTGAAAAACGCGGAACGCTACATCACCCCCGAACTGAAGAAATTTGAAGACCAGGTGCTTTCTTCCCGGGAGCGCGCGCTGGCGCTTGAAAAAATTCTCTACGACAAACTGCTCGCCGACCTCGCCCCGTACATTGGCGAATTGCAGCACATCGCCCGGCAGATCGCCCAACTGGATGGACTCATGGCACTGGCGTGCCACGCCCTGCGCCACAACTGGTGCATGCCGACACTGCATGCAGGTAGCGGCGTACACATCGTGCAAGGCCGCCACCCCGTCGCGGAAACCTTCATGGAACGGTTCATTGCAAACGACTGCACCCTCTCGGACAATCGGCGCTTTTTGCTGATTACCGGTCCCAACATGGGCGGCAAATCCACCTATATGCGCCAGACAGCGTTGATTGTCCTGCTGGCGTACATTGGCAGCTTTGTCCCGGCGGATTCGGCGGATATCGGGCAAATAGACCGGATTTTCACCCGAATTGGCGCGGCGGACGACATTGCGGGCGGTCGCTCCACCTTTATGGTCGAAATGACGGAATCGGCCTTTATCCTGAACCATGCCACGGAAAATTCCCTTGTCCTCATAGACGAAATCGGACGGGGGACCTCCACCTTTGACGGTCTCGCGCTGGCATGGGCAATCGCCCGCCACCTGATTGACGTCACACGGAGCCTGACCCTGTTTTCCACCCACTATTTCGAGCTGACGCAACTGCCGGAAATGTGTGAAACAGCGGAGAATGTGCATCTGTCCGCCATTGAGCACAAGGACAATATTGTCTTTCTGCACACGGTCAAACCCGGACCGGCATCACAAAGTTATGGCTTGCAGGTCGCGCAACTGGCGGGGATACCGCGTCCTGTCATCCTGGTCGCGCGTCAGCACCTGGGTACACTGGAGTCCCACTTCGGCAATGCACACACGCAAATGGACCTGTTTTCCGCCATACCGGATACGACGCCTCCCGCAGAAGACGCCCTGCACGAAACCATTCGTACGCTGGACATAGACAGTCTTTCCCCACGCGACGCATTAGACACCCTGTACCAACTCAGGCAGCAACTCGCCACATGAAACGGACCGGACTATTCCTTCTGTCCGCACTCTTCCCCTGCTTTCTGCTGGCAGAACCGGCGGGTCCGGTTCGTGCTTTCCGGTTTGCCGTCACAGACAACGCCGCCTGCCGTGATGAAGCCCTGTTTCAGGCGAAGATTGACCAAATCCGTCCCGAGAAACTGGCTTTTTCCGTCATGATCGGCATCAAACCTTCCGATGCACCCTGCACAGACACCCTCTACCAGCACCGGCGGCTTCTGCTGAACGAATCGGACAAACCCCTGTTCCTCTCGCTGGCTGGCAGCGACTGGATGCCCTGCACCAATGCGGACGGCAACGATATCCGCATCCCTCGCCTGCAACAATTGCGCGAAATCCTCTTTGAGGATAATACCGCCTTTGGCGTAACGGGCATGCCGCTCGTCCGTCAGTCAATCAACCCGCGCTACCGGGATTATCCCGAAAACGCCTGGTGGCAATACGGCAATATCTTGTTCGCGACATTGCACCTTCCCGCCGAAAACAACCACTACCGCCACGAAGCGGGGCAAAACAACGAATTTGAAGAGCGCACCCTGGCGAACCGGAACTGGCTTCACCGTATTTTCATGCTGGCAAAACGCAAGCGCATGCCGGGCATTGTGCTACTGACAGACGGCAACCCCCTGCAAGGCGCCCTTTCCGCCATCCGTGACGGCTTTCGGGAAATACGGCGCGACCTGCTAGCCCTGTCCGAACGCTATACCGGCAGAGTCTTGCTGATTCATGCTCACTCTGCGTCAGCAAGCAGGCGCATCACATGGAAAAACAATGTGGGATACATCAGCACAAACGACGACTGGTTACGCATTACCGTCTCTCCGCGGTATCGCCGGCTCTTTGCGCCGAGCGAATAGGTGGCAGGCAAGAATGTAACCGGCGAGCGATTTCCCCCCACTTTTCCGGCAGGAGCGGTATCATATCAGCATGCCCCTTTTCGGTAAAAAGCAGAACGAGGCACCCCATGAATCTGTCCGACCACTTTCTGATTGCGATGCCATCCATACAGGACCCCATTTTCGGTGGGACGGTGATCTATTTGTGCGAGCACAATGATCGGGGCGCGCTGGGGGTAGTCATCAACAAGCCGACTGACATCACCATTGGCGGACTGATGGAAAGACTGAACCTGGAACTGGAAATACACACCCTGTCCGGAAAACCAGTCATGTTTGGCGGCCCTGTTCAGGATGACAGGGGATTTGTCCTGCATTCGCCGGACACACACTATTCTTCCATGCTGCAAATTTCGAAGGAAGTCGCTTTTACCACCTCGCGTGATGTGTTAGAAGCGCTGGCATCCGGCGCGGGACCGCAGCGTGTTCTGATCAGCATTGGCTACGCGGGCTGGAATCCGGGACAACTGGAAGACGAAATCCTCCGGGACGGGTGGCTGACAGTCGCCGCAGACCCCGATGTCATCTTTGACTTGCCCATATCCGAGCGATACTCCGCTGCCATGAAGCTGCTGGGCGTGGATCCGCTAAAGCTGGTTTCCGGCAGTGGTCATGCCTGATACGACAACTGCCTGCCCCGCCGGGCTTTCTGACCGCATCACCGGGGAAGGAAGCATTCTGGCTTTCGACTTCGGACTGAAAAAAATAGGGGTTGCCATTGGAAACAGCCTGCTCAGGCGGGCGCATCCCTTAAACATCATTCACGAGGAAACACGGACCGCCCGTTTCGATACCATTGCGTACCTGGTGCGCGAGTGGGAACCGATTGGCTTTGTTGTCGGGCTGCCTCTGTACCCCGACGGCGCGGCGCATGACATGACACGGCGGTGCAAACGCTTTGCCAACCAGTTACGCGGACGCTTCGGCATCCGGACCGCGCTGGTTGACGAGCGCTACTCCTCATGCGTATCCGGTTCCCTCCCCCACCAGGCGGACGATGCCCGCGCCGCCGCCCTGATATTGCAACAATATTTCGATGACACACATACTGGATAAACTGGATGCGGAAGCGCTTTACCGAACCCTTCTGCAAAAAATAACGGTGGCCTTGCCCCAAACAGCGTCCCTGCAACTGGCGGGTATTCGTTCGGGCGGGGCATGGATTGCGGAACGCATGGCGCGAGACCTGCATCTGCCGCATCCACCGGGCTTTATTGACGTATCGTTCTATCGGGACGACTACGCGCAAAAGGGCTTGCATGCGGCGGTGCAGCCCACCTCCATTCCTTTTGACGTGGACAAGGCCACCATCCTGCTCATTGATGATGTGCTCTACACGGGCAGGACGACCCGCGCGGCAATCAACGAACTGTTTGACTATGGTCGCCCCGACAAAATCATGCTGGCGGCGCTGATTGACAGAGGCGGGCGTGAACTGCCGGTTTCGGCGGACTTTGTCTCGCTGAGCGTTTTTGTGCCGCAGGATCAAACCCTTGTTCTGCACCGTACCGACGAAAACCTTTTTGACATGACGGTGGAACATGCCTAACCCGCAACTGAACCAGCACGGAGAATTGCAACACCTGCTGGCACTCAGGGGGCTCCCCCGTGATGTGCTGGTTCACATTCTGGACACGGCAGCCTCCTTTCTCAGCGTATCGGACCGCGAAGTCAAAAAGGTCCCCATCATGCGGGGCAAAAGCGTGTTCAACCTCTTCTTTGAAAGTTCCACCCGGACACGCACCACCTTTGAAATTGCGGCAAAACGGCTTTCCGCGGACGTCATCAATCTCAACATTGCGGCTTCCAGCGCCAGCAAGGGGGAATCGCTGCTGGACACCATTGACAACCTGACCGCCATGCATGCCGACATGTTCGTGGTCAGGCATGCCGAATCCGGCGCGCCGTTTCTGATTTCGCAGCACCTTAACACCACGGGTCGGCATCACATTCATGTTATCAACGCGGGCGACGGGCGGCACGCTCACCCCACGCAGGGACTGCTTGACGTATTTACCATCCGTCACCACAAGGGAGACTTTTCCCGCTTACAGGTCGCCATTGTGGGAGACATCCTGCACAGCCGGGTTGCGCGCTCAGACATCCACGCGCTGAAAACACTGGGAGTACCCGATGTTCGTGTTGTCGGACCGCGCACCTTGCTCTCGCCCGAAATGCTGCAGATGGGCATACGGACATTCAACGACATGCGGGAAGGCTTGCGTGACGTGGATGTCATTATCATGCTTCGTTTGCAAAACGAACGCATGAACGGCTCACTGCTCCCTTCGGCACAGGAATTTTTCAGAAATTACGGGCTGACGCCGGAGCGCCTGTCCCTCGCCAGACCGGATGCCATTGTCATGCACCCGGGGCCCATGAACCGCGGGGTAGAAATTGACTCTGCCGTTGCGGACGGCTCACAGGCCGTCATCCTTTCCCAGGTCACTTACGGCATTGCGATCCGCATGGCGGTAATGAGCATCCTGGCGGGCAACTGAGATGAAGTGCCTCCCCAATGCAGCAGACCCCAGGTGAAAACATGAAACTGCATATCCGAAACGGTCGTCTGCTTGACCCCGCCAATCAGATGGACGCCATGAAGGAAATTTTCATTGCGGACGGCAAGGTACTCGCCATCCGCGACAGCCAGACATTGCTGCCCAATTTTACGGCAGATCGCACCATCGACGCGACCCGCCTGATGGTACTGCCCGGGCTGGTTGACCTGTCCGCGCGCTTGCGGGAGCCCGGATACGAGTACAAGTCCATGCTGGAATCCGAAACACGCGCCGCCGTGCGCGGTGGCATCACCAGCCTGGTCTGTCCGCCGGACACGCGTCCGGTGCTGGACGAGCCGGGCCTGGTCGAAATGCTGAAGTACCGCGCAAAATCGTTCAATCAGGCGCATGTTTACCCCCTTGGCGCGCTGACGGTAGGTTTGCGGGGCGAATCGTTAACAGAAATGACCGAACTGACCGAATCAGGGTGCATCGGGTTTTCGCAAGCCAATGAACCCGTCAGCAATACCGAAACCCTTTTGCGCGCCATGCTGTATGCGCAAACATACGATTACTGCGTCTGGCTCATGCCGCGCGATGCTTGGCTGGGACGCAACGGCGTCGCCCACGCCGGACTGGTTGCCACCCAGCTCGGGCTGGCAGGAATCCCTCCCATTGCGGAAACCGTGGCACTGCACACCATCTTTGAATTGGCACGTTATACGGGCGCACGTGTACACCTGTGCCGCCTGTCAACCGCAAGAGGCATCGCGCTGGTGCGGGCTGCCAAGAAAGAAGGGCTGCCCGTCACCTGTGACGTCAGTTCGGCGCACATTCACCTGACAGAAGACGATATTGACTTTTTTGACAGCAGTGCCCGGATACTGCCTCCGCTCTGTGCGCAGGAAGACCGGTCCGCCATTGCACAAGCCCTGCTGGATGGCACAGTTGACGCCATCTGCTCCGACCATACCCCGGTGGATGATGACGAAAAATTGCTTCCTTTCGGCGAGGCTACCCCCGGCGCAACCGCGCTGGAATTACTTTTGCCGCTAACGCTCACATGGTCGGCGGCGCAGGGCACGGACCGGCACATCCTGTCAAAAGCCGTTGCGTGTGTCACCAGCGGTCCCGCACACATTCTTCGCCTGCCCTGCGGCAATCTGGCGCCCGGCACCATTGCCGACATCTGCCTAATCGACCCCGCGGCGACATGGCAAGTAGATCCCGCCCGTTTTGTCAGTCAGGGCAAGCACACCCCTTTCCGGGGGAAGACGCTGACGGGCCAGGTACGCATGACGCTGGTTGAAGGGCGCGTGACCTACGACAGTCAGTCGAACGCAACACCTTCCTCGCCGGGAAACTGAAAGCAGGCGCGATCCGCCAGCCGGACAGCCGTCAGCGCCCCTCCCCAAACGCATCCGGTATCCAGTCCAATCAGTGTCGGGCGAAGCAGCAACCCCAACGTGGACCAATGCCCGAACAACACCGTCACATCCCGCGTTTTCCGCCCCGGCACATCAAACCAGGGCATAAACCCGGCGGGCGCCGTCGCGGGTCCTCCCTTGTTTTTCCACTCCATATCCCCTGCCGCACTGCAAAAGCGCAGGCGCGTCAGTCCGTTAATAATGCAGCGCAGACGCGGTATGCCCGTCAGAGCATCATCCCAGCGGGTCGGCGTATCGCCGTACATGTCCCGCATGAAGGGTTTCCAGTTGTCTCCCCGCAAAACAGCCTGCACCTCCTCCGCCAGTGAGACCGCCACATCCGCGCGCCACTGCGGCAATACGCCCGCGTGCACCATCAGGCAGCGCCCCTCCTGGTGCGCCAGCGGACAAAACCGCAGCCAGTCAAGCAACTCTTCCGCATCCGGCGCAGACAGCAGCGCCTGTAACGTATCCCTCTGGTGCAAACGACGGGCGCCTGCCGACACCGCCAGCAAATGCAGGTCGTGGTTACCGAGCACGGTTACTGCGCGATCTCCCAGCGCGCGGACAAAACGCAGGGTTTCCAGCGACTGGGGACCGCGATTGACCAAATCGCCCACAAACAAAAAACGGGCGGCGGGCGTCTCCGACTCCAACTGGCTCACCAGTTTTTCCAGCTGCCGGAAACACCCCTGCACATCACCAATTGCGTAAACCGGCATCACCCACTTCCCGAATCGCCCGCGTTCTGCGCGAAATGCTGGCGAACGCGCACCAGGTCTTCCGGCGTATCCACGCCAGCAAAGGGCGTTGTGCGGGTAACATGCACCGCGATGGCATAACCATGCCAGAGAACCCGCAGTTGCTCCAGCACCTCATCCTGCTCCATCCGGGGCTGCGGGAGAGCGGCATAGCGTTGCAGAAAATCGTTGCGAAACGCGTACAAACCAATATGGCGCAGGGCAGCATAGGTCGGAGAAACGGACGATTGGGCAAAGTGTGCCCTGTCCCACGGAATGGGTGCCCGCGAGAAATACAGCGCACGACCTTCCTTGTTCAACACGACCTTGACGACATTGGGGTCGAAAATGTCGGTAGCGGTATAGACAGGGTGCGCTGCCGTCGCCATCGGGGCATCCTCCCGGATGCGGGACGCAACAGCAGCAATCAGGGCAGGGGCAATCAACGGTTCATCTCCCTGCACATTCACGACAACGTCGTGCGCGGAGAGAGACAAGCTCGCGGCGGCTTCCGCAACCCTGTCCGTACCGGAAAGATGGTCAGCACGCGTCATGAGTGCGCTGACGCCATGCTGTTGGCAAACGGACAGCACGGCCTGGGCATCCGTTGCGACAACAACCTGTTTTGCGCCGGATAATCCGGCGCGCTCGGCAACGCGCACGATCATGGGCTTGCCCCCCAGGTCTAAAAGAGGCTTGTCCGGCAAACGGGTGGATGCCAGCCTGGCGGGAATAATAACGTGAAAGGACATGGGGTTTTCTGTCTGGCAAACGGGGGACACTTCCGGACGGGCTTACCGCTCTTCCTCAGCCAGCGGGCGCGCCTGTTCCGCCCACATGATGGGAATACCATCCCGAATGGGATAGGCAACGCGATCCTGTTTGCAGACCAACTCCTGCTTTTCCCTGTCGTGGCGCAGGGGAGACTTGCACAGCGGGCAGACAAGTATGTCAAGCAAGGCGGTATCCACGGCATTTCTCCAGTATTTCCTGTTCCAGTTGCACACTGTGGGCGAACCGCACCGGCACAACCCAGATGCGCGCGTCGTTCATAATCGCTTTCGCCTGAAAGCATTTTACGGCATCTTTTTCAGTGATGAGGATAATATCCGCGTCCATCTTCTCGAACGGATTGTCCGCATAGGGGTAATGGTCCGGCAAGGGGTACTCTGTAAAGCGAAGATGGTGCGCGCGCAGCAAGGTGAAAAAACGGAGCGGGTGACCGATTCCCGCCACTGCGGCAATTTTTGCCGGACGTCCAGAAACCAGTTCAGGGAGCGAAGCGAGCGGAATCTGCCTGGATGCGTCACATAATTGTTCGGCAACACTGCCTGTCAAACGCAGCAGGAAAATGTCGGGAGAATAGATATAGTTGGATGGCGCAGGAAAGTTGAGGCTGTTGACAACGGTGATATCACGCCGCCGGGTCAGCGGCTCGCGCAAGGGACCAGCAGGGAGCATCCACCCGTTTCCCGCTCCCCGCCCATCAAAGACAACGATTTCCATCTGGCGTTGCATGGCGTAGTGTTGCAATCCGTCATCTGAAATCAGGATATTGACCTCACGGTGCAGATGCAGGAGATGCTGGGCGGCAGCAACCCGTTTTTTGCCGACAACGACAGGACAACGCGCCTGCCGGTATATCAGCAGCGGCTCGTCGCCCACCCGGCCTGGCGCGGAATCCGGCCCAACCGCCTCCGGTTCGTCGTCCTGCCTGCCGTAGCCTCTGGATACCACCCCGGGAGAAAAACCGGCGCGGCGCAATACATCAACAAGCCAGATGGTCAACGGAGTCTTCCCCGTCCCCCCGACGAAAATATTGCCAACGACAATGACCGGTACCGGCAGGCGGGCAGATGCCAAAAAACCCCGGGCATACGCCCGCCGTCTTGCCCAGACGATGAGACGAAAAAGCAGCGAAAGAGGCAGCAAAAGCATCGCCAGTATTCCCCGTCCCTGCCACACGCGCATCCAGAAGCGAGAAGCGTTTTTTTGCATGGTGGGCGAGACGGCAGGCTACCGGTGAACGTCAGACTGGGTAGCAAAAGTCAGCCGCTCCATACCGGCAAGGCGAGCGGCTTCCATGACATTGACAACCCGCTGGTGCGGCGCGTGACCGTCTGCGGCAATAACCAGTATGGGGTCCTTTCCGCGGGGATCCGCTGGTGCGACAATACGCAGCTCCCGCGCCAACTGAAGGGGATTTTCGTAGGCAATACGGCGGTTGTTGATGGCGTATTCTCCCTCTGAGTCAACCAGAACGCGCAGCTCTTTGACGCGATCAGCCATGGGCACCGCCTGGGCCTTGGGCAAACTGATCTGCAATTCCGTATATTTGCTGTACGTAGTCGTCACCATCAGGAAGATGAGTATGACCAAGAGGACATCAATAAAAGGGATCAGGTTGATTTCCGGCTCTTCCCGTCCTTTTTTTCTGCGAAAGTCCATTGGCGCCCTACTCTTCCGGTCGCAGCGGGTGAGCCATATCAACCAGCTTTGCCGCCTGCAGTTCCATCTCCACCAGGAAGCGATCCACCAGCGCGCGGAAATGACGATAAAAAACCAGTGTCGGCATGGCAATCAGCAAGCCGAACCCGGTGTTATACAGTGCAACCGAAATACCGTGCGCCAACTGTATCGGATTGGTACCCGCGGCGGACTGCGACCCGAAAATTTCAATCATGCCGACAACCGTACCGAACAAGCCCATCAACGGGGACAAGGTGGCAATAGTGCCGATTGTCGTCAAAAAGCGCTCAAGCTGATGCGCGACACCGCGCCCTGTTTCCTCAATGGCATTGCGCATTTCATTGCGTGACGCGCCGGTGTGGCGCAAGGCAGACGCAAAAACAATACCCAGCGGGGAATTCTGTTCCAATTTGCCGAGGGTCTCCTCATCCAGTTTTTGCTCGCGATAAATCGCGGTGGCCTCGTCAAGCAGCTTTTTGGGGATAATCCGCCCACTGCGCAAATACCACATGCGCTCAATGATCAGCGCCAGTCCAACGACAGACGCAACCAACAACAACCAGATAGGCCAACCCGCTTCTTCAATGATCGAAAACAAGCAATACTCCCGATACGGTTACTAATCCAGAGTGCCCGATGAGGCACTCCCGCCAAACAACTGCGCCATTTCCTCCCGCATCTCCGCAATGACGCGCCTGACCTGTGCCGGCGCTGTGCCGCCAATGTGGTCGCGCGCGGAAACGGAACCTTGCAGGGTCAATATGTCCATGACATCCTGCTCAATCAGCGGCGAAAATTGCGCAAGGTCGGACAGGTCCATTTCGCCGATATCACACTGCCGCGCGATGCAGGCGCGCACAACACTGGCAACAACCGCATGCGCCGCACGAAACGGCATCCCTTTTCTGACCAGATAATCCGCCAGATCGGTCGCCGTGGCATACCCCTGCAACGCCGCTGTGCGAAGGGCGATTTCATTGACCGTTAAGGCGCCCACCATCTCAATGAAAATACGCAAGGTGTCACTGACCGTATCCGCCGTGTCAAAGAGCGGTTCCTTGTCTTCCTGATTATCCTTGTTATACGCCAGCGGCTGCCCCTTCATCAGGGTCAGCAGCGCAACCAGATTACCATGAACCCGGCCTGTCTTGCCGCGCGCCAGTTCCGGCACATCGGGGTTTTTTTTCTGCGGCATAATCGAAGAACCGGTACAGAAGCGGTCCGGCATATCAATAAAACCGAAGCGCGGATTCATCCAGAGTATCAGTTCTTCCGCCATGCGCGATATATGCGTCATTAGCAAGGAGGAAGCCGCGCAGAATTCGATGGCAAAATCGCGGTCTGATACCGCATCCATCGAGTTCCGGCAAACGCCCTCAAATCCCAGCGTGCGCGCAACACGAAAACGATCAATCGCGAAGGTAGTACCCGCCAGTGCGGCAGACCCCAACGGCAGAACGTTGATGCGGGTGCGGCAGTCCCGCAGCCGCTGCGCGTCACGGGAAAACATTTCGGCATAGGCAAGCAGATGGTGTCCCAGCGTAACAGGCTGGGCCACCTGCAAGTGCGTAAATCCCGGCATGATGGTATCGGCATGGCGCTCTGCCACATCCAGCAAAACAGTGCAAAAACGGCAAAGCAGGGCAAGGATATTGTCCGTTTCCATACGCAGGTACAAGCGGATATCCGTAGCAACCTGATCATTTCGTGAACGCCCGGTATGAAGCCGTTTCCCCGCATCCCCAATCAGGGCGGTCAGCCTGCTTTCGATATTCATGTGAACATCCTCCAGACCAGGCTCCCACTGAAAGTCCCCCGATTGTATCTCGTCGGAAATCTGCGCCATGCCGCGCCGGATATCGGCGTAGTCCTGCTCGCTCAATATGCCTTGCGCACACAGCATTTCCGCATGCGCCAGCGAACCCTGAATGTCGAAAGACGCCAGTCGTTTGTCGAATGAAACAGACGCCGTATAGCGTTGTACCAACGCGTCAACCGGTTCTGAGAAGAGCGCCGACCAAACACCATCCTTGTGTAGCGATTCTGCCATGATGACCATACCCTGTTATCTGGGGGCATTATAAAACAGGCGCACACCCTTGATGAAACGAAATGGCGGGAAAAAAACCGGCGACGGGGTCCGCCCGCCATGTTGTCAGCGAAGCGCCGTCACATCCCTGACTGCCCCCTGATCTGCCGACGTCGCCATCGCCGCATACGCCTGCAAGGCGCGGGATACCACCCGATCCCGCTTCTGCGGCTTCCACGCGAGCGCACCGCGTGAGAGCATATCCCTGCGGCGCGAAGCCAACTCGTCCTGGCTGATGTCGAGATGGATTTTGCGGGCGGGAATATCAATTTCAATGGCATCTCCCTCCTCGATCAGGCCGATTGCTCCCCCGGACGCGGCTTCCGGCGAAGCGTGCCCGATCACCAGCCCGGAAGAGCCGCCCGAAAAACGACCATCCGTGAACAGGGCGCAGCTCGCTCCCAGTCCTTTCGACTTGATATAAGAGGTGGGATACAGCATTTCCTGCATCCCGGGGCCTCCCTTGGGCCCTTCATAGCGAACGATAATCACATCGCCCGGCCTGATCTGGTCGGTCAAAATGGCATTGACCGTTTCTTCCTGGGATTCAAAGATGCGGGCGCGCCCCGTAAACCGCCAAAGCCCCTCATCCACACCCGCTGTTTTCACGATGCATCCTTTTTCGGCAATATTGCCAAAAAGGACAGCAAGCCCGCCATCTTGCGTGTAGGCATGCGCCTTGTCGCGAATACATCCAGACACGCGGTCCGTGTCCAGCGTGTCGTACCGGCAGTCCTGCGAAAAGGCTTGCAGCGTCGGCACACCGGCGGGCGCCGCACGGTACATGCCCAGCGCGGCCTCCGAACGGGTTGCCATAATATCGTACTCCGCGATGACCTCCGCCATGGTCTTTCCATACGCTGTTTTTGCCTGTGTGTGAAATAAGCCCGCCCTTGCCAACTCTGCCAGAATACCCACAATCCCGCCCGCCCGATGAACATCTTCTATGTAAAAATCGTGCGTGGCCGGAGAGACCTTGCACAAACAGGGAACATCGCGCGAAACCCGATCAATGTCTGCCATGACAAAAGGAACCTCTCCCTCATTGGCAGCGGCAAGCAAGTGCAAAACCGTGTTCGTTGAACCGCCCATCGCCACATCCAGCGCCATGGCATTTTCCAGCGCCGCCTTGGTCACCACCTCGCGGGGAAGCACTGATGTGTCATTCTGCTCATAGTAGCGCTTTGTCATTTCGGCAATGGTACGCCCTGCCCGCAAAAACAGCGCCTTTCTGTCCGCATGGGTAGACAGCAGTGTCCCGTTGCCGGGCAATGCCATACCGAGCGCTTCCATCAGGCAATTCATCGAATTGGCGGTGAACATGCCGGAACAGGAACCGCATGTCGGACAAGCCGTGCGCTCGTAATCCATAACGGCATCGTCACTCATGTGCGGATTGCCCGCCTGGATCATGGCATCAATCAGGTCAACCCGTTTTATTTCGCTCTGGAACCGTTCCGGCAGTTTGCCTGCTTCCATCGGCCCCCCAGACACAAACAGGGCGGGAATATTCAGGCGAAGCGCCGCCATCAACATGCCCGGCGTGATTTTGTCACAATTGGAAATGCATATCATGGCGTCCGCGCAATGGGCGTTCACCATGTACTCCACCGAATCGGCAATCAATTCGCGCGAAGGAAGTGAGTACAGCATACCGCCATGTCCCATGGCAATGCCATCATCTATCGCAATCGTATTGAACTCTTTGGCGACACCTCCCGCGGACTCGATTTCACGTGCCACCATCTGCCCCAAATCTTTCAGGTGGACATGTCCGGGAACAAACTGGGTGAACGAATTGACCACCGCAATGATGGGTTTGTCAAAATCGCTGTCTGTCATGCCCGTTGCGCGCCACAACGCGCGCGCCCCCGCCATGTTCCTGCCGCGTGTGGACGTTCTGGAACGATATTCAGGCATCTGCCTTCTCCGCTTGAGTAACAAAAGAGGCATTGTGACATAAACCTTGCAGTCAGGCGAACGCGCGAACGGCAGCACCGCGATTCTCCTGCCATCGCTGTTCCTATCCCGAATTCAGCGCTTTTTCGACACCAAATGTCGTTTTTTGGCAATGTTTAGCGTTTATCCGCAGACTAAAGTCAACATCTCACGCTAAAATCGACCTTGCGGATTGAAGAGGTCCCTCTCTGCACATTCCAGCCCCCCTTGGGGTACCTTTCGAATCCCTCGAACTGAGCTTGCAATTCCGGGAAAACCATGAAAAACTCAGTGAAAACAATGAGTTACCTCCACCCCCTAAAAAACACGTACAGCGCGCCGGGGGATGACATGAACCCCCCGAAACGGGCAGGCGCGGGAAGCGGAAACGCGAGAGGTTGCCGCGGGAAACGGCGAACGCGGGATGCAGCACAAGGCGCGCGGCACACAGTGACCGAGACAAACCTCCTTGGTAGGCGAGAGAACGAGTACCGCAGCAACGCAGTGATGCGCCTGCACTCGTCGTTTCCGTACCGCACCCTGATTGCCTGCTTCGTTGCGGCCTTATGCAGTGCGATGGTCATACCCGCATTGGCAGAGAACAAAACGTACGATAATTCCGCCCACTTGCAGCCCCCTCCTGCGGGAACTTTTTCAGGCGATAGCTTTGGGCCTGCCGGTTACACCAGCGTCAAGAACAACATCATCACTATTGACTATGACAGCAACACCCCTCCCGCCTTTGTCTTTGGTGGATACAGCGCCTCCGGCAATGTCACCGGCAATGAAGTCAGGCTGATAAGAGGGATTGTCAGCTACAACGTCTACGGCGGAGACAGTTTCCACAGTTTCGATGGCAATGCCACGAACAACACGGTTACCGTGAGCGACAAGGCGACTGTCAGCTACAACGTCTTTGGCGGATACAGCGACAGCGGCACCGCCACGGACAACATCGTCAACATCAGCGGCGGAAGCGTTGGAGGCAATGTCACTGGCGGATCCAGCAATTTCGGCACCGTCACGGTCATCATCGTTAACATCAGCGGCGGCATTGTCAGCACCAGCAGCGTCGGCAGCGTCTCTGGCGGATTCAGCATCGGTAGCGGCAACGCCACGAACAACACCGTCAACATCAGCGGCGGTACCGTCGACTACAATGTCGCTGGCGGAAACACCAACGGTAGCGGTCACGCCACAGACAACATCGTTAACATCAGCGGCGGCATTGTCGGTACCAGCGGTATCAGTAACGTCACCGGCGGAAACAGCATGGGCGGCACCGTCACGAACAACACCGTCAACATCAGCGGCGGAAGCCTCTACAGCGGTGTCATCGGCGGAAACAGCTATACCGGCAACGGCGATGCCACGGACAACATCGTCAACATCAGCGGCGGAAGCCTCTACAGCGGTGTCATCGGCGGAAACAGCCGGTACGGCAACGGCGATGCCACGGGCAACATCGTTAACATCAGCGGCGGCATTGTCAGCACCAGCGGCGCCGGCAGCGTCACTGGCGGATTCAGCAATACAGGCAACGCCACGGGTAACACCGTCAACATCAGCGGCAATGCCAACATTGTCGGTGTCACGGCCCTTTACGGCGGGGATGGAGGCGGCACCAACAAACGCGCCGGCAACACCCTGCACATCAACCACTGGAAAGGCAGTACGCAGGCGGCAATCGCTAACTTTGAAAACTACCGCTTCACCCTGCCTGCCAGCACAATCGGCAGCGGGCAAGCCGTCCTCACTACCAGCGGCGGTGTGGATTTGGGCAGCAACGCCAATGTCAGCACACTCTTTATGGGGATACCTGCCGCCGCCCTGCAGGTGGGGCAGCAAGCCATTCTGATTGCGGCTTCCAGCGCCATCAACAGCAGTGGCGCGCTTGTCAATACCTCTGTTCCTTCCACCCTCGGCGCAACAGACTACACTTTTGATGTTGCGCTGGGAAACGGCGATACCGCACTGGTAGCCACGCTGGCAGGGAAAGCAGTCAACCAGAACAAGGCTGGGGCATACCTTTATGGTGCCTCCGCCCGTCTTGCCGCACTCACCAGCGGCGCAGACCATGTGGTCTCCCTTCTGGACAACTGGCAG
>JAISAG010000067.1 GCA_031266815.1 Burkholderiaceae bacterium | reverse complement strand
CCGTTCGGGGTGCGCCGCGATCATCCAGCATCCATCCGCCGGTCGCTTGCAACTGTGCGGCGGAATTGGAAATGGATAACTGGCGGATTTGCCAGCCTTCTTTTCCTTCAAGAGGGTTGCCTGTCAGTGCCAGTTTCCCCAGTTTTTTTCCGAAAAGCGACAGCTCGTTAACGGTGATATCCAGGGTGGGGATTTGGCGTATTTTGTTCTTCTGCGCGGCTTCCTTGAGAACACCGGCTTCGGATGCGATGGTCAGCACGCTGCAATGTGCCCGAACACGCCCTGACGGGTGCCGGGCACTGGGCGCTATCCACGTGATATCTCCCCTGGCTTCATCAGATTGCAGGCGAATTTGCATGCGCCCTGCCTGGCGCAGGATGGTCATGTCAACATGCGAGAGCGCCGTGTGCAGGAGAGGTAATTTGCCAACATGCAGGGAAAGAGTTTGCGGGTCAACATAGGATTCCGCACCTGTGTTAGCTCCAGCTTCTGACGGGGAAGAAGTTGCGAGCGGCTCCAGCACCGTGCGCCAGGCATTGGTATCCAGGCTGTCCATGCGCAGTGTCAGCGAGATGCCGGGTTGCGGATCCGGCTCCGCATGGATGCCGATACCGCCTTTGAGGATTTGCCATCCGCGCGCTGTTTTCTTTCTTTCGTAGTAGGCGTTTACAGTTTTGCCATAGGCAATTTGGATGGCATCCCGCCTTGTATGGTCGGAGCGGTTCTGAACCAAAACCCGCAGGGGGCGGTTTTCATCGGCTTTTTTCCCAAGAGGCTCGGGCAGGTCAACGGCGAAGCCGCGCAAGGACGATTCCACCAGCACATCGGGGTAGGCGCCGTTTTTCGTGATGGCAACGGAGTACGGCGTACTGCCGGATACATGTCGCAAAAGCCGGGACATCGCGCCGCCCGGGTAGGCTTTCCGCAAGCCTTCCGCATTGAGGCGCCCGGCGGCGGTGACCTGAAACTCCCCGTTCTTCTGCGTTTTCCCCGCTATTTCCACTTTGTCGCCCAGGAAATGCGCTGTCATTTTTTCCAGTTCAAAGCCCTTGTCCGAGAAATGGACTTTTCCGCTGGCATTGGAGAGTAGTGGCAGTGCGTGAAACAAGCGTACCGCATTGTTTTGCAGGTCCAGCGTGCCCTGTACGCGCGAGTCGCTCATTTTCTTCATCGGAAGCCCCATTTTCAGGAGCAGACTGGCAGTGCCGGTTGTCTGGGCTTCTTCAAGCAGCCCGCCGACCACGCCACTGACGGGGGAGATGTTGACGAAGTGGACAAAATCCTGCAATTCGCCGCTGGCACGCCCCACAATATCCAGAACAGGCGCATCCGACAGCATATCGGGTATGACGACATCCACATCGGAAAGCGAGACGCCTGTCAAGAGGGCATCGTCGGCATGGATGGCGATGCGGCGCCCTTGCATGGCGAAAGTGCCGTTGATTTTCTCTATCCGGGGCCACAGTGATTGACGCGTCTCTCTTGCGGGCGGGGCGGGGGCATAGTTGAGTGTGGCATCGCGGATGGTTGCCTGAACGAGGAACAGTCCATCGCCCGCATTCCCGTGCGCGTCCTCAAACGGGAATTCAGACAGATTGCCGCGCAACTGCGCGGTTAACGTGCTGACGGTTCCCTGCTCGAACGCTTTCGTCAGCCATTCCCGCAAACGGGCGGGGGTGTGTGTCGGCACATAGTGCCGTATGCGGGACATATTCACATTTTGCGCGTTGACAGACATGTCAATGGTATTGCGGGTGTCCGCGGCATCCGGTGTTGCGTGGGTGTATTGACCGGAGGCGGAGAATGTCATGCCGTTCAAGAGGAGTGTCAGGTCTTCCACAGAAAAGGAAATACCGGTTTTTTCGGACAACACCCAACTGACACGGGCCCGCAACTGATCAAAGAGCCATTCCGCCACGGGAAAGTAGGCAGGGGCTTTCAGTCCTGCCTGGGCAGCCTCCAGAGAGAGTGTGCCGCCGTATTGGTTTGCCGAAACATAACCGCTCATGTTGGAAAAGCCGGGCATGTTGTCCAATGAAGTGGATGGCGTACGGCGGGCTGGTGCGGGCTCGACGGTCAGGGACTGGAATTGCCCCGTCAGGTTGTAGGCGGTTGGATGGCTTATGTCTCCTTCCCACAGCAATGACAGTGCAGGTATTCGACCAGTGGGCGCGCGGGCGAGAAGAAGGTCGCGGATGGTTTCGGGTAGCGGAAAGCAGCGTGACAGGCGAACAAGTGTTGCCAGTTCCAGATTGCTTGCGGTGATTTCTGTCTCTGCTGCCCGATCACCTTGTGCGGGCGTAAATTTTCGGGAAAAAGAGAGCTTGTCTGCGGACAGTCCCGTTTCTGTGCGAAAGGACAGGTCGGACAGGGCAATGGTATGGGGCGAGTCCGCCAGGCGCATCGCGGACAGTGTCCCTGTTCGGGTAATGGAAGCAGACACGCGTCCCCGCAGCGCGTCCAGCCGCAGGGTGGGCAACTCCGGTGCCAGGCGCAGTGCCAGCGCTTTCACATCCATATCCATCGTCAGGTCGGCAAAGCGTCCCTCGCCAAAGGAAATCCAGGCGTGGAGGGAGCCGCTCGCGTTTTGCAGCTCGGGGGGGATATCTACATACGCCCCCCACGCCAGCAAGTCTGATTCCGGTAAGGAAATGTAGGCTTCTCCTTCCCATTCCATCGGATCCGATATGCGATTTGCCCAAAAGGCGTGCCTGAAATCCACCCGGACATCAATGGGCTCGTCGGGCGTGATGTCTGATCGGGCAAGCAGGCGGACATGATGGCGTCTCCCGTGGTTTGCCATTGCCAGCTCCAACTGGCTCAATCGTAATGTGGCCTCGTTTCGCAGGGCATCCTGCCAGAGCAGGGTACCGTCCCGGACAGTAATGTTGTCCTGTCGCAGTATCCAGTCCAGTCCCCCTTCCTGCCCTGCGCTGTCTTTGTCCACCCGTAAACCGGCAACCCACCACTGCCCCGCTTCGTCCCGCCGGACATCCAGCGTTGGGCTGTTGATTTCAACTTGGGCAAAACGTACGTCAAGCAGGACAAAGGACCACCAGGAAAGGGCGACGGACACATCGGGCAGCTGAAGCGCGACATCGCCCTCCTGATCGTGTATTTTCAGGTCCTTTAGTTTCAGGAGGGGATAAAAACCGTGCCAGGATGCGTGCAGGCTGGAAATACTGACCTGCCTGCCCAGGCGGTTGCCCAGCATGTTTTCTACTTCGGCGCGGTACTGCGTGATATAAGGCAGTACCAGATGGCGTACACCGAGAAAGAGGAGACTGAAAGCAAAGTAGAGCGTCAGCAGGGTATACCCTGCCAGACGCAAAATCCGCCTGATTTGCGGGAATGCGTACACACGCCGGACAATCCGGGTTGTTCGTTGCCGAAGCAACCGGATATAGGGCCACAGCTTTACTTGCGTGAGCATAAGTGTGCGGGCAAATGGACTACAATAGCGGTGCATGTGTTTGGGGCAGCGGCGTCTGTTGCCGCCTGCCGCGTGTAGCGTTTATTCGGGTTCAATCATGACACACTCCCTGTTACCTGCCGTTGCGGCTTCCCGATTTTACCGCCATTGGCTCCAGGCAGACTCGCCTGCCAGACAAAATCAGCTTGACACGCTCTCACAGCATACGCTGACTTCGCTGGATTATGACGCGCTGTTACAAAACGAAACGCACCAGGAAATTCCGCTGATCCGGGCGTTGCGAAGGGTGAGAAATTTGCTCATCGCCACGATCATTCATCGCGACTTGTCCGGGATGGCTGATCTTGACGAAGTTGTCAGCACCATGACCCGCTTTGCCGAATTTGCCATTCGCACCAGCGTTGCGGCACTGTACCCCGAGCTGACTGCCTTGCACGGAGAGCCGCTTGGCAATCAATCCGGTGCACCGCAATCACTCATTGTACTGGGCATGGGCAAACTGGGCGGGGGCGAACTGAATGTGTCTTCCGATATTGACCTGATATTTGTCTATCCCGAGGATGGAGAGACTCATGCAACAGAGGGGCAGCGCGCATTGTCCAATCACGAATTTTTTGCGCGTTTGGGCAAACGCTTGATCGTTGCGCTTTCCGACATTGTGGAAGACGGTTTTGTTTTTCGCGTGGACATGGCATTGCGTCCCAATGGGGCGTCCGGTCCGCTGGTGTGCAGTTTCAACGCGCTGGAACAATATCTGGTCATGCACGGGCGCGAATGGGAGCGGTACGCGTGGATCAAGGCACGTGCCATAACCGGAAATCCTGCTGACATCGCGGCGCTGGAAGCCATGACAATGCCCTTTGTGTATCGCCGTTACCTGGACTTTGGTGCCATTGACGCCATTCGTGACATGCACCGCCAAATTCGTGCGGAGGTACAGCGGCAGGAAAAGTGGCACCCGGACCGCAGCGACAACATCAAGCTGGGGCGGGGCGGGATTCGGGAAATCGAGTTTCTGGTGCAGGTGTTCCAGTTGATTCGGGGCGGGCGCGACGCGATACTGCGGAATCGCTCGACCCGCGCCATGCTGCAACTGTTGGTCGAAAAACGCCAGATTGAGTCCGATGTGGCGGTACAACTGTTGGAGGCGTACACTTTCCTCCGCAATCTGGAGCACCGCCTGCAATATCTGGATGACGCGCAGACACACATCCTGCCTCCTGCTGAAG
>JAISAG010000056.1 GCA_031266815.1 Burkholderiaceae bacterium | reverse complement strand
CCTGAGCTCGTTGGTCAGCACCTCGATCTGTCCCCGCAAGCGATCCACCTCCTGCCGGAGCAGTTCGTTCTGCTTTGACAACTCAAGCATGGCGCTCTTGTCTGCCTTCTCGTTCATCCTGGCGCGCAAATCCAGAATGGAGCGGCGCGCGTCCGTATCCTCAAAAAGCGCCGCGCTTGCCTGGAAGGGGAACAAACAAACGAGCAAAATCGCCCAAAACCGTGTTCTGTTCATCATGCTCAATATACGATATCCGCACGGCGGTTTTCCGCCCATGCCGCCTCATTGCTGCCAAGCGCCTTGGGTTTTTCTTTGCCAAAGGAAACCGCTTCCATCTGGGCATCTCCCACACCCAGCAGGGACAATGCCTTGCGAACCGCTTCAGCGCGCTTCTGCCCTAACGCCAGGTTGTATTCGCTCCCACCCCGCTCGTCGGTATTGCCCTGGATGATGATACGACGCTGCCTGTTCTGGGAAAGATAGCGCGCATGGGCATTCAGGATAGGACGATACGTTTCTTTCACGACATAGCTGTCATAATCGAAGTAAACACTTCGTCTGGACAGTTCGCCGCGCGGATCGTTTAACGGGTCGGTTGAACCTGTCTCGACCATGCCCACGGTGCGGGAGGAATCCGGCGTCGATGTCTGACTGGCGGGAATCCGTTCATCCAGTGTGACCGTCTCGCAAGCGCCCAAAACCAGAACGACTGACAGCACAACAAAGCACTTCGCTAACATTTTCATGATGACTTCCTTTGACAAATTATGGCATGAACGGCCCCCACGCCGGCTCGCGAATACCGCTAGCCCGCATGGTCAGCTTCTGCCTGACAAGTCCATCGGTGGAAACCACGTGCAGTATCGCACGGGAACCGGTACGGGTCGCGTACATAATGTACTTGCCGTTGGGTGAAAAACTGGGTGACTCGTCCCTTGCCGTATCGGACAAGCGCAATTCCTGTCCATTGGTCATATCCAGCAAATAGAGCCGATATCCACCGTCCCGCCTTGAAATATACGCCAACTGGCGACCATCCGGCGAAACACGCGGGCTGATGTTGTAACTGCCGTTGAAGGTCACCCGCTGCACGCCACTGCCGTGGCTGCCCATTTTGTAAACCTGGGGATTACCGCTCCGGTCGCTGGTAAAGTAGATGAAGCGCCCATCAGGAGAGAAGCGGGGTTCCGTGTTGATACTCTGCGTGTTGGTCAACTGCCTTAAACCCTTGCCGTCCGCGTTGACGACGTAAATCTGTGTCAGCCCGTTCCGCGCCAGGGCAACCGCCAACTGCGACCCGTCCGGCGACCAGGCCGGCGCAGAATTGCTTCCCCGGTAACCCGCAACGACTGTTCGCTGCTTTGTCACCAGATTCTGTATATAGACGATTGGCTTTTTGGCCTCAAACGACACGTAGGCGACCTTTGTGCCATCCGGCGACCACGAGGGAGAAATGATCGGCTCGTTGGAGCGCAGCGCAACCTGTTTGCCCTCTCCGTCCGCGTCAGCGACTTCCAGGCGGTACTCGCGCCCCGAACGGGTCACGTAGGCAATACGGGTGGAAAAAATGCCCTTGATTCCAAGCAATTTCTCGTAAATATCATCGGCAACCTTGTGCGCGACAAGACGGGCAGAAACTGGCTGCGCGGGAAAGGATAGCGACAATGAGGACAGTTCCCTGGACTGGGCGGTACCATGCAGACGGTAATTGATGAGAAAGCGGCTGCCCGAAAGCGAGACCGTCCCCGTTGCCACTGCCTCGACGCCCTTTGCGCGCCAGTCGGCGCTATTCACACCAGCGGACTGCCCCATGACCGCACCCGTGTCCACCACCCTGAAAAAGCCGCTGCGCGCCAGATCCGCCTTGATAATGGCGCTCAATTTCTGGGGGGCAGCAGACTCGCCTTCAAAGTCGGCAATGGCAACGGCCACCCGGTTGGCGCCTACCCCCGCAATCTCGATATGTATCTTGTCCTGGGCATAAACGGATATCGCCAACAGACACAGCAGAAAAAAACAAATCCTTCTCATTGCCTAACCCTTCGGCTTGTGCGACAAAACAAACCCGGACGGCACCCGACCCGACTTGTCCGCCGGATAAGGCGCCGACTTCTGTATGGCGCGCAACACCGCCTCATCGAAACCGGGCACACCGGACGACTTCCGCTTTACCACTCCCTTGAGCGAACCATCGGGCAGCAGCGACACATCGTACTCGACCGGCGGATTGCCACCCAGGTTGGTCGGGACACCAAACACCGTATTGGACTTAATTTTAGCACCGACCATCCGGATATAGCCAGTATCCGCGCGGGGACTCCCGGCGGAATACGCGGCTTGCCCGCTCCCGCCCGCACCGCTTCTCGCCATGATGCGGCGCTTTTCCTCTTCCATAACGGCCTGCGCCTTTTTCTGCTCGGCCCGCTCTTCGACCTTCCTCTTCGCTTGCTCTTCCTTGCGCTTCTTTTCTTCCTTGCGCTTTTCCTCTTCTGCCAGAGCAATGTCCGGCTTCTCGGCCGGGCGGGTTTCCGGCGTTTCCTCAATCTGCTTCGTTTCTTCGACCGGTTTGACCTCTTCCTGCACCACCGGATCGGGCGCACGCGGCGCCGCCTCTACGGTTATATCCCACACTTCCGCCTGCGCTATGCCGCCCGCCTCGTTCTGCCAGCGAATCCCGACCCAGAGAAAGAGCAGTAGCAGCACGTGCACCAACAATGCCAGCAGCGTTGCCTGCTTTACCCTGGATTCCCTGGGGATGGGAAGTCCCTGCGAGAGAATGGCTCCCATGACGGCACCTATTTCGTGGCAAGCCCTACCCGCGCTATCCCCATCTTTTTGGCATCGGATATGGTTCTGATAACTTCCTCGTAGCGAATATCCTTGTCTCCCGATATCAGGACAGGATAATCGGGATAGCTGCCGTGCAATTCCCGAAGTCGTCGCAACAGTGCATCCCGGTCCGCCGGTCTTTCCGCGCCCGCAGTCGCTTTGCCATCCTTGCGCACGCTGATTTCCGCATCCGTATCCGGTTGCAGGGAAATGTGAATGTAGCTGGTCGGCGGCAGTGCCGTTTTCTGTGCCGAAGGCAGGTTAATGACTCCCGGAATGGTCACAGGCGACACAACCATGAAAATCACCAGCAAAACCAGCATGACATCAATGTAGGGCACCACGTTGATGTCGGATTTGAACCGGCTTTTTCGCCCGCCGCGCAAGGATTCCCCCCCTGAAATCTGATAAGACATGCGACCTCCCCCGCTCTATTTCGACTGCCTTTGAAGAATATTGGAAAATTCCTCAATGAAACTTTCAAAGCGGATAGCCAGCCGATCAACTTCGTGCGAATAGCGATTGTAGGCAACCACAGCCGGTATCGCGGCAAAAAGGCCGATTGCCGTTGCAATCAGCGCCTCGGCAATTCCCGGCGCCACACTGGCCAGTGTGGCCTGCTGCACATTTGCCAGACCCCTGAACGCATTCATGATGCCCCACACCGTACCAAAAAGCCCCACATAGGGCGAAACGGAACCGACAGACGCCAAAAAAGCCAGATGGGCCTCCAGGTTATCCATTTCGCGCTGATAGGCCGCGCGCATGGCACGTCGCGCGCCATCCAGCAAGACAACCACGTCGGTGCCGCTGGCCGTGTTCTTGCCTTTCATGTACTCGCTCATGCCAGCGTGAAAAATACGCTCAAGCGCGCCCGTCCGGTTGTTTCCGCTGGCGCGCTCAAACATGCTTTTCAGGTTGCCGCCCGACCAGAACGCGCTCTCGAACGCCGCAGTCTGGATGTGTGCATCCCGAATGGCAAACATTTTCCTGAAAATATATGTCCAGCTCATCAGGGACACACACAGCAGCAACACCATCACCAACTGAACCAGAATAGACGCGTTCAGAACCAGCGAAATAAAGGAGAGATCCTGCGTTACATTCATCGTCAACCAACCTTGTCTAAAAATTATGCGGATACCCCGTCCTGCATTCTCTTGAGCCAGGCAGACGGGATCGCTTTGGGGCGCATGTCGGGCAGCGATACGCAAACGACCTTCACTTTCGCGTTCGCCAGGTTAACTTCTCCCCGCCATGCCCGCTGCGAGAAAGAAACCGACGCCCCGCCGATGCGTTCGATGTGCAGCACCAGCGTCAATTCGTCGTCCAGTCTGGCGGGTGCCAGGTAGTCAACAGAGACATGGGAAACAACAAAAACCTGCGACAGCGATGACATGAGCTCTTGCTGCGTAATCCCCAACCGGCGAAGCCATTCTGTTCTGGCGCGCTCAAAAAAGTTCAGGTAATTGGCGTAAAACACTACCCCGCCTGCATCGGTGTCCTCAATATACACGCGCACCTTCCAGTGAAATGGCGAGGGAAAGCCCGATACCCGTTTCGACATGGCTCGCTCCGGTCACGCACCGCACGCGGGGAAAATCACCTTCTCACCCAGCGAAACAAATCGTCAATCACAGGCATCAGCGCCAGAAGAAAAAGTCCGGCGGCGAGCACTGCCGTTGTCAGGTATCCGATGTACTGAAACCCGTATGCCCCGATAACCCCTCCCAAAAAAAACATGAACAGCAACCCGGACAATAACGCCAATTTGCCCCGGTTTGCGCGGATGTACACCTTGTCCTCCTTGTCCACATCCCTGTTCCAGTAAAGCATCCTGCCAAACTCAATGCCAATATCGGTGACGATACCCGTTACGTGTGTCGTCCTGATGACCGCGTTGGAAATCCGCGTGATAACGGCATTCTGCAACCCCATCAGGAAACAGAGCGTCATGATCGTAAACGAAATGAACAAACCCATGTGCTCGTGCAATTCTCCGCCCAAAAAACCGAACACCAAAAGCAACACCGCTTCCAGAATCAACGGCAGGGCGTATTCGCTCTGCAACTGCCTGCCTCTTGCCCAGCTCACCATCAGTTCCGTACAGGTTGCGCCCGCAATGAAACACAGCAGCGAACCGACCGCTGCCAGGGCAAACCGGATATCACCCATGGCAATACCGTCCGACATGGCCGAAACCACCCCCGTCATGTGCGAGGTGTACTGGTTAACCGCAACAAAACCGCCCGCGTTGATGGCGCCCGCGACAAAAGAAAGAGACAACCCCAAGTGAATATCCGAGCGGAGACTGCGCTCCAACCCGGTCAATCGTCGTAAATAGAGGATCGGCATTTCCTACTTCACTCCCTCTTCCTGCACCTTGCGCAACCGCATCAGGTCTTTGGCAGCGTCACGCCTTCCTGGCCCTGATACTTTCCACCCCGGTCCTTGTACGATACCTCGCAAACCACGTCACTTTCGAAAAAAAGTACCTGCGCACACCCCTCCCACGCGTAAATTTTGGCGGGCAGCGGCGTTGTATTGGAAAACTCCAGCGTCACATAACCCTCCCATTCCGGCTCAAAGGGCGTCACATTCACAATGATACCGCAGCGGGCATAAGTGGATTTTCCCAAACAAACCGTCAGCACGCTGCGCGGAATACGGAAGTATTCCACCGTGCGGGCAAGGGCAAATGAGTTGGGAGGAATAATGCACACATCGCCCTTAAAATCCACGAACGAATTCTCGTCAAAATTCTTCGGGTCAACAATGGTGCTGTTAATGTTGGTGAAAATCTTGAACTCATCCGCGCACCGAATGTCGTAACCATACGAGGACAGCCCGTACGACACCACCCTCTGGTCGTTGACCACACGAACCTGTCCATCCTCGAACGGCTCGATCATGCCGTGCTCTTTGGACATGCGCCTTATCCAGCTGTCAGACTTGATACTCATCCGGCTCCAACTCCGCACCTCTCTTGACCATGCCGCCCGCGGCACGCCTCATTCACGCGATCACAGCTTGGTATTCTACATCCCTTTCACCCTGTCGGACCCGACATTTTTGCGGACACCGCGACAGACGGTGTTATGATGCGCTATTCAGCCCGAAACAGCATTGTGTAACGACACGCACACGACATGAACATCCCCATGAGTGATATTCCGCCGTTACATCTCGGCTTCTTCGGTATCGTTCTGGGCTTGCTGGCACTGGACTTCCTGTTCCGCTTTATTTTTCCCGCATGCCGGGTATGGCGTCAGCTCGCCACGCTCATTCGGCACATCAGCGCCCTTCCCGCCTCGCCCGACCCGCCTGTTCGCCCCCTTTTCACGGGAATGGGCATACTGGAAATGCTCTGGAAAGAATACGAAGAAAGTCTGCACAAGCAGGATACACCCGATGGGCAGCAAACCCGGCGCGCCACCCTGCCAGCCAGTGCCTGCTTCAGGAGCGAGCTTGTCGTGGACATGCCGTTGCGAGCCGATTTTTTTAAGCACCTGCCGGGAATTTTCACGGGAGTGGGCATCATCGGCACCTTTTCCGGGCTTTTACTGGGGCTGTACACCTTTCAGGTATCTGAAAATCCTGTCGTCGTCCGAACCAGCCTCAATCAGCTCCTGCACGGTGTTTCCATCGCCTTTGTCGTGTCTGCCGTTGCCATTACGCTGGCAATGGCAGTGACTTTCGTTGAAAAGTGGCTCATCAACCAGTTGCACAGCAAGGTAGAAAAACTCGCGCTGTTGCTGGACGCGCTTTTTGTTTCCGGTGTGGAAGAAGAATATCTCGCCAGACTGGTCAAGGCATCGGAATCGTCTGCCGCGCATTTGCGGGCCTTGCAGGAAATTTTCATTGCCGAATTCCGTCACCTGACTGTCACGCAAACAGACCGGCAAGTTGGCGCTATCACACAGTTGTCGGGCGAAATCGGTTCCCGGATGGAAAACGCGCTGCAAGGCCCGCTGGCAGACATCGCAGAAACCGTCCGAAATGCCCGGCAAGACCAGGAGCAGGCGGTGCAATCCATGTTGACAGAACTGCTCGGCCTTTTCGGTCAGCGTTTGCACGAACTGCAAGGAGAGCAGATCAGCGGCATTAACCACGCGCAGCAACAAACCGTACTGCTGCTTCAAGTCGCGGCGGAAAAACTGGAACACCTGATTGTCCGCATGGAATCCGCAGGAGAAAAAAGCGCGACCGCTGTCTCAGAACAACTGACGACAACCCTTTCGGGAGCAGATAGCCGACAAAACATCCTGAACGAGAAAATGCGCGACTTCATTGGACAAATTGCTGACATCACCGCCCGTTCGCACGAAACCGCCCAAACCCACCTGCAAACCGGCATCAACAGCATGACAACCCAGATGCAGTCCACCCTCGCCATTCTGGCGGGCCATATTCGAAGCGCGGCAGAGGGGAGTACGCAGCATCACGCGGCACTGACCCATGAAACCCGGAAAACGATGGACCACCTGGGAGAACAAGTGCGACTGCTTGCCGACGAAGTCGGTCGGTCGGCGACCGATATGAAACAGGTCGTTTCTGCCATGCAGCACACTACCGACGAGACCGCATCCAAAATGCGCGATGGCGCGGACGCGCTGCACGCGGCTACCGCGCACTTCGCCCAATCCGGCAGCCACATTTCCACTATCACTGAAAAAGCGGCTTCGCTCACCGACCATTTTTCCCGATCAGCAAACAGCATTACAAAAGCAACGCAGGCGCTGGATCGAATACTCGCCACCCACAGCACGGTTCACGACGCCATGACCGGATTGACCCGCGAACTGCAACAGGTCATGGCACAATTGCGCCAGGGAGAATCATTCAACCACGACCTTCACACACGCATGGAAAACGCCACTTCCCGGTTGATTGACGCGCAGCGTGAGGCAGACAACTACTTAAAGCGGGTATCGCGCATCATTGAAGAAGCCCACCTCGCATTTGCCAACGGCATGGCAAAAACCGTGGGCAGTGTCAACGGCGAGTTCCAGCAAACCCTGTCCGGCGCAATAGAACTGCTGCGCGTGGGCATACAAGAACTGAATGCCTCCGTGGAAGAAATCGCCCTTGTCAAACAATCGTGGTATCCCGACGATGGAAAACAGGCGGTATGAAGCGCATTGCCGTTGGAAAGAAAACCACGGACGAGGGCGAAAAACCCTTCTGGATATCCTTTTCGGACATGATGACCACCCTGATGGTACTCTTTTTGCTCGTCATGAGTGTAGCGCTGCTGGCGGTGACAAAAAACGTGTCGGACATGGAGCAAAAGAAAGCGGATCGGGAACAGGAAATCAATCAGTTGCTGACACAAATGGAAACCGTGGCACAACACCATCCGGGGGTGCGCATCAACCGGACACGCCATGTCATTGACTTTGGCGACCGCGTGCGTTTCGACTCGGGAAGTTCCCGCCTGTCTGACAAACAAGCAAAATACCTGCGCGCCTTTTTGCCCGAAATTCTCGCCCTTACCAAACAAAACCCCGGACAGCGGTGGCTCAAGCGCGTGGTAGTGGAAGGATTCGCTGACCAGCGGGGAGACTATCTGCTCAACCTGAACCTGAGCCTGCAACGAAGTCAGCGGGTACTTTGCGTCCTGCTTGAAAAAGCCGACGCGGACGAAAAACCCCTTGGCACCGACGAACTCGAACAAGTCCGCCGCCTCTTTCTTGTAGGAGGATATTCCTTTAACTCGGCAAAAAAGTCGCTTGAGGAAAGCCGGCGGGTGGAACTGCGACTGGAATACTTCGATGTGGACGAAATCCGCCCGGACGACCGCGATATCCCCCACGGCGATATCGGTTTTTGCAGGATATAACGCATGTCCGCGCTAAAACATCTTGAAAAACGCCTGCAACAGGAAAATATCGCCGCACTGGCGCCGCTTCTCTCTCCTCACGACACGATGCCCGAGGCATGGCTGACACTTCTGGAATGGGTTATCGCCATTACCGCCCGACGACCGGCGCAACCGCACGTCATCGCCGCGCTGCGCGCCTTTCACCAAAGCGGGCAGCTGCAATCCGCCACCCATGCCCGTCACGTCTGCTACGGGAGCCACATTCCCTTTGGCGCGGCACAACCCTGCCTGATTGAAGACCCCTCGCGCTTTCCCGACTTGCTTGTACAAGCTGACCGCTTTCGCGCCCACGCGGGCGTGTTTCGCCGTCTTTTCCACGGACTGCTGGATACCTACCTTTCGTACGACAGCGAAAACAACGAATACACTGTGCCGGGCGGCATCCGAAACCATCGGGCGGGACGACGGAACAGTGAACAACTCCGGCAATTTCTGGCTGAGCGGCAAGCAGAAATCAACATCACCGGATTCAAGCCGGACTGGCTGCACGCTATCACCACCCACCCCAACCTGCTTGAACAGAACCCCTGCCAGCCTTACGCCCAGGCGGCGCTGAACGGGGACACCCGCGAATTTGAAGAAGTATGCGGGCAACTTTGCCTCGGGCAGCGCGTCTGGCTGACAAGAAAGATGGTCCACGCACAAGTGCAGGAAGCCATCCGCTACCCGGATGCCGCGTTCAAGTCCTCCCTGGACCACCTGATGGCCCTCATGACCCGGCACCCCTGGGCCGTTGACAGCAACCTGCCAGCGCTCATTGACCGATACGCCGAATGCAAGGAAGCGCCCGTCCACCCGGCATTGCGCGACCTCGCCATATCGCACTGGAAAAACCCCTGCCTGCCCGTCGCGGCACCCCAATGGCGCCGGGTACGCGCAAAAAACATGCTGATATCGTGGGCCAAACAACACCTCCTCAACCTCTTTTTCCGCGTGCTGGCAGAAGGACATCACCAGGACATTCGTCGCGCGGACTTCTGGCAGCAATACCACGACGCCGTGGACGAATTCTGGTTCGTGCTGGACCGCCGCGACATGAACAGCGCGGCACCGCATTTCACCGAGATACGCAGACTGATGGCAAGGCGCCTGCTGGTTATGGATGGTATGCCTGCCATCCGTCACGCCTGTATCCTGATTGCTGGTCACCATGTCATTGTCGAATTCGTACCCCACGGCGACACCTACCTTTACGACAACCGCATCACCCTGCCGTTCACACTCAAATCCGGCAGCCCCCTCCCGGTAAGCGCATCTGATATCAAGAAACAGGATAGCCCTGCCTTTCTCTGCCGTATTCCGCATCACGACTCTCCGCATGAAAAATGGGAATCCCGCCTGGAAAGAGAACTTTCACAGCGGCGCATCAAAAAGCGGGTGACTGCTGCGCCGTAACGGGACAAACCGCACGCGAGCGGAAAAAACAGGAAACACACCCGGCAGACGGTGTAGAATCAGCAGAAAATGCGATCAATGACCGTGCCAGGCGCACGGGCAGGAAAAAAGCGACGCGCCCAAGGGCATCACCTAAACCGGTTTCGCACACGAGAACACATGAACGACGAAAAACAGGCGCGGTTGCACGCACATCTGCACATGCTCGGCAAGGTTGTCGTCGCTTTCTCCGGCGGAGTGGACTCCACCTTCCTGCTGCAAAGCGCCTGCGACGCGCTCGGCAAAGAGGCAGTCATTGCCGTTACAGGGTGCTCCCTCAGCTTTCCGCAACGCGAAGTGCAGGCGGCACAAACCTTTACCCGGGAACGCCAAATCACCCACTTTCTGGTGGACGCCGAAGAACTGGCGATAGACGGTTTTGCCGACAATCCGCCCAACCGCTGCTATCTCTGTAAACACGCGCTTTTTGACAAAATCAGGGCGCTGGCCGATGAAAAAAAAGTGGCGCACATCGTCGAAGCCTCCAATGTGGACGACGAGGGTGATTACCGTCCCGGATTGGCCGCACTTGACGAACTGCATATCATCAGCCCCTTGCGCAAGGCACGGCTGACCAAAGCGGACATCCGCGCACTCTCGAAAGCAATGGGGTTGCCCACATGGAACAAACCCTCCTTCGCCTGTCTGGCATCCCGCTTCCCTTATGGCGAGCGGATTGACGCGAAACGCCTCCAGCAAATTGATTCTGCGGAACAATTTCTGCTGTCCGCGGGATTCCGGCAAGTGCGGGTCCGTTTGCATGAAGGAGGCAAACTGGCGCGCATCGAACTGGACGAGGAGGGCTTCGCACTGCTGTCCTCCGCCGCATTGCGGCAGCAAATCAGTGAGCATTTCAAGGAATTGGGCTTTACCTACACCGCGCTGGATTTGCTTGGTTACCGAACGGGCAGCATGAACGAAATCCTGTGGGTTCGCTGACCCGCACCGTCCGCCAGCACAACAAACCCGTTATGACGGGTCCTCACTGGATGGCACTTCCACCTGCGCCGCCCAGGCGCTTCGCATCTCTTCGCTGTCCACCCTGCCAGCGAGCCACGCGGTATAAGCCATCGGCGACATATAAATAATCCGGTTCCTGACCTGCATCCCGCGCAAACCACGGCGGAGCATGGAAAGCATGGCGGCGTGGCAAGACGCCGGCAACGGATGCATATCTTCCCGATACCGCCAAAGGTCGCCATCATCGCGGTAACGCAACAGGGAAATGACCATACTCTCCGCACCGGGCTGCGCTTTCAGTTTGGCAATGCTGTCCAGCATGGCAGAAACATTCTGCTCAATCTGCTCCTCAATAGCGAGCAGAAAAGCCTCCACACGGGAGGGCACCGCAGTATCACTCTCCCAGGACAACAGCGCCACCAGCGAAACCCCCAGCCTGGCGGCAAGCCATGACCGCGACAAACCAAGGAATTCCCGAAGAGTTTTGAATTCAGCCGGAGTCATACACGGATCTCTTAGTGGGAAAGGACACCCGCACATTGTATTGCCACCCCACAGAAACATCAACGGAAAAGTGGGGGACGTCGCGAAGGGTGTCGACAAAGCGTACGAGCGGATTTTGATGGATTGAGAAAACACTCAAAAATTGAGCATATCGGGCGCGATTCCCAGTGCAGTGGCAATTCTCTCGCGGGTCGCTTTTCTCACACGCCTTGCGTTCTCCTGCTTTGCATAGGCTGGCTGTGATATGCCCATACGACCCGCCACCTCTGACTGTGTCAGCCCAAAATGCTCGCGCCATGCTCTGACGGGGGACATGTCATGTTTGATGACATTTCCGACTACCTCGTTAGGCACGGCTCGCCCTCCCCGTTTTTCCCTGTTCATGTACTGGTCATAGGGGATGACCACAAATGCCGGTTTGCCTCTGCTATCGCTGAGTATCTGAATATTAGTAGGTTCGCTCATTTCTTTTCTCCACCTGTACAATGGTGATAATTGGTGGGCTGCTACTCTGGTCAATGCGGAATACAATCCTGTAGTCACCCATTCGCAATCTGTAGTCATCGCGACCAATTAGCTTTTTTATGTCTGCGTCGCACTGCGGCCACGAAGCAAGCACCTGAACCCTGTCGTAGATGCCAACCCTCTTATTCCTATCGCCAACCTTGGTAAGTTGCCTGAGCGCCTTTGTCGTCCACTCAATAGTGTTCATGGATCAATTATAGCTATAATATAACCATAGTCAAGTTGTATTCCTCGCGTATACGGGGGTGATGTGCCTGCATTCGTCGTTTCCACCGAGACATACCTTGACGGGTAGGCGAGGAAGTGAGCGAAACGCAGCGACTCGCCCGCTACCCCACAAGAAAACGCGGAATGCGGGATGAAGCGCAAGGCGTCGTCGCAGCGAACGACCGAGACATACCTCTTTGGTAGGCGAGGAAGTGAGCGAGACGCAACACCGCGACTCGCCCGCATTCACCTTCTCACTAAAAGCGGTAGGTGGCTTGGGCGTATCCAGCAAGTCCCCTCCGCTGTCCCCCCATCGCCGTCGCATTGGCGTTCACAGACCAACTCTTCGTCGCCCTCCACTCTATGCCCGCTTCAACCAGCGCGCTGTGGCCTTGTGTTTCGGGTTCGTGCGCAATCTTTGTTCCATCCAGCTTCGCACGCGCCTTGCCATCAAACTCGTATTCCCAGCCCACGCCCACATGCGCGCGCAGGTTCTCTTCTACCCTATGGCGGTAGCGAGTGCCAATGCGGCTGCGAAGGGAATCCGCACTGTCAAAGGAAAGACGCTCTTTCGCGTGGGTCGTGACAGTATCGCTGTCCTGATGGGTCCAGAGGAGTTTGGCATAGGTGTCTACACTGGAAACAGTGTTTAAGGGATAGTCAACTCCCACTCCGGCGTGCGCGCCCCAGTAGTTGCCCTCGCTGTTGTAGTGCAAATCAGCAACACTGCCCTTGCCGTCAAAGTCTGCCTTGGCACGTCCGATACGGGCAGAGCCTTCCAGATAGAGGTGGTTGGTAAAGGCGTGTTTGGCAAAAGCGCCGATGCCATAGTGCCAGGTATCGCCATCTCCCCACCCAAAGCGGCTGTAGCTGTCGTAACTCCCTATACCCCCTTCGGCAAAGACACCGGTGGTCAGTGTTCCCAAACGGGTGGCGGTGTCAAAGGCACCGCCCAGGGCAAAACTCGCCCCATTGTTGTTTACGCTGGAGCCGGTACGGGTTTTGATGCTGCTGCCCTGTATGGAGACGAAGGAACGAAAACCGGTGGTCGTCGGGGTTTGGGGGGAGTGCTGCCAGTTGTCCAGCAGGGAGACCACATGGTCTGCGCCGCTGGTGAGTGCGGCAAGGCGCGCTGAGGCGCCATAAAGGTACACCCCGGCCTTGTTCTGGTTGACTTGCTTGCCCGCCAGCGTGGCAGTTAGTGTGGTATTGCCGTTTTCCAGCGCAACATCAAAAAGATAATCTGTCGCGCCAAAGGTGGAAGGGGCTGATGTGTTGGCAAGCGTGCCGTTGTTGGTGATGGCGTTAGCCGCAATCAGGTTGATTTTGTCCCCCGGGCGCAATGCGGCGGGTTTGCCGCCAAAGTCCAGGCTAACGGTGGTCTGGTCGGATGGCTGAGCGCCCAGCGTTACATTGCCGGTGGTACTGAGAATGTTTGCGCCGTTACTCACACTGGCAGGCAGGGTGAAGCGGTAGTGTTCAAAATTGGCAATTTCCGCCTGCGTATTGCCTTGCCAGTTATTGATGTGCAGGGTATTGCCCGTGCGCATGTCACTGCCGCTGCCGCGCCCGCCGTAGAGGGCAGTGACGCCGACAATGTTGGCGGTGCCGCTGATGTTGACGGTGTTGTTCGTGGCGTTG
>JAISAG010000023.1 GCA_031266815.1 Burkholderiaceae bacterium | reverse complement strand
TTTCAGCCACTCGCCGATGATTGTCTCGCTGATGCCGGTCTGTTTTTCTTGCGTGACCGGGTAAGATTCCGCCGTATCAATGAAATTGATTCCTCTTTCAACGGCGTAGTCCAGCAACTGAAAGCATTCTTCCCTGCCGGTCTGGGAACCGAACGTCATGGTCCCCAGGCACAGCTTGGAAACGCATATGCCGCTTGTTCCCAGGGGAACTTTCTGTACCGTCATCTCTACCCCCATAATCGCAGCCAGTTTTATTTCGGCTGCATGGCGTTGATGCACTCCCGAATCAGTGCGGGGCCCTTGTAAACCATGCCGGTCAGCACCTGAACCAGCACGGCGCCCGCATCCATTTTTTCCCGGGCATCTGCGCCGTGCATGATACCGCCGACCCCGATAATGGGAACGGTATCGCCCATGCAGTGCTTCAACTGGCGGATGATCTGCGTGGACAAATCCCGTACGGGCGCGCCCGACAGCCCGCCGGGCTCCCCGGCGTGCGGCAGATTTTTCACGGCATCCCGGCGAGTCGTGGTATTCGTCGCGATAACGGCGTCAATGCGGTGCCGCCGCACGCTGTCTGCAATATCCTGCACCTGCGCCTCATCCATGTCCGGCGCAATCTTTAAGGCGACGGGAACGTAGCGGGAGTGCATCTGTTCCAGGCGATGCCGTTTTTCCATGATGGCGGAAAGGAGTCTGTCCAGTTCGGCGGCCTCTTGCAACTGTCGCAGGTCTTTGGTGTTGGGCGAAGACACGTTTAACGCAACATAGTCCGCGACGGGGTACACCTTTTCCAGGCAAAACAGATAATCGTCAACCGCCCGCTCCATGGGTGTATCGGCATTCTTGCCGATATTCATGCCCAAAATGCCCTTTTTGCGACGAAAGTGGCGTGAAGCCTGTACGTGACGAACGGCGTTGTCTACCCCGGCGTTGTTAAAGCCCATCCTGTTTATGATTCCGCTGGCTTCCGGTATGCGAAACATGCGTGGTTTCGGGTTGCCCTGCTGGGGGCGCGGTGTCACCGTTCCCAGTTCAATAAATCCGAACCCCAGTGCGAAAAGCCCGTCAATGGCAATGCCATCCTTGTCCAGTCCTGCCGCCAGCCCGACCGGGTTGGGAAAGGTCAGACCCATCACCGTGCGGGGAGCGAGCGGCTGTCCCAACAATGGTATGCGCATCATACCGGCGGCCCGCAGCGAGCGCATCGTCACATCGTGCGCTGTTTCCGAATTCATTGAAAAAAGGGCAGGGCGTACCAGTCTGTACATCAATTTTTCAATCATGGCGTGACATTCCCTTGCGCTAACGGGTTGCGGTAGCAATTGACGGAGAGAAACGACATGTCGGTTATTGTAGCCCAAAGCGATGCCGCGCAGACTTTATTTACATCGTTCGCTTTCCGCTTGTTTTTTTTTATCTTTTTTAAAAATATCGTTGCAACAATAGTTGTGCTGACCGACAATTTGTATCGTCTGTTGCCCGTGTCGGCGGGAGGCGGTAATCCGCGTTTTGGGAAAAGCCGCTTATTCGTGCGACGTGAGCTTGAAACAGGCGGGTGCGAGTGGGATAATCAGGTGCGATCAGGTGGATGCGGCATATCTCCGCACCGGTTGCGGATAACAGAATCTGCGAGAGTGGCGTATGGAAGTACCGAAGAAATTGGCAGCCCTTTATCAGCGTGCCCTGTTGGTCTTTCATCGTTTCCGGCGCGCGATACTTTTCGGAACCTGTTTTCTGGTCGTTCTGATAGCCCTGTGCGGCGCGGTGGGGATGTGGACCTTGCCGGACTACATCAAATCCCGGGCAGAGGCAGTCGTTCGGGAAAAGTTCGGGCGGCAGTTGGTCATCCGGGATTTGAGTGTCAATCCGTTCACGCTTTCCGTCACGGCATCGGGCGTTACGCTTTCGGAACCCGGCAGCGAAAAGCAGTTTGCTTCGATTGAGCGCATAGAGGTCAGCGCGTCCAGTGCCTCGCTCTTTTTACTCTCTCCGATAATCAGGGAAGTCGCGGTTCATCGTCCCTTCGTTCATCTGATTCGCACCCGGAGCAATCACTACAACGTGGACGATTTTATCGCGTTGGCGATGGCGCCGGATCCGCCGGACAAGAAGCCGTTTTACTTCTCCCTGCACAATGTGCGGGTGGAGGAAGGCGAGATTCTCTTTGATGATACCCCCGCGAACAGGCAGCACAAGGTGGAGGCATTGCGCATTGAACTGCCTTACTTTTCCTCGCGTCCTTCCCGGGTGGAACGCTACCTTGAACCGCATCTCAGCGCACGGGTAAACGGAAAGAAAATCGAGTTGACGGGAAAGACCCGCCCTCTGGCAAAGGACAGGGAAAGCACCATTGGCATCGTGCTGGAACAAGTTGATTTGCGTGAATACATGGGTTATCTGCCTTACAAACCCGCTTTTCATCTGGAAAAGGGGACTGTCAGCGCCAATGCGGAAATACACTTTGTCATGGGCGAGGATGCCGCGCCGCGCCTGGATGTCAGCGGGACCTTCTTCATAGAAAACCTGCTGGTGACCGATATGGCAAGAAAGCCCTTGTTTTCCTGGAAGAAACTGGGCGTTGATGTGGGCAGGAACAATGTGCTGGGTAGGCAGTGGCTGCTTTCCCGGGTGGAATGGGTGCAACCGGATGTCAGTGTGCTGACGGCAAGAGACGGACGATTGAATCTGGCGAGCCTGATGCCGCCCGCGTCAAAACCGGCACCCGCGCCGCAAAAAACGGACGCGGGCGCGTTGAAAGTGAGCGTTCGCTCCCTTACGATCAAGGAAGGAAAGGTGCGCGTATCCGACAGGGCGGCTGCCAGGCCCTATACCCTTGTCCTTGATCCATTCAATGTGCAAGTGGGCAATGCGGTAGTGGACATGGCGGAGCAGATGGTCCGGATTGACGACATTGCTTCGCAGCACACCCGCCTGACACTGGCGCTGGAACCTGCCAATCCGGCACAGCCCGCATCCTCTGCCGCGTCGGCAAGCCGTCTGTCCGTGCATGTCGGCAAGGCAAACATCAGCGACTGGTCGGCACATCTGCGGGACAACAGCCAGAAAAATCCACCGGACATACAAATTGACGGATTCTCCCTCCGCTCGCATGACTTGTCGAACGCGCCGGGGAAGCAGAGCCCTTTTCATCTGGAAGCACACATTAACAAGGGCAAGGTGTCGGCGGAAGGAAAAGTGGGTATGTCGCCCCTGTCCGCAGAAGTGGCGTTACGCGTCGAGTCGGTGGGCGCGCGGGCGCTCCAGCCATACATTGATGACCTGGTGAATTTGAGCATCCGGAGCGCCCGGATTTCGACCAACGGCAAGCTGATGCTGGGAACAGACAAGAAAGGCGAGGTACGGGGCAGCTACAGGGGAGACTTCTTTCTGGACAATCTGGCGACCGTGGATCAGGTGACGGGTTCGCCCTTTTTCAATGCGGACCAGTTTGCCCTAAAGCAAATGCAGGTGCAATTCCAGCCTTTCTTTTTTGCGGCGGAACGTGCGGAACTGCGCCGCTTTTTCATCCGGTTGATATTGGGCAGTGATGAACGTCTGAACATCCAGAACATCCTGAAAAAGCGCTCTGGCGGGCAAGTCAGTCTGACCGGAGGCGACGGGGAAGAAAGCCAGGCCGCGGCGCCGGAAAAAGCCGCTGCACGGGACGCGCTGCCCGCTGCGGACGCGGGTGAAGGGAGCGATGCGCCGCGCGCGCAGGAACCCCCTCCCCCTGTTCGTATCGGCATCATTGCCCTGTCACAGGGGCGGGTGCGTTTTACGGACAATTTCATTCGCCCTCGCTATACCGCGCGGCTGGAAAACGTGAGAGGACGCATCAAACAGGTCGGCGTATCCGGGCAGGGCGAATCCGAACCGCTTGAACGGGGCGCGGATGTCAAATTGTTCGGGCAAGTCAATGGCGCGCCGCTGACAGTCACCGGCACCCTGAACCTGTTCAACCCTTCCCGTTCCCTGGACATTCGGGCGAAGGTCAGGGGAATGGAACTGGCGCAGTTCAGTGCGTACAGCGGAAAATACGTGGGCTACGGCATTGAGAAGGGCAAGTTGTCCTTTGATGTGCATTACACGGTGGAAGACGGGAAATTGCAGGCAGAGAACCGCCTGGTGCTGGATCAGCTCACTTTCGGGGAAAAGGTGGCGGGACAGCCCGTTACCAATCTGCCGGTACAGTTCGCGCTTAACCTCCTGAAAGATAGTGACGGTGTGATTGATATCAATCTGCCGGTCAGCGGTTCGCTCAATGATCCCGATTTTTCGGTAGGGGGCATTGTGGCGCGGTTGATCGTCAATCTGGTCAAAAAAGTGATTACCTCGCCGTTTTCCCTGATTTCTGCCATGTTTGGCGGCGGAGAGGAGTTATCCTGGCAGGATTTTGCAGCGGGGAAGTCAGACATCGTATCGGCAGACAAGCTCCGGTCACTGGCGAAAGCGCTCAAGTCGCGTTCTGCCTTGAAGCTGGAAATAACGGGGCGCTACGACCCTGAAGAAGACAGGAGGGGATTGGCGCGCGTTTTCATTGACCGTCGCATGCGTGAGATGAAACGCAAGGACATGGAGGACAGTGCCACGCCGCTCGCCAATATCACGATCAGCGAGAGCGAATATCCCAAATGGCTGGAAAAAGTGTACAAGGAAGCCGACTTCAAGAAGAAACGCAATCTTCTGGGGTTCCAAAAGACCTTGCCTGTGCCGGAAATGAAGCGAAAGATAGAAGAAAACTACAAGCCGGACGAAAGCGCCCTGACCCGGCTGGCTGACCGGCGGGCGACCCAGGTCAAGAGTTGGCTGGTCGGCAAGGGTGTACCGGACGAACAGCTTTTTATTCTGTCCAGCAAACCCATGAGTCCCTCCGGCGCACGGGCGGATTTTTCGCTGAAATAGCCGATTCGGGGTGGGGTCGTCTTGCGCTAGCCGGGGAGGAAGTGCAGGGCAAACTCGCCGGTTGCGGATAAAGAGAGCCATCCCCCTCTGCGGGGGGACTGTTCGCAATCCCAGTCGGGCAGGACATAGCGTGTGCGCCCTCCCTCGTGCCCGAACTGTCCGGGGCGGTGCGTATGACCGTGAACCAGCGTATCCGCACGGGTTTTATCAAAGAGCGCAGTGACAGCAGAAGGCGTGACATCCCACGAGTGGGATTTGGTTTCGTTTTGCGCGTAAGAATCTTTGCGAAACTGCTGTATCAACGCCTTGCGTTGCGGCAGCGGTACGGCAAGGAACTGGCGCTGCCATTCGGGGTGGCGCACCATGGCGCGAAACTGGACATAATCCGGGTCGTCCAGGCACTGTGCGTCTCCGTGCGCTATGGTCACAACCTGTCCCGCGATGGTCAGGCAGTGTTCGTCGGGCAGGGGGGTCATGCCGCTTTCCCTGGCAAATTGCTCTCCCGTCAGAAAATCGCGGTTGCCCGCGACCCAGAAGACGGCCGTGCCTTTTTCCGTCAGGGCGCGTATGTCACCGACGACTTGCCGGATGAACGGTGTGGACAGATCATCATCGCCCGCCCAGTACTCGAACAGGTCGCCAAGGATGTACACGTGCCGCGCGCGCGGCGCCTCATCGCGGATAAAATCGGCGAAAGCCGCCTGCGTCTGCGGCGTGCTATCGCTCAGGTGCACATCGGAAACGAAAACGGCTTGCAAGGGGAGGGAAGAAGACATATTTTTCCGGTTGTCCGTGATGATTGCGGAAAGTGTACCCTGCTGCTATTCCTGTACGCTGGCTTTCAGAATGAGCACATCCTCAAGGGGGACATCGCCGTGAAAGCCGACCGAGCCGGTCCGAACCGCCCTGATTTTATCGACCGTATCCTGACCTTCCACTACCTTGCCGAATACCGCATAACCCCATCCATCGTGCCCCGGAAAGTCCAGGAAGTGATTGTCGTTGACATTGATAAAAAACTGGGAGGTAGCCGAGTGGGGGGCATCCGTTCGCGCCATGGCGATGGCATATTTTTCGTTCTGCAAACTGTTGTCCGCCTCGTTTTCTACCGGCGCGCGGGTATCTTTCTCCTTCATCCCCGGCTCAAACCCGCCTCCCTGGATCATGAATTCGTCAATGACCCGATGAAAGAGCGTGTTGTCGTAGTGGCTGGCGCGGACATAGGCGACAAAATTGTCCACGGTTTTCGGTGCAAGCTGGGGATAGAGCTCCAGCTTGATGTCGCCGAGCGAGGTTTGCATGAGGACGATCATGATTTTCCTTGTTCAGGGTGGATTGAAGGATTGACCACAGCAGAACCGCGCCGGGAACCCTTCCTTATATTCTAACAAAAATGCGACTGGAGGGCGGCTCATCGTATCGTGATAAAATGCTCCGGTGCGTCGCCGCGCCGTCCCCTCTCTGGGAAAGGGCGGCTCTGGCGGGGCGGACGAAGCTCCCCGGCGGGGCGGCTTTGGGGCGAGGAAGGGTGTTACGTAACAGGCTTGTCAGAGAGGAAAGTAGCGTATGAATTTTACCACTGCGGTTAAGACATGCGTGCTGAAAAAGTACGCCCGCTTTACGGGACGGGCGTGCCGTTCGGAATTATGGTGGTTCTTTTTGTTCGGCACATTATGCGGGATGGCGCTATTGATCGTGTCTGCCGTGCTGTTCCCTCGCGGCAGTAAAGCCATGAGTGTCCTTTTTGCGCTCTTTTATCTTGCCCTGCTGCTGCCCAACGTGGCGGTGCAAGTGCGTCGCCTGCACGATGTGAACCGTTCCGGCTGGTGGATACTTCTGCCTCTCGTACCCGTTGTGGGCAGTATCATTTTGCTGGTATGGATGTGTTCCCGGGGTTCGGCGGGCGCCAATCGTTTTGGCGAGGACCCATTAGCTTCCGCCTGATGGGGCGGGCAAAATCCCCTGGCGGTGCGGCCTTGGGACGAGGAAGGGTGTCGCGACAAGCTTGTCAGAGAGGAGCGTAGCGCATGAATTTTACCACTGCAGTTAAAACGGTTGTGTTGAAAAAATATGCCCACTTTACGGGACGGGCATGTCGTTCGGAGTACTGGTGGTTCTCCCTGTTTTACGTACTGTGCGTGATGGTGCTGCTTGCCGGTTCTGCTGGCGGCAGTAAAGCCATGAGCGCCCTTTTTGCGCTCTTTTATCTTGCCCTGTTACTGCCCAGCTTGAGTGTGTTGGCGCGTCGTCTGCACGATGTGAATCGTTCTGGCTGGTGGATGCTTCTGCCCCTTATCCCCGTTGTAGGCAGCATCATTTTGCTGGTGTGGCTGTGTTCCCGGGGCTCGACGGGCGCCAACCGTTTTGGCGAGGACCCGCTGGCTTCCGCCTGACAAGGCGGCAGAAAGCTGCGCCGCCCCGGATGAATACGGGTAGCGCGGGCGGACGGGAACGGGACACATCATCCCGGGTACACAGGATGCGATATATTTTTCCCGCGCGTCAAATCCGGTACAATCCTGTTTTGTGCCAACAGGAAATATCATGCGATTAATCAAGAAGGCACTCACGTTCGATGACGTGCTGCTGGTACCCGCCTATTCGGCTGTGCTTCCCAAAGACACCGTCCTGAGAACACGCCTGACTCGCTCCATTTCACTCAATGTTCCCCTGGTATCCGCCGCCATGGACACCGTGACGGAATCCCGGCTTGCCATCGCGATGGCAAGAGAAGGCGGAATCGGGGTGATTCACAAGAATCTGACGCCGACGGAACAGGCAAGGGAAGTGGCACGGGTAAAACGGTTTGAATCCGGCGTGGTGCGCGACCCTGTCACCATACCGCCCACCATGCGCATTCGTGACGTGATTGCGCTTGCGCACCAGCACGGGTTCAGCGGCTTTCCCGTTGTTGAGGACAATCGGGTTGTCGGGATTATCACCAATCGGGATACACGCTTTGAAGAAGACGGGGAGGTGCCGGTACGTGAGCGGATGACCCCGCAGGAAAAGCTGATTTATGTGCGCGAGGGAACGGACCTCCGCGAGGCAAAACGTTTGATGAGTTTGCACCGTCTTGAGCGGGTGCTCGTCATGGATAGTGCATTTGCGTTGCACGGGTTGATTACGGCGAAGGACATTCTGAAGTCAACGGAACATCCGCGCGCCTCCAAGGACGGTTACGGCAAATTGTTGGTTGCCGCTGCCGTAGGGGTCGGTCCGGATAACGACATGCGCATTGATTTGCTGGTGAAAGCAGGGGTGGACGTGCTGGTGGTGGACACGGCACATGGTCACTCCAAAGGCGTCATACAGCGCATCCGGTGGATACGTGACAACTACCCGTCGGTGCAGATTGTGGGGGGCAACATTGCAACGGGCGCTGCTGCCCGGGCGCTGGTTGATGCGGGGGTGGATGGCGTCAAGGTAGGAATCGGCCCCGGCTCCATCTGCACGACGCGCATTGTTGCTGGCGTGGGGGTGCCGCAGATTACCGCTATCGAGGATGTGGTGGATGCGCTCAAGGGAACAGGGGTGTCCTGCATTGCGGACGGGGGCGTTCGTTATTCGGGAGATGTCGCCAAGGCGTTGGCAGCGGGAGCAGACACCGTGATGATGGGCAGCATGTTTGCCGGCACGGATGAAGCGCCCGGCGAAGTCATTCTGTATCAGGGGCGCAGCTACAAATCCTATCGCGGCATGGGAAGTCTGGGCGCCATGTCGGGCGGCTCTGCCGACCGCTACTTCCAGGATACGGATCAGACCTCCGAAAAATTTGTTCCCGAAGGCATTGAAGGGCGCGTCCCGTACAAGGGACCCATTTCAACCATTCTGTTCCAGTTGGTTGGCGGTATTCGCGCTTCGCTGGGTTACTGCGGCTGCACCAGCATAGCGGAGTTGCATCAAAAAGCGGAATTCATGGAAATCAGCACCGCCGGTATGCGCGAATCGCACGTGCACGATGTGCAAATCACCAAGGAAGCGCCCAACTACCACGTCGAATAGGGTGGGGTCGAAAGCGGGTTGCTGCGTTTGACCGGTTGCACGGGGCATTTTTTGAAATGGAAGTACGGCGTATGGCATCACGGATTCTGATTCTTGATTTTGGCTCACAAGTCACACAACTGATCGCCCGCAGGGTTCGCGAGGCAGGTGTCTTCTCGGAAGTGGTTCCTTATGATGCTGCCGAAGAAGCCATGCGGGACGATGCGCGGGGTGTCTTGCGCGGTATTATCCTGTCTGGCGGACCGGACAGCGTGACTGGTGGGGATACCCCGCGCGCGCCGCAAATTGTCTTTGAAAAGGGCGTACCGGTTTTGGGTATCTGTTACGGTATGCAGACCATGGCGGCGCAACTGGGCGGCAAGGTCGAAAGCAGCGGAGTGCGCGAGTTTGGCTATGCCGAAATACAGACGCACCCTCACACGGCGTTGCTGGATGGCGTGAGCGATTTTGTGTCGGTCGAGGGACACAACACCCTGAAAGTGTGGATGAGCCACGGCGACAAAGTGACGGAAGTGCCGCCAGGTTTTGTGCGGATAGCATCCAACGCGGTTTGCCCGATTGCGGCAATGGCAGATGAAAAGCGCCGCTTCTATGCGGTGCAGTTTCACCCCGAAGTGACCCACACAGCGCAGGGAAAGCGGATTTTGGCGCGTTTTGTTCATGAAATCTGCGCCTGTCCTGCCGAGTGGAACATGCCGGACTATGTTAATGGCGCCATCCGTTTCATACGCGATACCGTCGGGAGCGATTCCGTCATACTGGGTCTGTCCGGCGGCGTTGATTCAAGCGTTGCCGCCGCTCTCATCCATCGTGCCATTGGCGAACGGCTGACCTGTGTCTTTGTTGACCACGGATTGTTGCGTCTGGATGAAGGGCGCATGGTCATGGACATGTTTACCCGGAATTTGGGCGTCAACGTCATTTACGTCAATGCCGCAGACGAATTCATGCGCCACCTCAAGGGAATCGGCGACCCGGAAGAAAAACGCAAAATCATCGGGCGCGAATTTGTTCGGGTGTTTCAGGCCGAAGCGAGCAAAGTGGACAATGCCAAATGGCTGGCACAAGGGACAATTTACCCCGACGTGATTGAAAGCGCTGGCAAGGACAAAAAAGGGCAGACCATCAAGAGCCACCACAATGTGGGCGGATTGCCGGAAGACCTCAACCTGAAATTGCTGGAGCCGCTTCGGACACTGTTCAAGGACGAAGTGCGCGAACTGGGACTGGCGCTGGGGCTTCCGCGCGACATGGTGTATCGTCATCCCTTTCCCGGTCCGGGCTTGGGGGTACGTATACTAGGAGAGATACGGAAGGAATACGCAGACCTGTTAAGGCAGGCGGATGCCATTTTCATGGATGAACTGCGCCATACTTTCGTTGACAATCCGCCGGATGGGATGCCCACGACCTGGTACGACGCGACGAGCCAGGCGTTTGCGGTTTTCCTGCCCGTCAAATCCGTCGGCGTCATGGGTGACGGGCGCACCTACGATTACGTCATTGCCCTGCGCGCCGTGCAAACGCAGGACTTCATGACCGCGCACTGGGCGCCCCTTCCCCACGAACTGCTTGGTCGCGTTTCCAACCGCATCATCAACGAAGTGCGGGGAATCAACCGGGTCGTGTACGACGTATCAGGCAAACCGCCCGCCACGATCGAGTGGGAATGATAAAACATCGTGCGATAATCGGCAGTAACGAGCAATAATTAACCTGTTAATCAAGCGGTTACGCTATCCTTCCCTGTGTTTGCCAAGTGATATCCGGCCGTTTCCGGCACAGGCAAGCAATCAATTTCGCATGGTATTCTTTGTGGTAGAACCTACACCAGTACCATGAGCGCTCCCCGATACCAAAATCCGCCACCTGAAACCGCGGGAAAAACGCTACAAAATCCCTGATCGTGACGGACTCTATGTGGCCGTAACCCCTTCTGACTCTATCTCTTTTCGGTACAACTATGTTATCAACGGGCGCCAGGAGACAATCACCTTCGGGCGTTTCGGCAGTCATGGTATTTCACTTGCACAGGCTCGTGAACAATTGACGGACGCCAAGCGCATGGTCGTTGCTGGCAAGTCGCCCGCAAAAGAAAAAACCAGGCAGAAGGCGCGCCTGAAATCAGAAGGCACTTTCGGTTCCTGGGCAGATCGCCATCCGCATCGAACACCGCTGTGCCATCTCACCGCTTCCCGATGGCGGGATTCGCCATGCGCCTCATCCCACGCCTTAACCGTTTGTGCGCACAAGGCGGTACAATGGCGAAGCTGGATGTCACCCGCCCACAGGCAGCGCGGCGTTCGTGCATAACCCCCTCCAGGGTGGTGCCGTTTCGCGGAGTACGACCAATGTGTCACGTGTTTTTCCGGAGGAATCATGAAAAGAGGTTTTCTGCTGTCCGTTGCGTTGCTTCTCCTGCACGGGGCTGTCCTGGCGCAACCCAGCGCGCCACCCGCAGAATCAGGTGAAACGGCCCTGTACGCGTACCGCAAACTTGGCAATCGCTATATCGTCAGCATCAAGAACCAGCAGGAAATCGTCGCCGCACTCAAGGCGTTCTGCCAGGCACAGCGCGTCCGAAGCGGATCCATCACCGGAATCGGCGCGGTCAACGCGGCAACGCTGCGTTTCATTGATACCTCATCCCGGCGATTTACAGAAAAAATGTTCTCGGAACAACTGGAAATGACGAATCTGTCCGGCAATGTATCCACGCTGGATGGCGCGCTTTATCTGCATCTGCACATCACACTGGGCAGAGCGGACTACACCGCCATTGGTGGACATTTGATTGCCGCAACCATCAATGGCGCGGGAGAAATCGTGATTGACGACTGGCAAAGCCCGCTGGAACGAACCTACGATGAAGCCGTGGGCGTCAATTTTTACGACTTCAAAAAATAGGGCACGATACCGCGTCAGCAAGCAACACACGGCAATCTGTGCAAGGAAACGGAGCGCGTGACGGCGCTGTCCACCGCGTGCCCGCTTTCACGTTAGCCTGCCCAGCCAACCCACCCCAGATGCGCGCTGACCAGAATAAAAATGCCAAACGCGATTCGGTACCAGGCAAAGAAAACAAAGCTGTGGGATTCGATGTAACGCAACAGCCAGCGGACGCATAGCCACGCCGACAAAAAGGCGAATACACTCCCCAGCGCGAACATGGGAATATCCGCCGAAGAAAAAAGGTGCCACTCCTTCCAGATAGCGTAAACACTCGCCCCAAACAGCGTGGGTATGGCAAGGAAAAAGGAAAATTCAGTTGCAACCCGGCGCGACAACCCAAAGAGCAGCCCTCCCATGATGGTTGCCCCCGAACGACTTGTCCCGGGAATCAGGGCAAGCGCCTGCGCAAACCCCACCTTCAGGGCGGAAATCGAATTCATGTCATCCAGTTGCTCAACTCGCCCAGTGGACGATTTCCCCGTCGCGCGTTCTATCCAGATAATGAGCAACCCGCCCGCGATGAATGCCGTCGCCACAGGGACCGGCGAAAACAAAAACGCCTTGATTTTTCCGCTAAAGAGCACGCCCAGCACGGCGGCAGGCAGAAAGGCGAGTGCCACATTGCAAGCAAAGCGCCGCTCGCGCGCGTCAAACAAAAAGCCGCGGCAGACACGCCCAATCCGCCCGCGATACACACAGCACACCGACAACATGGCGCCGGACTGGATGGCAATTTCAAATACCTTGACCTTTTCACCGGTAAAATGCAGCAGACTTCCTGCCAGAATCAGGTGTCCCGTGGAAGAAATCGGCAAAAACTCGGTTACCCCCTCGACCACACCCATCAGCAATATTTTGAGTACGAGCAGCAATTCCATCATCAAGCAACGCTATACAGCAAAGTCGCCCATCGTACCATCGAACCCCTGCGGGTGGGGGAGGAATTCTCCCGGATCCCGCCGACAGTCCCGCTGCGCACCCCGTTTTTGGAGAGACTACCCCAAAGGATTTTGAACAGGCCTCTTTCTCTTTCCCTCACTTTCTGACAGAATGTGAAGGTGTGTCGCATTTACCTGTCCGCCATGAACATCGTGAGAGACACCATAAAGCGCGCGGGCATTGCCCTCTTGCTCGTCCTGTCTGGATGCGCCTTTTTCGCGCCACCTTTGGAACCCGGCGCATCGGAAGAAGCGGTCCTGCTTCGCTACGGTCAGCCCACGGCCCGTTACGATGACGGAAATACCGTGTTGTGGGAATACGCAGGCGGCTACTGGAGCCAGCAAACCTACATGGCTCGCATGGACAGAAACGGATTTCTGATTTCCTACGAACAGGTACTAACCGACGCCCGCTTCGCTTCCCTGACTATCGGCACAGCAACCAAACAAGATGTGCTCAAAACTGTGGGACAACCCGGCGATGTATCGCGCATTCACCTGAACAATTACGAAGTCTGGTCATACCGCTACCAGCAGGACGATGTCTGGGATGCTGTCATGCATGTCATGTTCGATGGAAACGGTATCGTGCGAAAAATAGAATCCGGGCTGGATCCCTTGCACTACATGGATGGCGGTGGTCGGCTTGGTCGTTCGCGTGGCGGTAGAGGCAGAGGTGGCGGCAGAAGCGGTGGAGGAGGCAGGGGCGGCGGCAGAGGCGGCGGCAGAGGGCGCTGAGGTCCCAGCCGGTTTTTGACGGACAGCGGCAGGTTCAATGGCGCGCTGGGGGAGGCGTGCGAAACCCCGGGCCCCACAGCGCATCTGCATCCGGGAGACGACATCATGCGTGAAACAAGCTATCAGGAGTTACTGCCCAAAGCACTGGAACAGCTGCCCGGGGGCGCGTTCCTGACCGTTAAGGCAGGCGATCAGGTCAATACCATGACCATCGGCTGGGCTTCGTTTGGGCACATCTGGAGCAAACCGGTTTGCTGCGTACTGGTGCGATATTCCCGCTATACGTACGAACTGCTTGAAAAAGCGGCTGACTTTTCCGTCAGCTTTCCGCTGGGAGGAAAACTGCGGCAAGCCCTGCACATTGCCGGTTCCACCTCCGGCCGTGATGGCGACAAATTCGCGCGTGCAGCTATCACCCCCGTGCCGGGCATCAAAATCATCAGCCCTTACGTTGACGACTGCGATCTGGTTTACGAATGCAAAATTGTCTATAAGCTTCCCATGGACGAAAATGCCCTGGAACCCATGATTCAGGCAAACCTCTACCGGCAGGGCGACTACCACGTCATGTACTTCGGGGAGATCGTGGGCGCCTATATGAAATAAAGTGGGTCGGGCATCCTCTTCCCTGGACCGCACGGGGTATCACATCGAAAAAGGACTGTTTGAAACACCCGGATTCCTTTTGAGCAAGGAGGCGTTGCGTGTCATCTTTGAGGCCTTCGCCGCACTTGCCTTTCCTGTAAAAGCGCACCACAATCCGCTTCGCCATGAGAAGTTTTTTTGCCCCGGCGCAAAGCGCCCGCTTTGAGGAGCAAGAAAGGGAGAGAGAAATGAAGAAAAAATTGCTGACGTTTTCGCTTGCTGCCATTTTCGGCTTTACGGCGACCGATTACGCGCCTGCCGAGTCTGGAGCAAAAAGCTACACCAACAGTATCGGGATGGCGTTCATTCTGATTCCGAGCGGGTCGTTTATGAAGGAATCCGCCCAACCATTTGAAGAAATTACCGAAAATGAAACGCTGCAACACCAGGTAAGTGTCAGCAAACCTTTTTATCTGGGCAAGTATGAGGTGACGCAGGAACAGTGGGAGGCGGTGATGGGGAGCAATCCGGGCAAATTCAAGGGACGGCGCAATCCTGCGGAAAACATTTCCTGGGATGACACGCAAGCGTTCATCCATCGCCTGAACGCGAAAGAAGGGCATACCCGCTACCGTTTGCCCACGGAAGCGGAATGGGAATACGCCGCCCGAGGCGATACAAACACCCTGTTTTTCTTCATGAAAAACCCGAAAACCTGGGATGAGGCGGCCCGCCAACTGGATGCCTATGCATGGTTTGATCGGAATTCCGTCCGCACGACACATCCCGTGGGGACAAAGAAGCCCAATCCTTTCGGCCTGTATGATGTTTACGGGAACGTGTGGGAATGGGTGCAGAACCGCTATGGCGCGCGTGACCGCGTGATTCGCGGCGGCGGTTTTTACAATGACGCGGAGAGTTGTCGTTCCGCTGCTCGTGACCACCTCCCGCCGGACTTCCGCCACGTTTACCTGGGATTTCGGCTTGCGCTCTCCCCGAAGTAGGAGGCAAAGCTACCCGCTATTGAACCGATTTATGTCGTGACGCAAGAAAGCAGAGCAACATGACCGCTTACACCCTGGCAATACTTTCCCCATTCCCTGCGAGCAAGACATGTCATGGAAAACATGTGTTGGGTATGTTGTATCTGGCCGCCCGATGCCAAAATGCAAGCAGCATTGCTTTTGAAACGTACGCACGCCAACAAAAGTCTTGTGGAGCGGGCGCGAATACAGGAAACCAAAACCGGGAAAGCCGTGGTTCTGGTCATGAGACAGGTCCCGCGATATTTCTGCTCCGCATTTTAAGGAAAATGCTCACATGAAAACGCTGCTCTTATGTCTGACGATACTGTTAATGACTGCTCAGGCTTGGGCCGCGCCTTATGATTTACAGCAACCGCCGGAAAGCTACACTTGGGGAGAAAGTCAGGCCGTAGTGAAAAGCAAGGTGCCTGAGGCGCGGATAATAGACAAGCGCACCATGTATCTGCCGCCTAGTCACGCAGAACGCGGGCTCATTTTGACTTTCTGGAAAAACCAGTTGCTGAGTATCGCCAATTCGTCCGGTCGGATTGATGACATGGCAGCGGCGCAAGCCCAGTACCAGAAGCTTAAAGAAAAGTTAAGCGCTCAATGGGGGATGCCCAGCGCGCCTGTGCCTTGTTCAGGCAATGAAAGCGGCTGTACTGCGGTAACCTGGCAGCCTGCTCTTGCCACCACCCTGAGGCTTGCCCTGATAGTGCGCGAAACGCCGGATGGACAAAGGATATCCATCAGCTATTCTCATAACAGCAGCCAGCTTTTTCCACAATTTGCCAAGGAAATTAAAGAACTGGGCCGCGTGGAAAACATGGAGTATGTTATGCCGCTGCTTATAGCGGGCAAAAACCCGAATACCCTTATAGGCAAGAGAATACGCCTGACCTTGCCGGTGGCGAAATTAAAGCCTCTTACCCTGGATGCGCGGAAATATTCCGTAGTTTGCCAAATGCGGGATGACAAGGAGTTGCGCGGTCTGCGCGAGCGGGAAGAAGTTACCGTAAGCGGCTTAATAGATGGCGTGGAAAGCAAGACGATATTACGCCTTTCCGGGGTCAAACTGGTTGACCGACCAAGGCAAGCAGCGCGCGCCAGCCAAGGCTACTTCCAGGTCGAACGGCTGGCGGATACTCTGGAAAGAGCGGCTGGGCAGGTAGAGCGTGGTTTTAGTGTCAAAGACATGCTTTCCGAGCCTTATAAGGCAGATGGCAAGGTTGTTGTTGATTTCTCGCCGCCCGTTTTTCCAAAGGGCTTGAGTTTCAGCCTAGATAATGTGCTGCCTGACAACAGCAGCAACACTCTCAGCCTTAAAATAGTGATGCCGCAGCGTGGGCCGCAGCCCCACGGTTATCTGCTGATGGCTGGTATGGGTATCGTGCTGTACGCCAGCCAGCCGGATACGAATATGTATGCGCAATTTGACAAAATTAACAGCGCCATGAAAGCAGGTCGCTCCATGACCATAAACGGCTGGACTTATGAAGGACATTCAGATGAAAATGTCAGCACCTTTTCCGCCACCGCCCCTGGCAGGTAGAGAAGCCTGTCTGGAGATTAAAAATGTTCTCCGCGTATGCGGGGGTGATTTCTGTCTGCCGCAGAATCCGTGTTAGAATCAAACTAGTCCGTTTAATGAAATTATATTTTTCTTATAACTCAACCTGTTGTGATAGCGTTGGACGAAATGAATGAAGAGAAATCAGATCTAGCCCAGGTGGTTCGTCTAGCCTTGACGAAGCAGACTGAGGATGTGCGCCTGTTCGTTGCTAGGCTGGTTCGGAAATACCGAAACATCGCTCCTGATCTTGCGGAGCAGTTGGATTTGTACCTGAAAGCAAAGCCAGTGCGTAACGGCACGCCCATGCGCGAGTTGCCGCTCTCGCGGCCTGCTTCTCCCAAGGTTCTTCCCATAGACGACGAGTCACGGCTTTCGCTTTTGAAAGTTTCTATAGACGATTTAGCAAGAGAAGCACCGCTACTATCATCTGGGATCGAAGAGATATTGGGGCAGTTCATTGAAGAGCGCAGGCAGAGCACTCGGCTTCAGACTCTAGAGGGTGTCGTCACAAGACCTTCATCCAGATAGCGATACATCGAATTTGTACAGCAGCCAGAAAAGAAGCAGCATTTTTGGCGTAGCGTGTCGCAATGCCGCGCCAGAACTTCAGA
>JAISAG010000143.1 GCA_031266815.1 Burkholderiaceae bacterium | reverse complement strand
ATGCCATGCGGGTGGGACCGATAACGCCCAGTGTGCCGACGATTTTACCGTTGACCTGGTAGGGTGCGGTAACGACGCTCATGTCATCCATCGGAAGCAGGTGCGAGTCTCCGCCGATGTATATCTGAACCCCTGTTGCCTTGCTGGAAAAATTCAGCAACTTCATCAGTTCTGTTTTTTGCTCGAACAGGTCAAACAACTTGCGCAGGGTGGCGATGTCATAGGTCAGATCAGACACATCCAGCAATTTGTGTTCGCCCGAGATGACGACATTGTTGCTTTCTTCCGCCAGCGCTTCGTCGCTGGCGGCGATAGCGGCTTCCATCAGCCCGGACAGACTCTTTTGCAGTGCCTGCAATTCGGCGTGGAGGCGCAGACGGATTTCATCCAGATGCAGGCCGCTAAAGTGTTGGTTGATGTAGTTCGCCGCCTCTGTCAGTTGCCGGGGTGTGTAGTCCGAATCGGTTAAAAGCAGGCGATTTTGCACATCGCCCGTGGGGGACACAATGATGAGCAGGATTCGTTTTTCCGACAGTCGCAGAAACTCGATCTGTCGGAAAGCCTGCTCGTATCGGGGAGTCAGCACAACGCCCGCGAAGTGGGAGAGAGACGAAAGCATTTGCGCCGCACTGGCAATCAGCCGTTGCGGCTGTCCCGTTCGCAGTCCCTGCTGGATGTCCGGTTCCACGGAAGGTTCGCCATCGGGTTGTACCGTGAGCAGGGCATCCACAAAAACACGGAAACCTCTGGGAGTCGGGATCCGTCCTGCCGATGTGTGCGGGCTGGAGACGAAACCCATTTCCTCCAGGTCGGACATTACATTGCGGATGGTGGCGGGAGAAAGGTCAAGGCGGGATAATCTGGAAAGCGCACGCGACCCAACAGGCTGACCTTCGGCAATATACCGTTCGACGAGCGTTTTCAACAGACTGTGAGCGCGCGGATCCAATTGCATGTCGTCATTGTATGAAAGCCTGCGCCTTGTTTCAAGCGGTACGGTTTCGCGGCGACAGGGTTTGGCGGCATCCCGATTTGACAAATATGTCGCAAAATATATCGCAAAGGCTGATAAGATGCACTGCTCGACAGTTGTTTCATTGTCTTTACAAAAACGGACAGGCCCGTCTGCCTGTATCACCCGGAAATCCGCATGTTTTCAGGATAACTGACAAAATGACCGAAAAGAATAAAATTTTTGCGCTGGTTTCAAGAGTATTGACGGACAGTATCGTCCAGTCCATGGAAAAAATAGATGCCTTCCTTTCCGAGCGGGGTTATCGGGCGGTATACGAGCCGCAGACGGCCGCAACCCTGTCAAAAGAGGTCGAAACGATGTCTCTGGACGAAATCGGCAGCAAGGCGAATGCCGTAATCGTCATTGGCGGCGATGGAACAATGCTGGGAATCGCCCGTCAGCTTGCACCCTACAGCATTCCCCTGATCGGCATCAATCAGGGGCGACTGGGTTTCATAACGGATATTTCCCTGGACCAGATGCTGCCCATGCTGGATTTGCTGTTGCAGGGAAAGTATGTTGCGGAACATCGTATTTTGCTGGAAGGGTCAATTGTGCGGGATGGGCAGACAATTTATCACGCCCTTGCATTCAATGACATCGTGATTTCCCGCGGAGGAGGATCCGGCATGGTTGATCTTCGTCTGGAAGTGGATGGGCATTTCATGTGCCAGCAGCGCTCGGATGGGCTCATCATGTCAACACCGACCGGTTCCACGGCGTATGCCTTATCTGCGGGGGGCCCCATGCTGCACCCCAATCTGGGCGGGATAGCCATTGTGTCCATTGCGCCGCACTCCTTGTCCAACCGGCCCATTGTCGTGCCGGATACCAGCGAAATCATAGTGGAGATCGTTGAAGCCAACCAGCCCAGCGTCAATTATGATTCGCAGTCGTTCGCCAGCCTGAAGCTGGCGGACCGTATCCTGATCAAGCGCTCCATTCATACGGTGACGTTTTTGCACACACCAGACTGGAGTTATTACGATACCTTGCGAAACAAACTGCACTGGGGTGAGGTATCCAAACGGGAAAAATAGCGTGCGGCGCTGCTGTCCCCGCCTGAAAACAGGTTTTGTGGATAATCATGCTCGAACATCTTGCCATTCGTGATTTTGTAATCGTGGACAAGCTGGAACTGGGGCTATCCGCCGGGTTTTCCGTGCTGACCGGTGAAACGGGTGCGGGAAAATCCATTCTGGTGGATGCGCTGGCATTAGTGCTGGGCGCACGAGGGGATCCGGGTGTTGTGCGCGAAGGTGCAGACAGGGCGGATATCGGCGCCCTGTTTTCTGTGCAGGCCGCTGTGCTGGCGTGGTTGCGGGAGAACGATTTTCCTGTTGAAGACGACCAGGTGCTGCTAAGGCGCGTCATTGACCTGCAAGGGCGTTCGCGGTGTTTCATCAATGGGTCGCCCGCCACAGCGACGCAGCTTCGGGATTTGGGGAACAGGCTGGTTGACATACACGGTCAGCACGCCCACCAGTCGCTGTTGCAGAAAGAAGGGCAGCGGCTTTTGCTGGATCGTCATGCCGGATTGCAAGGGGAAGCGGACCAGTTGGCGGAGTTGTATCGCGCGTGGCAGACCTGGCGGGCGCGCCGCCAGGAAGGGGAGGCGCAGTCCGCCGTGTTGCAGAAAGAAAAAGAGAGAGTCCTCTGGCAGATGGAAGAGTTGGACGCGCTGGCCCCTCGTGCGGCGGAATGGGAAGACCTTGCCCAGGAACACAATCGTCTTGTTCACGCAACGCGCCTGATGGATGGCGCGAGAGAGTCCCTGCATGTTCTTTCTGAATCCGATTCCCCCGTTTTGCACAGCCTGCACACCATTCGGCAGAAACTGCTTAACCTGTCTGAAGTAGATGCCGCGCTGGTTTCACCGACCGAGCTGCTGGATTCCGCGCATATTCAGTTGCAGGAAGCAGCCTATACGCTGAACGACTACCTGTCGCGGATAGAAGTGGACCCTGAGCGTCTGGCCTATGTCGAATCGCGGATGGATGCGCTTCTTTCTGCTGCAAGAAAATATCGGGTGCAGCCGGAGCAGTTACCTGCAGAATGGGATGCGATACGCGCAAAATGGCAGGAGATGACAGAATTACAGGATATGGCGGCGTTGGGTGAGAAAGAAGAAGCGGCACGGCGTGCGTATACGCACGCCGCGGAATCGCTAAGCCAGAAACGGCGGGAGGCAGCACAATCGCTTGAAAAAGCCGTGACGCGTGCCATGGAGGGGCTAAGCATGGCGGGAGGGCGTTTTTCCATTCTGCTGGAGCCAGGCGAGCCAGCATCGTACGGTGTGGATCGGGTGGAGTTTCACGTAGCGGGTCATGCCGGCGCCTCACCCCGGCCTTTGGCGAAGGTGGCATCCGGCGGAGAACTGGCGCGGTTGTCTCTGGCCATTTCTGTCATTACATCCGGTGCGACAGAAACGCCCACGCTGATTTTTGATGAAGTGGACAGCGGGATTGGTGGTGGTGTGGCAGAGGTCGTGGGCAGTTTACTGAAGGAATTGGGGCGCGCTCATCAAGTGCTGTGTGTGACCCATCTTCCCCAGGTCGCCAGTCAGGCGGGCACACACTTTCAGGTGAGCAAGGTGCCTTCCGACGCAGTAGGGCATCCGGTTTCCCGCATTGTTGCGTTGTCCGAAGGGGCACGTGTGGAAGAAATTGCCCGCATGCTGGGCGGCGTGGAAATTACGGCAACAACGCGCCGACACGCGCGGGAGATGCTGTCCTCGTAAAATTATCTTCAATCCCCTTGAAATGGGCGAAGTTATCCCCCATATACGGGCGGTGGGGGTATTCAGTGTGTTTGTATCAGGAGGAATGCGTGCAGGAAGAGCAAGAGAAACAGGCTGGCGGGGAAGAGGAAGAAGCGGCGTCTATCCTTTCTCCATCGGAAATCCCGATGCCGGACGATGCGCCGGTTATGTCGCTGGAGGACCAGCTTGCCGAAGCGGAACAAAAACGGGTTGCCATGCAGGATGCGCTCCTGCGCGCCAAGGCGGAGATGGAGAACGTGCGGCGACGAGCGCAGGAAGAAGTCAGCAAGGCGCACAAATTTGCTGTGGAAAGTTTTGCGGAATCGCTTTTGCCCGTGAAAGACAGCCTGGAAACGACTTTGAAGCTGGAAGCGCCCTCTCTGGAATCAATCAGGGAAGGGGTAGAAATGACACTCCGGCAACTGACGCAGGTTTTTGAAAAAAACAAGATTACAGCGATTGTGCCGGAGAAGGGGGAAAAGCTGGACCCCATGAAGCATCAGGCGATTTCCACTGCGCCAGCGGATCAGGAGCCCAACACCGTGGTGCATGTTCTGCAAAAGGGATATCTGCTGGCGGATCGCCTTGTCAGACCGGCGATTGTCATTGTTTCTGCGGCAAAGGCACCTTGAAACGGATGAAAACAACACCATATGACGGGAAAAGGTCCGGCAGTACCGTGAGTGGCTGCTTTGACAATGCCCGGATAGCAAAATACTGACTGAAAGGAAGAGAAAATGGGGAAGATTATAGGGATTGATCTGGGGACCACCAACTCGTGCGTTGCCGTAATTGAAGGGTCGCAGCCCAAGGTGATTGAAAATGTGGAAGGGGCGCGGACAACGCCATCCATTATCGCTTATCAGGATGATGGTGAGACGCTGGTGGGCGCGGCGGCGAAGCGACAGGCGGTTACCAATCCCAGGAATACGCTGTACGCGATCAAGCGCCTGATAGGGCGGCGTTTCGACGAAAAAGAAGTGCAAAAGGACATTGGCATCATGCCGTTTTCCGTTGTCAAGGCAGACAACGGCGATGCCTGGGTATCCGTGCTTGACAGCAAGAAGCTGGCGCCGCCGCAGGTATCTGCGGAAGTGCTTCGCAAAATGAAAAAAACCGCTGAAGACTACCTGGGTGAGGAAGTGACGGAAGCCGTGATTACGGTTCCCGCCTATTTCAATGATTCACAGCGGCAGGCGACCAAGGACGCGGGGCGGATCGCCGGGCTGGATGTCAAGCGGATTATCAACGAGCCAACGGCGGCTGCACTGGCTTTCGGTCTGGACAAGGCAGGCAAGGGAGACCGCAAGATTGCCGTGTATGACCTGGGCGGCGGCACCTTCGATATTTCCATCATTGAAATTGCCGATGTGGACGGAGAGAAACAATTTGAAGTGCTTTCCACCAACGGCGATACTTTCCTGGGCGGCGAGGATTTCGACCAGCGCCTGATTGATTTCATTGTGGACGAATTCAACAAGAGCAATGCGGTTGACCTAAAGAAGGACCCTATTGCCTTGCAACGCATCAAGGCATCTGCGGAGCGGGCAAAGATTGAGTTGTCTTCCGCGCAGCAGACGGAAATCAACGAACCGTATATTGCCATGGTGAACGGGCAGCCGCTCCACCTGAATGTTCGTGTGTCGCGGGCCCGGCTGGAATCGCTTGTCGAAGACCTGATTGAACGCACCATTGCGCCGTGCCGTACCGCACTGGATGATGCGGGAGTGAAAGCATCCGACATCAGTGATGTCATCCTGGTGGGAGGCATGACGCGGATGCCCAAGGTGCAGGAAAAGGTCAAGGAATTTTTTGGCAGGGATCCGCGCCGCGATGTTAATCCGGACGAAGCGGTTGCGGTTGGCGCCGCGCTGCAAGGGTCCGTCCTGTCAGGGGACAGAACGGATTTGCTTTTGCTGGATGTGACCCCGTTATCGTTGGGAATCGAAACACTGGGTGGTATCATGACCAAGATGATCCAGAAGAACACGACCATCCCGACCAAATTCAGCCAGGTATTTTCAACAGCGGAAGACAATCAGCCTGCGGTAACCATCAAGGTGTATCAGGGCGAGCGCGATGTGGCTGTGGCAAACAAGGCATTGGGCGAGTTCAATCTGGAAGGTATTCCTGCCGCCCTGCGCGGGATGCCGCAGATCGAGGTGACCTTCGATATTGACGCGAACGGGATATTGAACGTCAGTGCCCGCGACAAGGCGACCGGCAAGGAAAACAAGATTACCATCAAGGCCAATTCCGGTCTGACCGAGGAAGAAATACAGCGGATGGTGCAGGATGCGGAGTTAAACGCCGCCGAAGATCAAAAAGTGCGTGAACTGGTGGAGGCGCGAAACCAGGGGGACGCGCTGGTACACACGACGAGGAAATCGCTGACCGAGCATGGCGACAAGCTGGATGCGGCAGAAAAGGAAGCGATTGAAAGCGCGATCAAGGATCTGGAAGGAGTGCTGAAAGCAGATGACAAGGAAGACATCGAAGGCAAGATAGCCGCGTTGTCGGTTGCCGCGCAAAAACTGGGCGAAAAAGTCTACGCACAGGCGCAAGCGCAGGCACAGGCAGAAGCCTCCGGGGCATCGGCGACCGGGGAAGAAAAGTCGGCAGACGCGGATGTGGTGGACGCCGAGTTTACCGAGGTGAAAGACGACAAGGGCAAGTCCTGATACGGAAAACGCTTTTTCCCTCACCCGCCGGACGCCATACCCCGTGAAAAGGGAGGGTCCGGCTTTCTGCTGACAGGCGGTAAGGTTTTTTCGGGAAGCGGGTGTGTCGGGGAGATGGACCTTCCCATCGAATAGTGAAACTGAAAGAAGATGGCAAAACGCGACTTTTATGATGTGCTGGGGCTTCCCAAGAATGCATCGGATGAAGAAATCAAAAAGGCTTATCGCAAGCTGGCGATGAAGTATCATCCTGACCGCAATCCAGACAGCAAGACAGCGGAAACCCGGTTCAAGGAAGTGAAAGAAGCCTACGAGATGCTGTCTGATTCAGAAAAGCGGTCAGCGTATGATCGTTTTGGTCACGCGGGTGTTGACCCCAACGGCATGGGCGGGTTTCGCGGCGGTGGAGGCGGCGGCGCTGATCGTTTTTCCGACGCTTTCGGAGATATTTTCGGGGATATTTTCGGGACGGGACGTTCCCAGCGCGGTGCGGGCCCCCAGATGTACCGCGGCGCGGATTTGCGCTACAACATGGATATTACGCTGGAAGAAGCCGCCAGCGGCGTGGAAAAGAATATCCGCGTTCCATCGTGGGATGCTTGTGACACCTGCCACGGGTCCGGCGCAAAGCCGGGCACTTCAAAAGAGAACTGCAAGACTTGTGATGGTTCCGGGCAGGTGCGTATGCAACAGGGGTTTTTCAGTATTCAGCAAACCTGTCCCACTTGCCACGGTTCGGGGAAAATAATCAAGGAGCCTTGCGAGCAATGTCACGGTGTCGGACGCATCAAGCGTAACAAAACGTTGGAAGTCAAGATACCCGCGGGGATTGACAGCGGGATGAACATCCGTTCCGCCGGCAATGGCGAGCCGGGGCAAAATGGCGGTCCTCCGGGCGACTTGTATGTCGAGATTCGTATCAGACAGCACCCTGTGTTCCAGCGGGATGGAGATGACCTGCATTGCGTTGTGCCGGTTTCCTTTGCCAGAGCGGCGTTGGGCGGGGACATTGACGTACCGACACTGGGCGGCAAAGCGAATTTCAGTATTCCCGAAGGGACGCAGGTCGGCAAGGTTTTCCGCTTGCGCGGCAAAGGCATTAAAGGTGTGCGCTCCAGCCAGCCCGGAGACATGTTTTGCCATGTCCACATTGAAACGCCGGTCAAGCTGACCGATGCGCAAAAGTCGCTCCTGCAGGAATTTGACAAGCTGGTCGCAGAGGGGGGTGAGCTGCACAATCCGTCCGGCGACAAGCCTTGGGGCGAACGGGTAAAAGACTTCTTCAGATAGTGGAGATGGCGACGCGGGTGTTCGGAAGAATCGGGTCTTTTTTGCGTTACGCGGGGCGCTCCAGGGCTTGGTGTGTGTTCCTTACGGGGTTTTGCCTGTCGCCCGCTTTTCCCGGTGCAATCAGTGTGACAGATGATGCCGGACGGCAGCTCAGCCTGTCGGCGCCCGCGAAGCGGGTTGTGACAACAGCCCCCCATCTGGTCGAATTCCTGTATGCCGCTGGTGGCGGCGATGTCATTGTGGGCGTTACGGCACACAGCGACTACCCTGATGAAGCGCGCACCTTGCCAGTGATAGGTGACAATCGCGGTGTGGATATGGAGCGGTTGCTGGCATTAAAGCCGGATCTGCTGGTTCTCTGGAAGGGCGGGAACCCTGCCCGCTTGCTGGCGGAATGGCAACGGTTGGGGATTCCTGTTTTTTTCAGCGACGTACGGCGCTTGGAAGATATTCCCGACACGCTGGAACGCCTGGGTACGCTGGTTGGGCGCATTGAGGCGGCAAAGCGGAAAGCGGACGCGCTGCGGCGGGAGATGAACCGGCTGACACGAACATACCGGCATCGCACGCGTTTGTCCGTGTTTTACCAGGTGTCGGAAAACCCCATGTACACAGTGAATGGCAAGCATCTGATCAGCGAAGCCCTGCGTTTGTGCGGCGGGGACAATATTTTTGCCGAATTGCCTGTTATTGCCCCGCGCGTTAACCTGGAAGCCGTGCTGGAAAAGGATCCGTCTGTCATTTTTGTCTCCGGGCGCAAGGAAGACGGTTCGGATATTCGTTTCTGGCATGCGTTCGGCGCGCTCACCGCAGTACAGCGCAAGCAAGTGTATGCCATCAATCCGGACTGGGTCAATCGTCCCGGCCCTCGCTTTGTGGAAGGTGCCCGGGAACTGTGCCGTCTGCTGGATCTTGCCCGCACATCGTCTGCTGCTCCGTAAGCGGACGCACGGAAATACCGGCTTACCTTCCGTTTTCAAACCCGTTTTGCCGCCATGCCTCGTAAACCACGATGGCAACGCTGTTCGAAAGGTTCAGGCTACGGCTGGCGGGGCACATGGGCAGGCGGAGACACTGCCCGGTGGGGAAATGTGCGCGAACCGCGTCTGCCAGCCCTCTTGTTTCGGAACCAAAAACGAAAAAATCGCCCGGCGCGAACGCCGTCGCGGAAAACGGTTTGTCTGCGCGGGTTGTCAGGGCGAACAGGCGGGCGGGGTCAGGTGTAGCAACAGAGAGAAAGTGGGGCCAGCTCGAATAGACCCGCATGTCGGCGTATTCGTGGTAATCCAGTCCGGCGCGGCGCATTTTGGCAGAATCCAGCGGAAAGCCCAAAGGCTCAATTAAATGCAGTTGCGCCCCGGTGTTGGCGCACAACCGGATGATATTGCCGGTGTTGGGAGGTATTTCCGGTTCGACCAGAACAACATGAAACATGGAAGTGGAGTCAGGGAGGGGTTCTGGCAAAGACAAGGCAAGTCACGCGGGCGGCGCCTGCCCGTTTCAGGCATACCGCTGCTTCCCGCATGGTTTCCCCTGTTGTCATGACATCATCCACCACGCCCACATGCTTTCCTGTAAACGCGGTGAGATATTTTCTGTTGATGGAAAACGCGTGCCGAATGTTCTTTCTGCGTTTGTTGAAAGCCAGCGCACTTTGCGGGGTGGTTTCTCTTGTCCGGCGCATGGTTTGCTCCAGCAGGGGAATTTGCAG
>JAISAG010000024.1 GCA_031266815.1 Burkholderiaceae bacterium | reverse complement strand
GCCGGGACCTGCGCCTCGGGATAGCTGAAGGTGACGTTACGAAACTCAATATCACCAGCAAGGACAGGACGGTGGATATAACTTTTTCCGATGGGGCGTTCTTCCGGCAGCTGCATGATGTCGTCAACGCCCTGCACCGCGGAACGCGCCTGGTAGTAGCGCGTAATCAGGCTGGCGACCTGGGAGAGCGGGGCGGTAATACGACTTGTCAGCATGGAGCAGGCGATAAGTCCCCCCACCGTCAGGGTACGATCCGAAATGAGAAAGCAGCCCGCGATGATGACAGCAATATAGGTCGCTTGCTGGAAGAAACCGGATTGGTTGATGATGGCGTTGGTCAGCAGCTTGGAGCGCAGACTCAGGTCACTTTGCTCGCTGATGATATTTTCCCATTTCTTCTGGACGACGCCCTCGGCGCCCGCAGCCTTGACCGTATCAATGCCTGCCAGCACTTCGATAAGGGTTGCGTGTTTTTGCGAGCCGACCCGGAAACTTTTTCGGATAACGCCTTGCAGGGGGCGTTGCAGCACCAGCGCAATCAGGATAATGATAGGTACAGCAGTGAACGGCACCAGAACCAGCGCGCCGCCCAGCCAGAAAATAACGACCAGGAAAAGAGCGGTAAAGGGAAGGTCAATCAGCAAAATCATGGTGGCAGAGGTGATGAAATCCCGGAACATTTCGAATTCCTGCAGATTGCTCGCCAGACTGCCAACGGATTGCGGACGCACCGCCGTTTTCAGTCCCATGATTTTTTCGAAGATGGATGCCGACAGGATAACGTCAACCCGCTTTCCGGCAATGTCCAGAAAGTAGGCGCGCAAGGTCTTCATGATCAGGTCAAATACCAGAACGATCAAAATACCGGAGGAAAGCACCCAAAGCGTTTCAAACGCATTGTTGGGCACCACACGGTCATAGACGTTCATGGCAAAAAGCGGTGTGACCAGCGCAAACACATTGATGAGGAATGTCGCGACAATCACTTCACAGTACAGCCCGGAAGACTGCCGGAACACGTCCCAGAACCAATGCCGCGTGGTAGGAACCTTGTGTTCCTGCGTTCTTGAGTCAAAGCGGAAAGCAGGACGGGAAAAGATAACGCTTCCGTCGTAAAGGGATGCCAAATCCGTACTGCTTATCTGCATTTCCCCGCCATCGGATTCGGGCAGGATAATCGTCCAGACACCCGCCGTATCACACGCTGTGGCGACGCAAGCGCTCCCGTTTTTTAAAAGAAGCACTGCCGGCAATATTTGGGAAGCAATCCGGGACAACTCGCGCTTAATCACGCGCGAAGTCAGCCCGGCGCGGGCAGCGGCACGCCCGAACAGCGCGGGCGTCAGTCTGCCATCTTCCAACGGCAATCCCGCTGTCAGGGTTTGTGTAGAAAAGGGGTTATCAAAAATCTTTGTCAGGATGGCAAGGCAGCGGGCAAGCGGGTCGTCCGAGATCAGCGTTTCTTGCGGCAGTTTCCATTTTTTTGCAGGCTGCTCCAGGTGCAACGTCATGTCGCCCTGTCCTGAAATGGTAAATTGGTCGGCTAGCTGGTTCATGTCACATCGCTCAAAAATACGGCATCAAAAAAGGCAAGACAGGGCAGGCGACACAGCACACTACATTCAGGCAACCCTGTCGTTTGCAAGCGACCACCCGTCCGGATGGCGGCACCCGGATGGATTTTCCATCAGCACCTTCCCTATTCGCAGGGACCTCGCCTGGCGCTTTCCGCGAAGGCGAGGTCCCTGCAGGTGCTGCGTCATCGGGAAGGGCTGCGGGAAGGGTCTGTTCCCGGAATGGGTTGCAGCGTCGCGCCGCCGCCCTGCTGTGCGGGTTGCACCGTTCCCCATGCCGCAGGCTGTACTGTGCCCGCCGGTTGCACGGTCTGCGGCTGTGCAGACTGCTGACGGTACGGCGTTTCAGGTACCAGTGCCGCTTCTTCTTGCTGTGCAGGAGAGGAAACCGGTATCTGACGCGGCGGTGCGTAATCCGAACGACTCCACGGGTTCGTCCAGCCCACCCGTTCTGTCGGAACGCTTTCTTGCAGCGGCTGAACATGCAGCGAGCGGAGCAGACGACCCATGTCCGCCATCAGACGATAGCAGGCAAATATCTCCAGATACTGACCGTTTACGTATTCCACCGTCGCCGTGTAATACTCGTTTTCCGTATCCAGCAAGTCAATCAGGGTGCGCTGGCCTATCGAAAATTGCAGGGTGTACGCATCACGTGTCGCCAGGGAGGAATCCACGTGTTTCTTCAAATGCGGCAGACGTTCCCGAACAGAGGCCAGTGTGTTCCAGGACAGGGCGGTGCTCTGGTCCAGTTGCATCAATGTTCTCTTGGAAATCTCCAGTGCCTGATAGGACAGTTGCTTGGTCTCACCCAGACGCGCCGTATCTGCACCCCCCCTGAACAGGTTCCAGCGCATCCTTAACATGGCATAGTGGTCATAGCTGGGACCTTGCAAGCCGGAAACATTGTCGTTGTTGACCAGCCCCCCCTCAATGTCGAAGCGGGGACCGAAGGGCGATTTCGCCGTTTGGTACTGTGCTTCTGCCGCAGCTACATCCGCCTGCGATTGCTTGTATGCCGGGTTCGAAAGATGCGCTTCGGACAAGGCACCTTCCAGTGAAGAGGGTAAAAGCCCTGCTTCAGGCGGGGAAGGCTGTTGCAACTGGTCTGGACGCAAACCGGTGTAGCGCTGGAACGCGATTTCCGCGTCGCGCAGGTTGGCTTCGGAAGAAACCAGATTGGACTTGGCAAGCGCCAGACGGGCTTCTGCCTGTTCCAGGTCGGATTGACGCCCGACACCGCTGGATGCGCGCATTTGTATCTGGTCATACGTTTTCTGGTGGTTGTCCCGGTTCTGTTTGGTCAGCCGGACCGTTTCGCGCAAGCGCAGCACGTCCAGATACGATTCGACGACCCGCAGGGCAACCTGCTCTGAAGTGTTTGCCGTAGCGTGCGCGGCAGACGCCATTCTCGCCCGGTTGCGCTCTACTTCAAAGTAGGCGCCGAACGACTGAAAGATGTTCCACTGGGCAGTAAGCGACTTTTCGTGACGGGTGCGCCGTTCGCTCCACTTTCCCGCTGTACTGCTGCTCAAGCCCTTTTCCCTGCCATATCCCCACCCTGCGTCCAGGCTGGGCAGGAAAGCGGCATACGAACCGAGCAGCGCTTCGTCCACCGACCGGCGGAAGCGTGCGTCAGTAGCGATATCGGGCGCGTTTTTAATGGAATGGTCAACTGCGGCGGTAAGCGTCGTTTGGGAAAACGCCGCGCCGGAAAGCGCCAGGCAAAACCCCGCGACCAGGGCAGATATTGCTCTCTTGTTCATCACTTCCTCCTCCTTAAAACCTCGAAAACCTGAAAACTCCAAAGGGCAGCCGGAAAATCTACCGGGCGGCAGTACACTGCCTTGCGCTACCCATCCTGTCCTTCAATCCCTCTTTCAATAACCTTGCTTGTCCTTCAAAAACCGTGATACAGGGTCCGTCCCGGAAAGCCACTTCCCGCATCACCGTTCGCAATGCGGGAAGTATTCATGCATTACCAGTCCGGCTTGTTGTTATGCGCAAAGTCGTCCAGCAATTCGTGCATGCGCGCTACATCGTAGGCCCCGTTGGTTATCAACTGCGAGTCGACAGGCAAATCCGTGTGGATTTCGACAATGGTCTGGTCTGTCGTCTGCTGATGGTCAATATCCCCGGTCTTTAAGGTCAGCACCTTGCCTTCACCTTCATCCTTCACCTGGAAGTAGAACTGCACATCACTTTCATTGAACAAATCACTCAGGTGCAAGACATCGTCCGCCACTTTGAAGTCGGCGATAACATCTCCCTTGTCTTTTCCAATCAGGGAATCCTGGTCAAAGCGGAAAGTATCGTGCCCTTCTCCGCCAACCAGCATGTTGTCGCCCGCACCGCCGTGCAAGACATCGTTACCCGCACCACCGTGCAAGACGTCATTGCCTGCGCCTCCCAACAGCGTATCGTTGCTGGTCAGTCCCGTAGAGTATGCCTTGAGCGCGGCAATGCCCTCGTCGCTCAGATAGACGTTGCCGTCCGGCACAAATGTGCTGTATGCCGACATTTCCACATGCTCGCTCAACAGAATGCCATTCCCTGCCCCGCCGTCCAGCACATCATCGACCGTACTGCCGACTTCGTGGCCTGTGCTGCTGTACAGCGCATCATTGCTCGCTATTCCCGACAACTCGCTCCCGGCTTCTGCCGAACTCGGGACATCATGCGATGAGAGAGACTGCATTCCAAGCGAGAGGGGCGATATTCCGCCATCCAGCAAATCAAAGGTCAGCGTTGCCTGCGCCACATCCCCGTCTGCATCTGTTACGCTATACGTGAATTCATCTTTGCCCCCCCCACCCGGTATGCTTGTCGCGTTACGCGTGTAGGTGTAGTTTCCATCCGGCTTTAACTCCAGGCTGCCGTAAGTGCCCGTACCCCCTCCTATCAACCCTGCCGTTGCCGGACCGTCCGCTCCGGTGGAATCGTTGTCCCACACATTGCCGCCGACGAACGTCCAGTCTCCATTTATCGAAACGGTATCTGGTGTGAGTACCGGGACGTCGTCAACAATATCTACATTGACCGCGGTGTCCTCAAGGAGGCCGCTGGCAGACTGGACTGAGATGCCAATATCAAAGATGTCTTCGGCAGTGTCCGCGCCCAGACCATGATGTCCGTACGCCTTGTTCTGCTGAACATCCAGCACCAGGGTGTAAACACCCGGTGATGTCTCTTCCAGCGAACCGCCAATAACGCTCACCGTGTCCTTGCCATCCAGCTTGATGTTGAGGTCACCCGCGGGGTAGGAAATACTCCCGCCGACAGGAGGAATCGGGACGGCGACGCCTTCAACCGTGATGTGCGTCAACGTGTCATTGACCAGCGAAATCGTGTAGGAAACCTGCCCAACCAATGGTCCGCTTACCCCTTCTGTCCCACCAGTCAGATACGCTTCATCAAACGCAATGTTGCCATCTGTAACCGTTACTCCATCCGTACTGCTGGGCGGCGTGCCCGGCGTAATCGTCACACCCGGCGTGATATTCTCCAGATTAATGACCAGTGCGCCGCCTACTTCGTCTCCGTCCGCATCCTTTGCGAGATACTGGAAAGTGTCCTTGGCTTCCGCAGGCAGTACGCCTGTACCCGAATGCAGGGTGTAGGTGTAGCTTCCATCTGGATTTAGCACCAAATCGCCGTAGTTGCCGGTGCCGCTGCTTTGCAGCGCGACCGCACCCCAACCGTCCGCGCCCGGGGATGAATCCAGATCGTCGGTCAGCACGTTACCTGTCGCTGCCTTCTCTGCACCGCTGATCGTGTTTTCAGCGCCAGTCAGTACCGGGACATCATCAACAATATCTACATTGACTGCCGTGCTCGCGCTGAAACCCTTAACGGACGTAACGCTGATATCAAGGCTAAAGGCATCATCGGCAAAGTCTGAGCCCACGCTATGTCCATACGCCGCATTCTGCTGAACATCCAGCACCAGGGTGTAAACACCCGGCGAGGTCTGTTCCAGCGAACCGCCAATAATGCTCACTGTGTCACTGCCATCCAGACCGATGTTGAGGTCACCCGCAGGGTAGGAAATACTCCCGCCGACAGGAACCGGGACGGTGACGCCTTCAACACTGATTTCATCCAGTGTATCGCCATCGGTCAACGTAATCGTGTAGGAAACCTGTGCAACCAGCGGCCCGCTTCCCCCTTGCGTTCCGCCAGCCAGATACGCTTCGTTAAACACGATGTTGTCCTCTGTGACGGTCACACCCGCCGTACCACCGGACGGCGGGTTCGGCGTAATCGTTGGCGGACTCGGAGAGAGCGCCGATGGCGTCCCTGATATGACCACAGCGGGCGGCACGCCAAGTCCCGAATATTCCTGTGCCGCGCGAGCAGACACGCTCGCGCTGTCTGTCTCAAAACCCGGGGTCACTTCTCCCTGTGCGGCATTTTGTTCGACAATAACAAAGCTGCCCCCTTCCTGAGCACCGCCTGCGCCGCTCCCCGGACCGGCGGCGGCAGCGGATAACAATTGCGTGGGGTCCCCTCCCTGGGCAATCTGCGCCTGGATGGATTCCAGTTCCTTTTCTGTCATCTGCGGTGTCTGGGATTGATCGGGGGAAGCCGATGCGCTCTCCGCCGCTGCCTGAGCAGCAGACGTCAGAAGTGTGCCGTCCAGCGTGATGTTACTGCCGCTGCCCACTGTGACAAAACCACCCTGGATCAAGTCAATATGGGCGATACCCCCTTCGGAATTAATTTTTTCGCCAGGAAAAACCTTGTCTCCCGCGTGGAGTTCTCTGGTGTTGCCGCTGGCATCCGTCGCCGTCACTTTACCGGTGATGTTCTTGATAATCCCTGCCGCTTGTCCTCTCGTTGCCATAATATGTGTCTCCTACTGGAAAAACGTTCTTCTTATGAAGCGTCCTCTGCTACGAATGTGCGCGTGACAAACACTGGATGCCTATAAGCAAATGTCACAGACTCTTTACGTCTGTAAACGGAAAACATTTAAGCGTTTTCGTTTATTCAAAACGGAGAAAAGCGGCATAAAACCTGTCCATATCGAAATATGGGGCCTGAAAGCCGCTCTGGAAGCGGACTTTGGCGTGACGTCGGCATTCCTGAATAACGCCATGACAACAACGCATTGCCCGCGCCGCCCGGGCGTTCAGTCCCTTCTGCGCAAGCGCCCGCCACGCCCTTTCCCGGACAGACCGGGCAGGCATGACCGTCCTGCGCCAATTCGGAAGTATTGCCAGGAAAGCACATGTCATCTATAGTTCCGGGTGGCGTCTTCGCTCTTTTGTTGAGAGGAGGCCGGAACGTCTTGCGCAACATCATTTCCTGTCTACACACACTCGCAGGCACATCGACCGTGATACCAACGATTCCGCTCCTTGAGAAAGTTCGCATCCTGACTGTGGGGGATGTGATGCTGGATCGCTACTGGTTTGGCGATGTCAGCCGCATCTCCCCGGAAGCGCCTGTTCCGGTAATACGCGTGGAAAGGAACGAGGAACGCCCGGGCGGCGCAGCCAATGTCGCGCGCAACGTTTCCGCGCTGGGCGCACACTCGGGACTGCTCGGCGTTGTCGGGCAGGACGAACCAGGGGACCGTGTCCTGAAAATTTTGGGCAAAAGCGGCATTGCGCCTTTTTTGCACCGCGACGCGGACTATGCCACCATCGTCAAATTACGTGTTATCGCCCGCCAGCAGCAGTTGCTGCGCATTGATTTTGAGTCACCCCCCTCCCGTGATGTACTGGAAAATGTGATGAGCCAGTACCACGCCTTGCTGGGCGAATACAATGTCGTTGTCTTGTCGGACTACGCAAAAGGAGCAATGCTCCATATCGCAGATATGATAAAAGCAGGAAGAAAAGCGGGGAAAATTGTTCTGGTTGACCCCAAGGGAGACGATTTCTCCCGATACGTCGGCGCGACGGTGTTAACACCCAATAAAAACGAACTTCGCCAGGTTGTCGGTTCGTGGTTCAGTGAGGAGCAATTGGCGGAAAAAGCCCAAAATCTGCGAAAAACGCTGAAACTGGATTATCTGCTCCTGACCCGCTCGGAGGAAGGTGTTTCTTTGTACGGGAAAGACACTCACACTCGCATCCCCGCCGTCACCAGGGAAATTTTTGATGTTTCCGGGGCGGGAGATACCGTAATCGCCACACTCGCCGTCATGATGGGGGCAGGACTGGATATGACCGCGGCAGTTACGCTCGCCAACCGTGCGGGCGGCATCGTGGTCGGCAAGCTGGGCGCGGCGACCGCCACGCTGGATGAACTGACGGCAGAGTGAATCCGCGCCGCGCGAACTGCGAGCAAAAGGATATCCCGCATCATCCGCTTTTCCTATGCCCCGCCGTCCCGATACGCATCCGTACGCCTGAACGCGCACGTCACCAGATGGTCGTTCACCACGCCCACCGCCTGCAAGTACGAGTAGATTATTGTGGAGCCGACAAACTTGAAGCCGAGGCGTTTCAGGTCACGGCTTATCTCGTCGGACAGCGGCGTTGTTATCGGAACCTGCTTTTGTGTGTTCCAGTTGCCAACAACCTGTCTGCCGCCCGCAAATCCCCATAGATAGCTGTCGAGGGAACCGTGTCGTTCGCACAGATCGAAGTACGCCCGCGCGTTCGCAATCACGGCGGACACTTTCAGACGGTTACGGATTATGCCGGGGTCTCGAAGAAGCGGCTCAATCTTCTTTTCATCGTACGCAACGAGTTTTTGCGGATCAAAATCATCGAACGCCGCACAAAGCATATCCTTCTTCTTCAAAATTCCGTACCAACTCAACCCCGCCTGTTTCCCTTCCAAAATCAGCATCTTGAACAGATGGCGCTCGTCGTGGCAGGGCACGCCCCACTCGGTATCGTGATAGCGCTGCAAAAGCGGGGCGGTGTTTGCCCACGGACAACGGTTTGGCTCGTTCGGCATCTGTCATTTTCCCCGCTTTCGCGACTTTGGCTCTGTCAATCTGTAACTCGCGCTTATCATATCCGCCAATATTTCCTCCGGCACGTCGCCGCCGAGCGTGACGGTATTCCAGTGAACCTTATTCATGTGGTAGGCGGGTGTTACGCTTTGGAAAGCTTGCCGCAGAAAATCCGCTGCAACAGGCTCGCATTTGAGGTTGATGCATAAGTTCCCGCCCCGTTCGTAAATCAGCGCGAAACTTTTCTTGTTCGCCCGGTGACGCATAACCGTCCACGCGCTGGCACTGACAATGTCGTCGAAGGGATAATCTTCATAAACAGCGGGAAACGACAGGCAAAAATGGATAAGTTCCTTGCGGGTCACTCGTCACTCTCCATGCCATCATCGCCAGCGGTGGGCGACATCAAGGAACATGCGCCCGCCGTCTGTGATTCGATACAGCCTTGTCCTTTGGTTTTGCGGACTTGTACACGATGTCCTTACACTTTCCATGCCCTTCTTTCTGCTGGTATAAGAAATCAGGGTTGTATCCGATAACAACAAAATTAACAACATTTTTTGGGGTGCGGGGAAATCCTCGGGAACCGCCAGGAACAAGAAATCCACTGAAACGCGGTGGTGTGACGGGTTTATAGGATGTTGCGGAACCTTGAGAAACGTGCTGTTGGCGGAGACAGAGGGATTCGAACCCTCGATACGAGTTTTGCCCGTATGCTCCCTTAGCAGGGGAGTGCCTTCGACCTCTCGGCCATGTCTCCGCATTTTGGTGCCGCGCCAGCTACAAGCGGGTGATGATAGCCCTTAACACCGCGCAGGTCAATCTGCTGTATCGCACAGGCTATTCCTCCGTTGCTTTTTCTCCCAGGTCTGGTCCCTTGCAAAATTGGGGGCGCGCGAAGTGTTCGCCGGAAGGTGCGATAATACACCGATGTTTTACCCAATCGCGACGATTATCGCGCAACAAGATGTTTGTTTATGAAGATTGCTACCTGGAATGTTAATTCAATCAGAACCCGCCTCTCCCATGTACTGCGCTGGCTTGATACTTCTCAAGTTGACGTGCTGTGCCTGCAGGAAACCAAGATTTTAGATGCCCAGTTTCCCCGTGCCGTATTTGAGGAGGCAGGGTATCTGTCAGCATATTCGGGGCAGAAGATGTATAACGGGGTTGCAATCCTCTCCAGGCACCCTATGCTGGAAGTGACGAGCGACAATCCTTTCTTTCCCGACGAGCAGCGGCGCATCCTCGCGGCAACGGTTGCAGGCATCAGGCTGGTTTGTGTTTACGTGCCAAACGGTCAATCGCTGGAATCAGACAAGTATGCCTACAAGCTGAACTGGCTGGGCGCGTTTTGCCAGTGGATGGCGGAGGAGTGCAACACACACACCGATGTCGCCATTTTAGGCGACTACAATATTGCGCCGGAGGACCGTGATGTATGCGAACCGGAAAAATGGCAGGGTCATGTGCTGGCATCCGACGCGGAAAGGACCGCTTTCGGGCGACTGACGCAGATGGGTTTCAAGGATGCTTTCCGCCTGTTTCATGAGGAGGGCGCACATTACAGTTGGTGGGATTACCGGCAGAGGTCTTTTCAGCGCAACGCCGGTTTGAGGCTGGACCATGTTTTGCTTTCTTCGCCGTTGGCGGAGCGATGCTTGTCTTGTACGATAGACCGTACGCCGCGACAATGGGAAAAACCGTCCGACCACGCACCGGTAATCGTCGAAGTTGACGTATGACCGCCGTGTGCCACCGCAAACGCCACAGTGCGCGCGCACTCGGGTATAATTCGCCTGTTCGTCCACATGCCCGATTCGGGAAAAATCATTTATCACCTCACAAATATCATGGAAGCTGAACGCATCAACGCTATTTCGAACACGCTTTCCGACCTGGCGGAACGCGAGGCTGCCCTACGGGGGTATCTTTGACTTCCCTGAAAAATCGGGCAGACTGGAGCAGGTCAATGCCGAGATGACCGAACCCAACATCTGGGACGATGCCAAACGCGCACAGAGTCTGGGTAAGGAAAAAAAGTATCTGGAAGGGGTTGTACTGAATCTGCAACGTTTGCGATCCGGTATCCACGATACGCGGGAACTTTTTCTCATGGTGTGCGAGGAGGAAGACGAAGGCGCCATCGGCGCGATTGAGGAAGATGTCCGGGCACTCCAGAAAGAAATTGACGAGATGGAGTTCCGGCGGATGTTTTCCAATCCGATGGATCCGTGTAATTGTTTTGTGGATATACAGGCGGGCGCCGGTGGAACTGAAGCGCAGGACTGGGCTTCGATGATTTTGCGCCAGTACCTGCGCTACTGCGAGCGAAAAGGATTCAAAACGGAGATACTGGAAATTTCCGACGGGGATGTGGCTGGCATTAAAACTGCGTCCATCAAGGTGGAGGGGGATTATGCGTACGGCTATCTCCGCACGGAAACCGGGGTGCACCGGCTTGTCCGCAAATCGCCGTTTGATGCCAACCACGGGCGGCACACTTCTTTTTGCAGTCTGTTTGTCTATCCCGAGGTAGACGATTCCATCGAGATTGACATTAATCCGGCGGATGTGCGGACGGATACCTATCGCGCATCGGGCGCAGGCGGACAGCATATCAACAAGACCGATTCGGCGGTCCGCCTGACACACTTGCCGACCGGTATCGTGGTGCAATGCCAGAATGACCGTAGCCAGCACAGAAACCGGGCGGAGGCGTGGGATATGCTCAAATCACGGCTCTACGAAATGGAACTCCGAAAGCGGATGAGTGAACAGCAAAAGCTGGAGGACTCCAAAACCGATGTCGGCTGGGGGCACCAGATACGGTCCTATGTGCTGGATCAGTCCCGAATAAAGGATTTACGCACCAACCACGAAACCGGTAACACGAAATCCGTACTGGACGGCGACCTGGATGACTTCATTGCGGAATCGCTCAAACAGGGAGTGTAACTCTCCGCCATCATTTTTGCTTTTTTCTCGCCATGACACAACCAACAACACAAGACAATCAGACGGACGCGACAGCCGACGTCAATTCCATTCTGGCGGAACGCCGTTCAAAACTGAACCTTATCCGCCAACAGGGTACCGCTTTCCCGAACGACTTTCGTCCGACACACAAGGCAAGTGAGTTGCGCCGGCAATATGACGACAAGACGAACGAGGAACTGGAGCCACATCCCGTACCAGTGTGTGTGGCAGGCAGAATGATGTTGAAGCGGGTGATGGGCAGAGCGTCTTTCGCCACGCTGATGGATGCGTCCGGGCCCTGGGCGGATGGGCGCATACAGCTTTTTATCTCCAACGACAGCACGGGCGCTGCGGCGCACGATGCCTTCAAACGCTACGATATTGGCGATATTCTTGGCGCGGAAGGAACGTTGTTCAAGACGAGGACGGGGGAGCTTTCCGTTCGTGTGACGGCGCTGCGCCTGTTAACCAAATCGCTCCGCCCGCTGCCGGACAAATTTCACGGGCTGGTTGATCAGGAAATCCGATACCGCCAGCGCTATGTTGATCTCATCATGAACGCGGATGTCCGGAAACGCTTCAAAACCAGGACGATGGCGATTTCGTCCATTCGCCGCTTTATGGAGCAGCACGGGTTTATGGAGGTGGAAACACCCATGTTGCAAACCATTCCCGGCGGCGCAACGGCAAAACCTTTCATTACGCACCACAACGCGCTGGACATGCAAATGTTCATGCGAATCGCGCCGGAGCTTTTTCTGAAGCGCCTTTTGGTGGGCGGGTTCGAGCGCGTGTTTGAAATCAACCGCAATTTCAGGAATGAAGGGGTTTCTCCCAGACATAACCCGGAATTTACCATGATGGAGTTTTACGCTGCTTATGTGGACTATCAGTGGTTGATGCAGTTCACGGAATCGGTTATCCGGCAGGTGGTGACGGAAGTGTGCCAAACGCCTGTCATCAGCTATCAGGGGCGCGAGATTGATTTTTCCAGACCCTTTGACCGCCTGACGCTGGTTGACGCCATCCGCCAACACGCGCCGCATTATACGGAAGCACAATTGCAGGATGCCCTTTTCCTGCGCGAAGAACTCGCGCGGCTTGACGCCACCTCCCCCCGAAACACCGGTATCGGCGCGCTGCAGCTTGCGCTGTTCGAGGAAACCGCCGAAACCCACTTGTGGCACCCCACCTACATTGTTGATTACCCTGTTGAAGTCTCCCCGCTCGCACGGGAATCGGACGCGCGGACGGGCGTCACCGAACGGTTCGAGTTGTTCATATCGGGGCGGGAAATTGCAAACGGGTTTTCGGAATTGAATGACGCGGAGGATCAGTCCGCCCGCTTTATGGCACAGGTCGAGGCGAAAGACGCAGGGGACGAGGAAGCCATGTATTACGACGCCGATTTTATTCGGGCGCTGGAGTACGGTATGCCCCCGGCAGGCGGATGTGGTATCGGTATTGACCGTCTCATGATGCTCCTGACCGATTCGCCCAATATTCGGGATGTCATCTTGTTCCCCCACATGCGACGGGAAGAGTGATTGCCCCACCAAGACTCTTTCCATGCTCCGCCTGACTGAAATACGCCTGCCCATCCACCATTCGGAAGAGGATCTCCGCCGGGCCATTCTGAACAGGCTGGCAATTTCTCCTGACGATTTGCTGGAGTATGTCCTGTTTCGCCGCAATCACGATGCGCGAAAGAAAAGGGATATTGACTTCGTTTACACGGTGGATGTTTCTGTCCGCAACGAGCAGGCCTTGCTGGAAAAATTGCCCCCGCACCGGCACATCAAGCCCGCACCGGATATGCGTTACCGTTTTGTCGCCCATGCTCACGGCACGCCCCCTCGCCCCGTCATTGCCGGATGCGGTCCCTGTGGTCTTTTTGCCGCGCTGATTCTGGCGCAAAGCGGGTTCAAACCCATTATCCTGGAGCGTGGAAAGATGGTGCGTGAAAGAGCCCGGGACACGTTCACTTTCTGGAGGCAAGGCGACCTTGACCCGGAATCCAACGTGCAGTTTGGAGAAGGCGGCGCGGGAACCTTTTCTGACGGGAAACTCCACACACAAATCAAGGATCCCGGGCATTACGGCAGGAAAGTGCTGACAGAACTGGTTTCCGCTGGCGCACCGCCCGAAATCCTCTATCTCGGCAAACCACACGTGGGAACATTTCGCCTGGTGAAGGTGGTTGAACAGTTGCGACAGACTATCCAGTCTCTTGGCGGCGAATTCCGTTTTCAATCCCGTGTGGACAAACTGGATATTGCGGACGGGCGAATTCGCGGGATTATGACAGCACACGGGGAGTATGTCGCGTGCGGGCATCTCAT
>JAISAG010000006.1 GCA_031266815.1 Burkholderiaceae bacterium | reverse complement strand
GGAAGCGACAGGGGCATACGGATTACCGAACTGGTACGCCACGCGGATTTTACGGATTACCTAGTATTGGAGCGCTATGCCACGCCTCTTCCCCTGCTGTTGCACAACAGGAAGATTCTGGTGCAGGTTATCCCGCTTGAGAACCATCGCCACATCATTGTGACGCAGGATCAAACGGAAGAAGAGCGTCTTGCCAGGACACGCAGTGACTTTATTGCCAATGCGTCGCATGAATTGCGTACGCCGCTGACGGTGATCATCGGTTTTTTGGAAATGGCGGAAACGCACCCGGACATGCCCCCGGAAACCCGATCATCCCACATCAGGCTGATGCGGGAGCAAGGCGAGCGGATGCGCCGGCTCGTGGAAAACATGTTGTTACTGACGAATCTGGAATCGTCGGATTATCCCTTAAAGCGCGATATCGTGCCGATCAGGTCGTTGTTACGCCAGATACACGAAGAAGCGCTCGCGCTTTCCCGGGGGAGCCACAGCATTTCGCTGGACGCGGACGAAGGACCCGATACGATTTACGGCAGTGATGAGGAATTGCGGACAGCATTTGGCAATCTGGTCAGCAATGCTGTGCGCTATACACCGGCGGGAGGACGCATTGACCTGCACTGGAAGGGCTCCGACAAGGGAGTGCGTTTCGTGGTGTCGGACACAGGTGTGGGCATTGGTGCCGAGCATCTCCCCGCGCTGACACAACGGTTTTACCGGGTGGATGCCAATCGCGGCGAGAAAGGGCGCGGCACAGGTTTGGGGCTGGCGATTGTGCGCCACATTTTGCTTCGTCACAAAGGGCAGTTGCTGATTCAGTCCACACCCGGGGTTGGCAGTGTTTTTACCGCGCAGTTTGGTCCGCACGTGCTGACGCTGTAGTGCGGCAGGATTGCGCGAACAGGGGGGAAGCGCCTATCCGACCAGGCGTCTTCCCCGGATGCGGAAGGTGCTACTGCCTTGCGTTTGTGCCGCTTTTTGCAGGGATTGCACCACATCGTAGGTGTTGGCGTGGCAGATGGCAACGCCCAGCGCGTCGGCCGCATCACTTTTCGGGGTGCCCGCCAGCATCAGTAAGCGTTTGACCATGTCCTGTACTTGCGATTTTTGCGCGCGACCATGCCCGACAACGGCTTTTTTGATTTGCAGGGCGGTGTATTCGGACAGGGGCATTTGCGCCTGAACCAGTGCGCAGATCGCCGCGCCGCGCGCCTGACCCAGAAGGAGCGTGGACTGTGGGTTAACATTGACAAAAACTTTTTCTATCGCCGCATGGTTCGGGCGATGGGTCGCCGTAATTTCGGCAATGCCCTCAAAAAGCGTTTTGATGCGGGTCGGCAGGTCGTCCCGGTTATCCGTTTTGATGACCCCGGAGGCGACATAGGACAGGCGGGTGCCGTTTTTTTCAATGACCCCGAATCCGGTCAGACGCAGCCCGGGGTCAATGCCAAGTATTTTCACGCCGGTTCTGCCTAGTGGCGGAAGTGACGTATGGCGGTAAACGCCATGACCATGTCATGTTCGTCCGCCGCGGCGATGACTTCGCTGTCCCGAACAGAACCGCCTGGCTGAATGACCGCCGTCGCTCCCGCCGCGGCAACGATATCCAGCCCGTCACGAAACGGGAAAAACGCGTCGGAGGCGACAACGGCGTTCGTTAAGGAGATGCCCGCGTTTCCCGCTTTCATAGTCGCGGTGCGCGCGGCATCCGCGCGGCTTGTTTGTCCTGCGCCAATACCCAGTGTCATGCCGTCCCGACAGAAAACGATGGCGTTGGACTTGATGAATTTGACAACGCGCCAGGCAAAGAGCATATCTTCCAGCTGCGCTGGTGTGGGCTGCCTGCGGGTGACAATTTTCAGGTCGGGCAAGGCAATGCGGGAGGTGTCCGGCGACTGGAGCAGTACGCCTCCTCCGACCCGCCGGATTTCGTACTCGTTCGGGGTTTTTCCCGGCGGAATGGAAAGCAGGCGGATGTTCTTTTTTGCGGAGAGTACTTCCATTGCCTCGGGAGAGAAGGCGGGCGCGATGATGACTTCGACAAAGAGTGCGACCACTTCTTCCGCAATCGCTTTATCCAGTGGGCGGTTGAAAGCAATGATGCCGCCGAAGGCAGATTCGGGGTCGGTCTGGCGTGCCCGGCGGTAGGCGGTGCAGAGATCACTGCCGATGGCAACACCGCAAGGGTTGGCGTGCTTGATGATGACGCAGGCGGGCTCGTCCAGTGTTCTGATGCATTCCCACGCCGCATCAGCGTCACCGATGTTATTGTATGAGAGTTCTTTTCCCTGCAATTGCCGGTATCCGGCGAGTGTGCCGGGCGGCACGTGCCTTTCCCTGTAAAAAGCGGCGGACTGGTGCGGGTTTTCTCCGTAACGCATTTCCTGTACTTTTTCAAATTGCAGGTGGAGTACATCGGGATAGGGCGTGCGGGCAGGATGCGCGGCTTTTTCGTCCAGGCTGAACAGGTAATTGGCGATGGCGCCATCATATTGCGCGGTGTGGGCGAAAGCTTTCCTTGCCAGCGCAAAGCGGGTTTGTTCGCTGATTCCGCCTTCCTGTACATCGCGCGCGATGCGTGGATAATCGGCGGTGTCACAGACAACGGTGACATCGTGGTAGTTCTTGGCGGCGGAACGCAACAGGGCGGGACCGCCAATGTCTATGTTTTCAATCGCTTCTTCCAGTGTGCAATGTGTCTGTGCAATGGTTTCCTGGAAAGGGTAAAGATTGACTACCACCATGTCAATAGCGGGAATGTGGTGCTGTGCCAGGGACTGCATGTGTGTCGAAAGTGCCCGTCTTGCCAGTATGCCGCCGTGAACCGTGGGATGAAGCGTCTTGACGCGTCCATCCAGCATTTCGGGAAAACGGGTGTGGTCCGCAACCTCGACAACAGGAATCTCGTTTTCCCGAAGCAGCCGGGCAGTCCCTCCGGTGGAAAGGATTGTCATACCGGCTTGCCGGAGGGTGTGGGCGAACGCAACAATGCCCGTTTTATCGGAAACCGAGATCAGGGCGTAGCGCGTCATGAGGAGAAAATCGGAGGAAGAGCGCAGAGACGATACTACAGCAGACCATGTTCAAGCAGTTTTTTTCGCAAGGTATTTCGATTGATACCCAACATTTTCGCCGCCAGCGACTGGTTGCTTTTTGCGTACTGCATGACCGACCCGAGCAAGGATTCCTCAGCGATGTGGATGACCATGCTGTACAGATCGGACGGTTTTTGTTCGCCCAGCGCGTCAAAGTAGTTCTTCATGCTCGTCGTGACGGCTGCCTGTATTTTTTCCTTGCTCATTGTGATTCCCTCTGTGACGGGCGGAACTTCAGGGGTGGAGAACGGCGTGCATGATGAAAGCGCCCCCCGTATTGTACCCGTTCTTGCGTTCCTGTTGCGATTCCCAGAATGCGTTCAGTATGCCCATCTGCTTTTCGCAGGTATCCGCGCGGTTGGCCTGTTCCTGAAACGGCAGTGAGGCGGGCAGGTCCTGAAGGTACCAGCCGATATGCTTTCTGGCGGTGCGAACACCCGTTTCGTTTCCGTAGAACGCATAGTGCGCGCGAAGATGCTGTTGCATCAGGCGTCGCCTTTCTGTCATGTCGGGGGGAGGCAGGTGCTCTCCGGTTTGCAGAAAATGCAGGATTTCCCTGAAAACCCAGGGTCTTCCCCGCGCGGCGCGCCCTATCATCACTGCATCGGCGCCGGTTTGTGCGAGAATCCTTTTCGCCTTTTCCGGCGAGTCAATGTCGCCATTGGCGACCAGTGGAATGGAGACCTTTTCTCTGACGCGGCGCAAGGTATCGTACTCCGCGACGCCCTGATATCCTTCTTCACGGGTACGACCATGGAGTACCAGCATGGCAATGCCCTCTGCTTCCGCTATTTTGGCAATGCCCAGCGCGTTCCGATGCTGCCTGTCCCAACCCGAGCGCATCTTCAGTGTGACAGGAACGGAAACGGCTCGCGTGACGGCAGCCAGAATAGCGGCAACCCGCTTTTCATCCCGCAGGAGGGCAGAACCGCACCAGTTATTGCAGACCTTTTTCGCGGGGCACCCCATGTTGATGTCAATGATTTGTGCGCCCTGCTCAACGTGATACCGTGCCGCGTCGGCGAGAGCGGCGGCGCTTGCTCCGACAATCTGCACGGCGTGGGGTTTTGCTGTGTCCGGCGGGCGCGTCCTCTGCCAACTTTTACGGGTGCGCCACAGCAGCGGGTTTGCCGCTGCCATTTCGGCGACGGCGTATCCGGCGCCCATCTGTTCGCATATCCGGCGGAACGGCAGGTCGGTAATGCCCGCCATGGGCGCGACGAACACGTTGTTCGGCAAGGTGTAAGAGCCCAGTCGCATGGCGGGGCGCTCAGGCGTGCCGCGGGTAATCAACCGGAGGCACTTTTCCGGCAAGATGTGCGTCGTCTCCCCAACGCAACAACTCAATATTGTCGTCGTAAACGAGGAAGCGGTTGATACTGGTGTTCGAAACTGGCAATCGGCAGCGGACATCCAGTGGCAGGTATTGCGTGATACGGTATGCGGACTCAATGATGCCAAAATGCGTGACGACCACCACTTTTTGTCCCGGGTATTTTTCTCCCACGCGAAGGATGGCGGAGATGGCACGGTGATAAAAAGTGCGCATACTTTCCGCCGGACGCGCGCCGGGCGGAAAAACGTGATCCGGGTCTCCCGCATACCATGCGGCATGGGATTCGGGGTACTGATGTTTGATCGCCTCTCTGTCCATGCCTTCAAATGCGCCGTAACAGCGCTCCCGGAGGGCGGGATCTGCCTGCACTGGCAGTGTGTGCCACCGGGCGATGGCTTCTGCCGTGTCACGTGCGCGTTGCAGGTCGCTGGACAGTATGGCGTGCAAGGTCTCGCGACGCAGTGTTTCCGCCAGGGAAATCGCCTGTGCTATGCCCTCTGCGTTTAAGGGAACGTCACTGTGTCCCTGTAGGCGCTTGTGCTGGTTCCACTCCGTTTTCCCGTGGCGGATAAGCAAAACTTCTGTTGCGACAGTCATCTGCGCGCCTCACAGGGTTTTGTCGAGCACCGGGTTTAAGGTGTAAATGCCGGTAATGCTGGCTTTGGCGAGCGTGTGCGCATTGATGACGGGCATGAGCCCGGCTCCGGTAAAAGGGTCGCCAATCGGCAGCTTTTTGACGTCCAGCGCGTAGAGTGTAAATACATAGTGGTGGAGAATGGTGTCGTTCCACGGCGGGCACGGACCATCGTAACCGTAATAATCACCGGACATATCCTTGTCTGCCGCGAACCAGGGGGTGTAGTCATTAATGCCGTGGCGCGCCTGGTGCAAAGTGCCGGGACCGGGTTTTCCGCGTGGCGTCACCTGGCTGGAAAATTCGCCTTCCGCAACGGAGGACAAGGTGGGCGGCAGATCAACAAGAAGCCAGTGATAAAAATCAACGCGGGGCAGGTTCGCCGGAATGGATTTTCCTTCCTGGTTGACATCGTCCCCTTTTGACGGCACATCGTAATCGTGGCAAATCAGTGCGAGCGATTGCGTTCCTGCGGGCAGATCGGACCACGCCAGGTGGGGATTACAGTTCTCCGACAGGGCGACATGTGCCTTGGCGTCCATCAGGCAAAAAGCGTGTTTCGCCGGAATGCGGGCATTGTCCTGAAATGAGTGACTCCATATTTTCATATGACCTCCAGTAAATGATTGTGCCGGTATGCTTGCGTCCGGGTACCTCCTCCCACCGCACATTATAGCGGGTCAAGAGGGCGGGGCGGGGGAACTTGCAGCCAGAATGTAACGGGCCCCTCATTGACCAGTTCAACCTGCATGTGCGCGCCGAAACGTCCTGTCTCAACGCGGAATGAACTGCTGCGGGCACATTGTACGAGATATTGAAACAGGTGCGCGCCCGTTTCCGGCGGCGCGGCGGCGGAAAAGGAGGGGCGGTTGCCTGAGCGGGTGTCTGCGGCAAGCGTGAATTGCGGGACAAGCAGCAGGTCGCCGGATATGTCTGTGACGGACAGGTTCATTTTCCCCTTGTCATCGTTGAAAATCCGATAGCGAAGCAGTCGTGCCAGCAAGGTGTCCGCTTCTTTTTCTGTATCTCCGCGTTCCGCGCAAAGCAGTATGAGCAGACCTTTTCCCACACTGCCGACGGTTTCGTTTTCCACAAGAACCCGTGCCCGGCTCACGCGCTGCAGGAGCGCAATCATGTTGGGCCGCCCGGATACAGTGCGCCCAGAATGCGGGCACCGCGGGCACCTGTGACCGCAGGCAGGTTGCCGGGGAGCCGGCAAACAAAGCGGTGGGCCAGCCAGGCAAAGGCTAGCGCTTCAACATGTGCGGCGGATATGCCGATGTCGTCACTGGTTTGTACGGTGATGTCTTGCCGGATTTGCTGCAATCGGTCGCGCAGCCATTGCATCAGCGCCCCGTTACGGGCGCCGCCACCGCACACGATGACCCGTTCTGTTGCCGGGGCGTGAAGATGAATGGCGGAAGTAATGCTGCTGCCGGTCAATGCCAACAGGGTTGCCTGGATATCGGCCGGATCAAGCGCCATGACACCGGGAAAGGCTCTTAGCTGGCGCCCCAGCCATTCCGCGTTGAATAAATCCCGACCGGTACTTTTTGGGGGAGGCAAGTGGAAAAAAGCTTCCTTGCGCATTTCTGCCAGTAACGCTTCCTGTGTTTTTCCTGTCAGCGCCCATTTCCCCCCCTCATCGTAGGGCAGGTTCCGGTTCTTTTGTATCCAGGTGTCCATCAGCACATTGCCCGGACCCGTATCAAACCCTCCCGTTTTGCCCGGTGCGTGCAGGATGCTGACATTGGCGATGCCGCCGATATTGACGATGACCGTGGCCTTGTCCGCGTGACGGAAGAACATTTGATGGAAAGCCGGGACCAGGGGTGCGCCTTGTCCGCCTGCTGCGATGTCCCGGGACCGGAAATCGGCCACAACGCTGATTCCAGACAGTTCGGCCAGCAACGCCGGATTATTGCTCTGGCGTGTAAAGCCGACATCAGGACGATGCCGGATGGTTTGCCCGTGTACGCCAATAGCGGTGATTTCCGAGGGGGTTTTGCCGGACTGCGTCAGCAGATGCCGGATGCATTCGGCGTAAAGGTGCGCCAGCTTGTTGGCGGTTTGGGCTTCCCGCGCGATTTCGTCATTTCCGGGAGCTTGCAGGGCGAGCAGTTCGGTGCGCAAGTCCGGCGGAAACGCGGTGTACGATGTTGCCAGCAATGGCAGGGCACCGCCCGCATAATCGGCGGGGATTGAAACCAGCACCCCGTCAACACCATCCAGGCTGGTGCCGGACATCAGGCCGATGTACAGCGGCGCAGCGGGTGCGTGGGCAAGACCGGACACGGCGCGACTACTTGGGTGATGCCACTCTTGCGTAATTGGCGCCCGGATTCATCAGCG
>JAISAG010000003.1 GCA_031266815.1 Burkholderiaceae bacterium | reverse complement strand
CGTGGCACACCCTTGTTGGCGCACGGTGACATTGCCACGCTGAGTTTTCACGCAACCAAGGTATTTCACACGGCAGAAGGCGGCGCGCTGGTTTGTCGTTCCCGCGAAGTAGCGGAAAGGGTGTCTTTGATGTCACGGTTTGGGCATTCGGGGGAGGAAGCGTATCTGGACATGGGGATAAACGCGAAACTTTCCGAATTGCATGCCGCCATGGGAATATGCGTTTTGCCGCATGTTTCCGAATTGATTGCCGCGCGTCGGCAACGATCACAGTGGTACGATGAAACATTGGCGGGATTGCCCTTGCAGCGCCCTGTTGTGCCCGGAGAACTGGAATACAACTTTGCCTATTACCCGGTTGTATTCCCCTCGCACGAAACAATGCAGCGAGTGCGTGATTCTTTGATGAGACACGATATTTTCCCCCGCCGGTATTTTTATCCCTCACTGAATACCTTGCCATACTTGCCGGAAGTCTCTCGTACAAGGTGCCCTGTGTCCGAAAGCCTCGTTAGCAGAGTGCTGGCATTACCGCTGAGCCACCAGATGACGGAAACGGACACCCAAAAAATTGCGCGGATTGTCAGAAATGCACTGTCATGAAACTGGCCGTCATGCAACCTTATTTTTTCCCGTACATCGGTTACTGGCAGTTGATACAGGCAGTAGACAAATTCATCGCGTACGATGATGTCAACTACATCATGCGGGGTTGGGTCAACCGAAATCGTATCCTGATCAACGGCGTACCTGCCTGGATAACGATTCCGCTTCAGCAGGCAACGCAAAACAAGCGTATTTGCGAAACGGTTTTGCAGAAGTCTGCCTGGCGGGACAAATTGCTTCGCACCCTGGAAGTGACGTATCGCCGTTCGCCGCACTTTGCGGATTTTTTTCCTGTCTTAAAGCGCGTCATTTGTTTTCCTGTTGCCAATCTCGCCGAGTATCTCGTCAACCAGTTGCGAGTCGTGTCGGCGTACCTGGGGATACGAACAGAAATTACTGTCAGCAACCATCGTTACGGCAATCATGCCCTGTCCGGACAGTCGCGTATACTGGACATATGCCAGCAAGAGGGTGCGGATACCTATGTCAACCTGCCGGGGGGGCGCGCGCTGTATGATGAAAGCGTCTTCAGTGAAAAAGGGGTGCATCTGCGTTTCCTGGAACCTGTTTTTGTCGCGTATTCGCAGCAATGTCCCGTTTTCACCCCAGGGATGTCGCTCGTTGATATCTTGATGAGAGAAGGTGTTGATGAAGTGAAGCGCGTTCATCTGGCATCATATTCTCTGTCTGGATAGCGCGGATTGTGAAAGAATACGGGCAACGCCCGTGCATGCCGGGAAACCGGTATTCGAGCGGATCGAAAGTGCCCTTGCCCGGGAAGTGCTGGAAACGATTGATGACGCAATGGGCGAGAGATATGGCAAGGCTTTCTGTGTGTTGTTTGGCGTGTGGATATGTTGCGTTGCGAAGATAAAGGGGGCCGCTTCGTGCGAAAAAGGGTTTTTGTCCCGCTGGCGTGGTCGGGTTGCCACTACGCACCCTCCATGAGGGTTCAAAGAAAGTGGCGGTCATGACGAAAGCAGGCAGGAGCGGATTGTCTCTGCTCTTCGTTCACACCGACTTTCCTGCGCGGTATGGGCAGATTGCGCAGCATTATGCTACCGACGCCAGAAATACGGTTGTGGCAATTTGCGAAAAGGAAAAGCTGGACCGAAGAAAATTGCATCGCCGCATTAATGCCTATGGCTATCTCCTTCCCGCCGAGGCACGAGCCGTCAATTCCCGCACCTCCGTTGACGTCCAGCGGCACGAAATGGCTGTCTGGCACGGACAGGCCGCGTTGCTTTTGCTGGGTACCCTGAGGGAACAGGGGTTTTCGCCGGATATCGCTTGCGTGCATCCCGACAGCGGTGCTGCGTTTTTTATCCGTATCCTCTATCCCGACATTCCCATTCTTGTTTGCGCCGATTCGTACGACAGCCTCACTGATACAGACGACGGCGATCTGACGTGGGTTGCTTCGCCGGACATGCGCTGTTTTCTGGCGGCAGGTAACGCTGTACGCGCCATCAGCTTTGCGGATGCGACCCATTTGCACACGCCTTCCCGTTTCCGCCAACAGAGGCTGCCGCCCGCTTTTCGTGCCGCTGCCCGCATTTTGCCAGAGGGGGTGGACACGGTGCTGTTTTGCCCGGACGAGACCGCAAAACTGGTGTTGCCGCCCGCCGAAAATTTTTTCTCCGGCGTATACGCGCCGTTGCCCGGCTGGTTTCCACGCAGGGAAGAGGTGCTGACGCTTTCCCGCTCGGATGTCGTTGTGAGTTTTATTGCACACACGCTGGAGCCACATCAGGGATGGGATGTTTTTGCACGAGCCATTCCGATGATTCAGAAAGCTTGTCCCGAGGCGCATATTCTCATCGCAGGAGGAACTGAGGTTTCTGTCGGCATCCTGCCACCGCCGGAAGGGAAGAACTGGCGGGATATTTTTCTGGAAGAACTCCGCTTGCAAGCCGACATATCCCGAATCCATTTTTTGGGACCGCTTTTCGCGGAAATGCTGCGCGATGTGTTGCAGGTATCACGGGTGGTCGTGCACTTGACAGGGGATTTTGCCCTGCCTGAGCTGATGCTGTGCGCGATGAGTTGTGGTGTGCCGGGAGTCTTTTCCGATACGGCGGCTGTACAGGAAGTGGCGCAGGACGGGACACATGCTTTGCTGGTCGCGTTTCGTTCGCCATCCGCTGTTGCTGAAGCGACATTGCGTCTTGTTTGCGAACCATCGCTGGCGAATCGGCTTGGACAGAGTGCCCGTCGTCAGGTGGTGCGGCAGTATGATGCGGGCACGGTTTGCTTGCCACGATGGCAGCGGACGATTGATCAGTTGACAGGAAAGCGCGCTTCTGCCGCTGGTGCAAAGCCGCCCCCTTACACCGTTGATCCCGGGGACTACGATGAATGGGTCTGGCGCTTTGATACGATAACCGATGACGGAAGACAAGCGCTTCACACGAAAATGGCGGCCATGCCGTCGCATCCCTTGATTTCGGTTGTCATGCCGGTGCGTGCGCCCGGATTGGCGTGGCTGGCGGGAGCGATTGCCTCTGTACAGGAGCAGCTCTATTCCTGCTGGGAACTTTGCATCGCGTGCGACATCGCCTCAACTCATCCTGCCGCCTTGTCTTTACTGGAGGAAAAAGCGCGGGAGGATAATCGTATTCGGTTGTTTTTCGAGGAAGAAAATACGCATACGTCCGTTGTCGCCAATGGCGCATTGGCGCTGGCAGCAGGAGAATGGGTTGCGCTCCTGGGTCATGAAGATGTGCTGCCGGAACAGGCATTGTTTCATGTTGCACAGGCAATTTTGGAGAACCCGCAAGCCAGGCTTTTCTATTCCGATGAAGACATGCTGGATGAAAAGGGACGGCGCGTGAAACCGTATTTCAAGTGCGACTGGAATCCCGACCTTTTCTACTCGCAAAACCTGTTTTCCTGCCTGGGTGTTTATCACAGATCGCTGGTGGGGCAGGTGGGCGGGTTTCGCACGGATTTGGACTGCTTGCAGGACTACGATCTTGTTTTGCGGTGTGCAGAGCAAATCCCGGAGAGGGGTATTGTTCATATTCCTCGTATTCTGTATCACCGAAGACAGGACGGGAGCAGCGTTTTTGCGCTGACCCGTGCCGGACCGCGTGCACAGGCGTCGGCCGTGAGCGTTTTGGATGAACACTTTCGGCGCATGAATGTGGATGCCCGTGCAGAGCTTGTGTCAGAGACGTTCTACCGTGTGCGTTATGCACTGCCGGCGGAGTTGCCGTTGGTCAGCCTGGTTATCCCTACGAGAAACGGGCTTCATTTGATACGCCCGTGCATTGAGAGTATTTTGCAAAAGACGACGTATCCGCGCTACGAAATCATCGTGGTGGACAACGGTTCCGATGATCCGGCCGCATTGCGCTATCTGGATTCGCTGCATGCACTCCCCAATGTCCGGGTGCTGCGCGATGAGCGTCCTTTCAATTATTCCGCCCTGAACAATGCGGCGGTCACGGTGGCGAATGGTGCGCTCATCGGTTTGATAAATAATGACATTGAGGTGATTTCTCCAGACTGGTTGTCAGAAATGGTCAGCCATGCCGTCAGGCCGGAGATCGGCGCAGTGGGCGCAAAACTATACTTCCCGGATGGAACCGTGCAGCATGCGGGCATCATTTTGGGGCTTGCGGGGGTGGCGGAACACCTTCACAAGGGATTTTCCCGCAGCAGCACGGGTTACTTCGGTCGTGCTGCGCTCATCAGTTCTTTTTCCGCCGTAACAGCGGCTTGCCTGCTGGTCAGGAAATCCGTCTACCTGTCTGTGGGCGGGCTGAAGCAAGAACTGGCAGTGTGCTTTAATGATGTGGACTTTTGTTTGCGTCTGCGGGAAGCCGGTTACCGCAACCTGTTTACGCCTTACGCCGAATTGATTCACCACACCTCGGCGAGCATAACGCAGTTGCTTGACGGAGAAAAACAGCGGGCGCGTTTTGCGACAGAAGCGGAATACATGCACAAGTGCTGGGGAGACGCCTTGCGCCACGATCCGGCATGGAATCCCAATTTAGGGCTGGACGCAGAAACCTTTTCCGGGGCTCAGGAAGAAGGAGCACTCCGCTTTGCCTTTCCTCCTCGCATGGCAGAAACACAGGGCACGAGATGAGCGTCGCGCGTTCGCATTCAGGCAAAAAGGGTTTGTCCCTGCTTTTTATCCATCAAAGCTTTCCGAGCCAATACGAATTCATTGCGCGCCACTATGCGGCGGACCCCGAAAACATCGTAGTTGCCATTGGGCAGGCGGGGCGGGTGCATTCGCTTCCCGGCGTCCGCACACTGCTTTACGATTTTTCGGAAGAGATGGAGGAACTCAATCCGCACACCCATCCTTATTCGCAGCGCTTCAGCGTTGACGTTTGCCGGGGGCGGCTGGTGGCGCGCTTGCTTGCCAGTTTGCGTGAGCAGGGATTTTCCCCCGATGTCATCTGCGTCCATCCTATATGGGGCGAGGGGTTGTTCATCCGCACAGTGTATCCGGACACACCGCTGCTGGTTTACGCAGAGTGGTATTTTGACTTGTCGGCGCCCAACTATCACTTCGACCCGGAATTCCCCCTGTCGGGCGACCAGTTGTGCTCGACGCAAGCCGCTTGCGCCTGCACGGCAGTCAGTTTCGCATCCGCTACCTGTCTGCAAACGCCGACCCGCTTCCAGTTGCAGATGCTCCCTTCCGCTTTCCACGACAGGACGACCCTCGTGCACGATGGGGTTGATACGCGGTACTTTGTCCCTTCTGCCTCGGCGAAGCTGGTGCTGTCTCCCACAGGAAAGATATTTTCCTCTGTTTTTGCGCCGCTGCCCGACTGGATTCCGCCCCGCAGGGAAGAACGGGTGCTGACCCGTGCGGATACAGTGGTTACCTTCATCAATCGTACCCTGGAACCTTATCGGGGGTGGCATCAGTATGCCCGTGCCTTGCCGCTCATCCAGAAAGCCTGCCCCGAGGCACACTTCGTCATTGTGGGTGGGACATCCAGCGCCGCTTACGGACTGCCGCCCCCGCAGGGAGAAAACTGGCGGGATGTTTTTTTAAAGGAGGTACGCAACCAGGTGGATTGGTCGCGTGTCCATTTTCTGGGATGGGTTCCCCTGGGCACGGTTCGGGATTTGCTGTGCGTATCGCGTGCGCATGTGTACCTGACATATCCCTTCGTGTTGGGATGGTCTGCCATCAATGCCATGAGTTGCGCCACCCCCATTGTCTTTTCGGACACACCACCCTGCCGTGAGGTGGCGGAGCATGAAAAAACGGCGTTGCTGGCAGACTTTCATTCGCCCGGCGCCATCGCTGAAGCAGTTTTGCGGTTGATAAACGATCCCGCACTGGCAGAGCGCCTGGGACAGAATGCCCGCCGGCACGCTGTCCGGCACTACGACCTGGACAGCGTGTGTCTTCCCCGGCTGGTGCGGACAATCAATACGTTGGCGCAGGGGAAAATGCCCAGATCGTTTCGGTAAACATTTTGTACGGCAGGCCATTCCCGCGAATGCTAAAGCAGGGAAAGCCAAACGGTTTTGGGTTCCGTGAAATTTTCGAGCGCGGCTTCGCCGTGTTCTCTGCCAAATCCGGATTCTCCCGTTCCTCCCCAAGGCAGACGGACATCCGTGTAGCCGTAGGTATTGATCCAGACCGTTCCGGCCTTGAGGCCGCGCGCCATGTGGTGAACGCGCGTGATATCACTGCTCCAGACACCGGCGGCGAGACTGAAGGCTGTACCATTGGCAATCCGCAGAGCGTCTTCTTCGTCTTCAAACGGGATGATGCTGGCGACCGGGCCAAAGATTTCCTCTTGCGAGATGCGCATTTCGTGCTGAACCCCGGAAAAAATGGTCGGCTCGATGTAGTAGCCTCTCCGGTCACAACGCTTGCCGCCGTATATCAGGCTGGCGCCCTCCTTTCTGCCAATGTCAATGTAGTCCAGAACAGTTTTCATCTGATTGTCGGAAACCAACGGTCCCAACGCTGTATCGGCGGTGATGGTGTCGCCGATGCGGATTTCCTTTGCGCGGGCAATCAGGCGGTCAACCACTTCATCGTGGATGCGACGTTGTACCAGGATGCGCGAGCCAGCCGAGCAGACTTGTCCCGCGTTAAAAAATACCCCGGAAGCGGCACCTCTGACCGCATTGTCCAGATTCGCATCAGAAAAGATAATGTTGGCGGATTTGCCGCCAAGTTCCAGCGTAATGCGCTTGAAGTTGACGGCCGTACCCTGCATGATGCCTCTGCCTACCGAAGGGGAACCGGTAAACGTAATTTTATCCACGTCCGGGTGAGAAACCATGGCGTTCCCAATGACGCTGCCTTTGCCTGTAACGATATTAAGGACACCGGGTGGCAAGCCCGCTTCCAGCGCCAGTTCCCCGATACGGAGCAGCGTCAGGGGGGTAATTTCGGCCGGTTTAACAACTAGCGTGCATCCGCAGGCAAGGGCAGGCGCGATTTTCCAGATTCCGATCATGACAGGAAAATTCCACGGGACGATGGCGCCTACTACACCGACTGGTTCGCGGATAGTGTAGGTCAGCGCGTCTGTCCGGGCAGGCACAACCTGTCCGATAATTTTGTCGCACCAACCCGCATAGTAGCGCATGGTGTCAATAGCGGCAGGCATGTCCTGCCGCCTGACGCTGGCAATGGGTTTCCCTGCGTTCAGGGTTTCCAGCAGGATCAATTCTTCCTGGTGGGCTTCCATCAGGTCTGCCAGCTTGTTCAGGATATGCCCCCTGTCCGCCGCGCGCATTTTGTTCCACACCGCCAGCGCGCCGCGCGCCGCCTTGACCGCAGTGTCTACATCATTGATACCTCCCTGGGCGACGGAGGCGATGATTTCTTCCGTTGCCGGGTTGAGAATGGTGGAGAACTGCCCAGATTCCGGCGCAACATGTTTGCCGTTTATCAGCAGGTTGTGTGTGGGGATATTATTTGTTGTGTTCATGTTTCTGCTCAGGGGAAGGGTTGATGGACAACATTCCCCTCATCCCGGCACAAAAGCGCCTTTCCGGCGGAGAGAAGGGGAAGGGGGGTGACAGGAGAATTCCGCTTTTACTTGCCAGGTGGGTTCACCGACGCAAGATAGCTGGTATTATGCCACGGAACGTGCCTGAACGTGATGAGCGCCACAATGCAAAAATTCCCGACCCGCCTGCTGGACGAGATGTCCCAGAAAAAAGGAGAAGTGGACCTGGATGAAAAAACAATCCTCGTTCCGTTTGAAGCCCCGCTCTCCATTGTCTTGCAACCGGAAACAGGGGTGCTGACCATTGAGAACGAGAATCCGCATCAAAATGCGCATGGCATCAGTGTGCGCGCGGTATTTTCCAGAAAGGCGTTGCTGGAACTCCTGTTAAGCCTCAAGAGGATAGAAACGGCGCTGAACACAGGCATTGAGGAATTCGTGGAAACCAATATCCTGGACGAGAGTTGATACGGCTTCCCTGTCAGTACCAGTAAAACGTGCCGACAGAGTAGCGGTCACATTCCCCCGTGTTGTACAGCGGCAAGTCCCTGTCGGGGTGGTTGATGTGGCGATGCCCGGCAGATGCCCGGCGACTTTTGTCCATCAGCATGAAGTAAACCACAGAACCCAGCATACCCAGAAAGAGCAGCGCAAAAAACAGAACCAGCAGATAGACCATCACCATTCCTCCATCGCTGACAAAAGGGACTCCCGCTGTTGCAAACCGCGCACGGGCAGATGAATGCATTATAATGGAGAGAGTCCTGCATGACCATTCCGTCCGGTACTTTGTTGCTGTGTCATGAAAAAAATCACCCTCATCACCATGTTGACCGGAGCGCTTTTTGTGAGCGCCTGCTATGTCAGTATGCCTGAAGCAACTGATCCGGCAGTACAACTGGAAAACGCGCAACGCTATATGGACGAGGGCAACCCGCTTGCCGCGGAACGGGTCATCATGGAGTCCATCAGAACCAGCGAGGTTCGGAACGACCCTGAAGGGCTGGGCAATGCCTACCGCGCATTCGCGCTCTTCCTGCGTTCGCCCGTCCTTGCGCGGCGGGAGCGGACTTACCGCGAAACAGGATTTCTGGAGACGTCCATCACCTACGAGACGCGCCAGTCAAAATCGGACGAATATGTCCGGCGGGCCATTGAGCAGTACACGCAGGCAGCGACCCGCTATCAGGCAAGGGGGCAGTATAACCGGCTGGCAACGCTGTACTACCGCCAGGCAAAGACCTACCAGCTCATCAATGAGACAAAGAATGCTTGTACCGCCTACGAGCAGAGCCGGTCGGCCTACGCAGAAAGTGCTACCAGAAATCAGTCCGACAAACCCGATATTCCATCGGGGTTTTCTTCTTTCCACGACGCCATCCTTTCGGCAAAGAAGCGGGCAGGCTGTTCCTAGCCCGACGTTTTTTAGACAGGTACCGTGCGCCAGCAGTTGCTTTTCCCGCCTGATCCGGACAGAGGCGTTCTTCTGTTTGTTGCGGATTCTGCGGCGCAGTTTTTATCGCATCGCCTGCCTGTTGCGCTTGCTGCCCAAAATGCCGGCTTTCATGTTCATGTCGCCGCACCACAAGATTATGCTGCGCAGCAAGGGATGGAATCCTACGCGATTACTTGCCACCCCTGTACCTTGCCTGAAAGTGGTCGGCACCTGCCCGCTGTTCTGGCGGCCCTGTGGCGCCTTCGGACACTCTTCCGGCAGTTACAGCCTGCTGTGGTGCATCTGGTTGCCAGCGGCCCTGTTCTGTATGGCGGGTTGGTCGCGCGCATGATTCCCGCGCTGGTTGCCACCATTACCCGTGCGGACGATATTCTGGGCGATGGATTTTGGGCTCGCGCCGTTTGCCGCTACGTGTTCGCTCACCCCCGTTTGCGCGCCATTTTTCAGAACGAAGATGACCGCACTCTTTTTCTGGAGGGCGAGTTGCTCAAACCCTGGCAGACGAAGCTCGTCCGTGGCACGGGCGTCAATATGCAGCAGTTTCACCCCACGCCGGAGCCGGAAGAAGGGGATCCGATTGTATTGCTGGCTTCCCGCCTGCGCTGGGACAAAGGTGTTCGCGAATTTGTTTTTGCGGCGAGAGCACTGCGCCAGTGGGGAGTACCTGTCCGTTTTGTGTTGGCAGGCGAGTTGGACCCCGGTCAGCCTCTGGCGATTGAATCTGCCCAGGTCAGGGAATGGCAAGCGGAAGGGCTTGTGGAGTGGTGGGGACAGCAGACAGATATGGCGAGCACTCTCTCCCAGGCGCACATCGTCTGCCTGCCTGCCTGGCGGACAGGCTTGCCCAAAGTATTGGTTGAAGCCGCTGCCTGTGCGCGCCCCATTGTCGCGACCGATGTGCCGGGATGCAGGGAAATAGTGATCAACGGTAAAAACGGTTACCTGGTTCCTCCCGGGGATTCGCGCGCCTTGTCCGAGACGCTGCGTCACCTGCTGGACCATCCCGGGTTACGGAAAGATATGGCGCGAAGCACCCGCCAGATTGCCATCAGGGAGTTTTCCATCGGGCATATCGTTGATGAAACCCTGCAAGTGTATGATGAAATAAGCGGATAACGGCTCCCGGGGCGCATGTTTTGTTCGGGCCGTATCGAAGGTCAGTGCGCGGCGAGCTTCAGAACGAAGCTGTTTCGAGCCGAGAGCAGGTAAGCGCTTACTTTCTGATTTCGCCTTTCCCCAACACGATATATTTTTGCGAAGTGAGTCCTTCCAGTCCAACAGGACCTCTGGCATGCAGTTTGTCATTGGAGATGCCGATTTCTGCGCCCAACCCGTACTCAAATCCGTCCGCAAAGCGGGTGGAAGCGTTGACCATGACGGAAGCGGAATCCACTTCACGAAGAAAGCGGGTCGCGTTGTCGTAGTTTTCGGTAACAATGGCATCGGTATGGTGCGATGAGCAGGTATTGATGTGTTCAATTGCGCCATCCAGTCCATCCACTATCCGTATTGCCAGGATAGGGGCAAGGTATTCCGTGTACCAGTCTGCCTCTTCTGCCTGCTTTTTGTAGGGATAGGAATCCAGTATGGAGAGGGACTCGACATCACAGCGCAGTTCCACTTTTTCTTTTTCGTAGTGTGCCGCCAGTGGTGGGAGTATCTGCCGTGCGATGGCGCGGGAGACAAGCAGTGTTTCCATGGTATTGCAGGTGCCGTAACGCTGGCATTTTGCATTGAACGCAACATCCAGTGCCTTGACCGTGTCGGCAGTATCGTCTACGTAGACGTGGCAGATACCATCCAGATGCTTGATCATGGGGACCTTTGCTTCTCGCGTCAGGCGTGCGATCAGCTCTTTCCCGCCTCGCGGCACGATGACATCAATGTATTCGGTCAGGGTAATCATCTCGCCCACCGCCGCACGGTCAGTCGTTTCCACCACCTGGACCGCATTTGCGGGCAAGCCGACCGAAACCAGTCCTTCCTGGACGATTTTCGCTAGCAACCGGTTACAGTGAATGGCCTCGGAACCCCCTCGCAGGATAGTGGCGTTGCCACTTTTAACACACAACCCCGCCGCATCCACCGTGACATTGGGGCGTGCTTCGTAGATGATGCCGATAACTCCCAGCGGGACGCGCATTTGACCTACCTGAATGCCGCTGGGGCGGAATTTCAGGTTGGTGATTTCGCCAATCGGGTCTGGCAAGGATGCGATCTGCTCCAGTCCTTCCGCCATGGCTGCGATACCCGCTTCGGTGAGCGTCAGTCGATCCAGCAGGGCAGGTGCCAGTCCCTCGGCACGTGCCTGTGTCGTATCTTGTTCGTTTGCCTGACGCAGCAGGGAGCGGTCGCGGCGGATGGCGCTGGCAATGTGCGCGAGCGCCTGATTTTTGGTGTGAGTGTTCGCTTTCGCCATGATGCGGGACGCCTGTCGCGCTTGCTGGCCGAGTTGTTGCATATAGTCCCTGATGTGCATCGTTGTCTGCCTCGCAAAATCGGGGGTCAATGTACTGCCGCCGGTACGATGCCTGCCGGAGAGGCAATGGCAAGTCCCAGTCGCAGGAGCGCTGTCCACGCATCGTCCAGCATGGACGCTACATGCAGACCCTTGACAATTCTATCTGAATCGGCCGTTTGTTGGAGTGCGCGGTGCAAAGTATCTGTATCCAGTCTCTTTAGCGCCGCCGAAAAGATTTTTTCTTTCGATGCCCATACGCCAAGCGTCTTGAAGAGAGAAGCCGCAGGGAGTCCTTTATCCATGCCTGCCCGGAGGCGAAGCAGGGTGCGTATTTCTCTCGTCAGCGCCCACAGTGCCAGGTTGGGTGGCTGCCCCTCTCCACGGAGCCCTTCCAGAATATGAACAAAGCGGGAAACGTCGCCTGTCAGCATCGCTTCACCCAGCTTGTACACGTCATACCGGGCGACATTCAGCACGGCAACCCTGACTTGCTCTCGTTCAAGTTGCCCTTTGGGGTACAGAAGCCCCAATTTTTGTATCTCCTGGTGCGCCGCCAGCAGATTGCCTTCGACACAGTCCACCAGGAAGCGGATACTCTCGTCGTCTGCCTGTTGATGCTGTTTTTGCAGGCGTTTTGCAATCCAGCTTCCCATGTGATGACGCTCCACCAGTGGAATATCAATGTAAACGGCGTGCGCCTGCAAGGCGCTCGCCCATTTGCTCGTTCGGGTTGCCCTGTCCAGGCCCGGCAAGGTGATCAGGGTGATGTTGTCTGTATGGAGGTGGTTGACGTAATCCTGCAACACCTGGCTTCCTTCCTTGCCGGGCCTGCCGTTCGGAATGCGCAGTTCAATCAGTTTCTTTTCTCCAAACAGGGAAAGGGTCTGGCTGGCGGTGTTCAGGCTGTCCCATTTGAATCCTCGTTCAACGGTGAGGACATCACGCTCGGTGTACCCCCGGTTTTTTGCCGTCTCGCGGATTTTGTCGCTGGCTTCGATGATCAGCAGTGGCTCGTTACTGGAGACGACATACAGGGGCGCCAGCGTTTTGCCGAGGTGTTCGTCGAGCGCGTCCGGTCGCAGCTGCATGGCGCGTCGTCAGTTGGGTGAAGCGGGCGGCGGCGTTGGTGCACGCCTGATCGCGACCAGTCGTTGCATGAGAAGTATCACCGCTTCGTTTTCCATGTCTCGATACAGGGTTTCTTCTTCTCGTTCCTTGGAAAGGGCTTCTGTTTCGCTGTAGGTCAGCGTCCGGCGAAGGCGGATTTCAGAGGGCGGAATCAGTATCTGATTGTCTGCGTCCAACAGGCGAAATCGGAAGTTGTAGAAAATGGCGTACTCCCGAACGCGACCGGAAACGTTAAGGGAGAGCACTTCCCGGGTGCGCTCTCTTTGCAGGATTTCCAGTTTTGCCTCGGCTTCTTTCGGA